>JBKBMR010000033.1:5651-17557 GCA_046295755.1 Methylohalobius sp.
CCGGGCTCCCCTTCATCGGCGTTGCAGACCACATAGTGCTCGCCTTGCGCCTCCCGGCAGTAGCGCCATTTGAGGGCCGTAGGAAAACCTGCCCCACCTCGCCCGCGAAGACCGGAGACTTCAAGCTCTCGAAATACAAATTCGGCGCCTTTCCTAAGCGCTTTTTTCAAAGCCGCCCCAGAACGCCAAGGAGCATCAAGCTGCAGGCCACGCAGGCGGAAACTGTCTTGAACCTTAAACCACTCCTTAGGCCAGTGCTCTAGCGGTATGCCTTGTTCGATGGACTGAGCGATAGCCTCGATCAGGGAAGGCGTAAGGCGCGCAATCGGCAAACCGTTCACAAGCAGAGAGGGGCCCTGGTCGCACAAGCCGGTACAAGAAGTCTCCTGAACGCTCACCTGCCCGTCGGCGCGCGCCTTTCCAGGGGAAACTCCCAAGCGCGCGCACAATCTGTCTTGCAATTCGGCACGGCCCTTAAACTCATCGACGATGCAGGTGCTAAAGTACACGCGATAGCGGGCTGGCAAAGTGGCCAAAAACCCATAAAACTCAGCCACCCCTTGCACCTCGGCCAAGGGCCGGCCTAAAACCGAAGCCGCTTCGCTCAACGCTTCAGGCGAAAGATAGCCATATTGCTTTTGCAGCGCACGCAATAGAGTGAGCAAAGGCAAAGCGCGCTCTCTCCTCTCACCGGCGCCTACAAGCCTCAAGTCTTCTGGCATGCCACCTCCTCGGAAGCGTTTTGGATTGCGACTATATACTCCTGGTATGCGTCCGAGCCAAGCGGTGCGTAGTTGAGGTTGCGAAACAGCTCCGCCAAGCGCAAGAAAAAACGGCGGGCTTCCTCCTTGTCGCCAAAGGCATAAGAGCGATCGAGCACCTCTACCAGCAAGGAAAAGACTTTCTCTTGCCGAGCCAGCGGGGTAGAGACATCGACCGGATCGTAAGCGTTTTGCTGCAAATACGCAATATCCACGAGCCAAGCTTTTTGGTAGGTTACAAAATCCTCAAGCGACACCCCCTCTTCGCCCGTCACCTGCATCATCTGAAATATCGCTTCCCCTTGGCGCAACAATTCGAGCACCCAGTGCACCTTAGCCGTCCAACCGGGAATCTCTCGTTCAAACCAAGGGCGAAGTTGCTCGCGGTAGCGCGACCAAGACAGCAAAGGATCAATAGCCGGATAAGCGCGCTTGTAGGCGCGATCGGCGCTCAGTCCCAAAAACGCTTTGACCGTCGATAAGGTCGCCTGCGTGACCGGTTCTTCGAAGTTGCCTCCGGCTGGCGAGACGGTGCCGATGAAGGTCAAGCTACCGCTGCCGCCCGGTCCTGAGATCATGCCAGCGCGCTCGTAAAGGCCGCGAATCGCCGAGGCTAAATACGCCGGAAAGGCTTCCTCGCCAGGAATTTCTTCCATCCGTCCAGAAATCTCGCGCATCGCTTGCGCCCAACGCGAGGTCGAATCGGCCAAAAGCAGAACGTCGTAGCCCATCTGACGGTAGTACTCGGCGATCGTGACCCCAGTATACAGCGAAGACTCGCGCGCCGCCACCGGCATAGACGAGGTGTTGCAGATCACGATGGTGCGCTCCATGAGCGGGGCGCCGGTTTTGGGATCGGAAAGTTTGGGAAACTCGCTCAAGATTTCCACCACCTCGCCGGCGCGCTCGCCGCAGGCGACCAAAACCACGATGTCCACGGCCGAGTAGCGCGCGATCAGGTGCTGGAGAACGGTTTTACCGGCGCCGAACGGCCCAGGCACGCAGCAAGTTCCCCCCAAGGCGATAGGAAACAAAGTGTCGATGAGGCGGATCGTGGTTACCAAAGGTCGATCCGGATATTCACGCCTAGCCAGCCCCAAAGCGAGCAACTTCTCGGGCAACGGCCGGCGAACCGGCCAGGAGTGCACTAAGGTCAAGGTGCGCTCGCCTTGGCAGGTAGCGATGGCGGCGATCGGCTCTTGGAGGCTCACTTGTCCCTCACGGATCCACAACAACTTAGCTTCCCCCTCTAGATCGAAAGGGGCCATAATCTTGTGTTCAAAGGCTCCTTCCTGCACCTTCCCTAAAACCTGCCCGGCTAGCAGGCGGGCACCTTTGCGGACACAAGACACAAACGACCAACGGCGGTCGGGGTCAAGGGGCGCCAGTTCCACTCCGCGCGGCAAGAAAAACCCATAACGTCCGGCCAATTCTGCAAGGGGTCTCTGCAGGCCGTCGTACACCTTACCCAAAAGACCAGGGCCCAATTGCACTGAAAGCAGCTGCCCTGTGCGTTCGACCGGATCGCCTACCGCTACCCCGGAAGTCCCTTCAAACACCTGGGCTTCGGCCAAGCGACCTCGTATCCTAAGGATTTCGGCCTTTAGGCGCTGGCCGCTTTTCCCGCGCTCGGGCAACACATAAATTACTTCGTTCTTACGCAGGTGGCCGTCTTCGGCTTCCACCGTAACCAAGTCGTCCTGTACGGCAACCACCCAAGCGTTCTGGTTCAGAGAAGTCGCCAATCTTCTATCCCCTCTTTGACCAAGTGCTTAAACCGTGCCACAGCGCCGCTGGGTTGACAACGCACCCAGCGTTCCACCGTGCTCCAACGCAGGACATAGATCGCTACCGCCGCAAAGTCGAAGTTATGCCCTTGGCTTACCCGAGCGTAGTGCTCCCACACTAAAGACAAAAACAAGCGCTCAAGCGCCAAGGGCTTTTTCTGCTGCACGTACTCCTCAGCGCGCGGCAGCCAAGGGTAGATGCGCTCCAAAGCAAAGGCCGGACTCATCCAATGAGCGGCGATCCAGCCGACAAAGCGGCCCATGCCCCAAGGCGAAGCAGGCGGCTCAAGTCCCTTGTGGCGCAGGCGAAGCGCTGCCACCACGGTACGCAGCTCAGCGTGCCAACGCACCAACTCTTTGAGAAACTCATCGGGCAAAGCATCTAACACGCGTTGGTATTCAGCGATCACTTGTTGCGAGGAGGCGCGCGGATCGACCCTATCCCAACGCACAACGCCCTCGATCAGGGCCAAGGTTTTAGCGTCTTCAGGTTCGAGCATCCGCAAGCGCTCCTCTAAGCGCTCGCGCGAGATCGGCAGGCGGCGCGCATCAAACAGGTTTTTAGGATGCGGCGGCAGACTCGCCATCAGGGTCACATAGCGGTCACTCGCTAGCACGGACAATGCCCTCGAGCAATAAGCGAAATCTTGGGCGAAGGTGGGCTAAAAGCAATTGGCTCAGCGCCTCATCGCTTAAGTCGAGCATCGCCCCTTCGCCGAGCTCGATCCGGATCCCGGCGGCAAACCCAGTTCCTACTTTCAGCGTCACTCCCTCACGCAGCATCTCCTGGGCTATCCCCAAAGTCAGGTGGATCATAGGGGAATCCGATTCAGGCGCTTGGCGAAGCGCCTCCAACGTAGCCGGCTCCGAGGGAAGCACAAGCGTGATTGGACCCGGTGGCAGATTCTGGCCGACCTTACCGGCTATGTGCAAAATCAACTGCTCCAAAAAGGGTTGTGGGCGCATCGCCTGGCGGACAAGCTCGGCCAGTTTATGATCAAAAGCCGAGCTTAACTCCTCCTGCAGCCTGAGTTTGGCATCGCGCACCGCCAGCGCCAACGCCTCACGGCAAGCGCTTTCTAACTTGGCCTGAGCGTGTTTGGCTTGAGCGATTAGGCTCTCTGCCTGCGCTTGAGCTTCAGCGAGCATGCGCTCGGCTTGCGCGCGCGCCTCGGCGAGGATTTTCTCTGCTTCCTGGCGCCCAGCTTCAACCCCTTCAGCGCGCAGCCGCTCGATCAACGCTTGCACGCCGTGGGCAGGCAGCTTATCCTCAACCATCTCTTATCCTCCCGGAATCTGCCCGGCCAACACTAAAGCAAAAACAAAAACAAACACGGCAAAGCCTTCGACGATCGCTGCCGGAGCCAGCGATAAGCCAAAAATTTCCGGCTTGGCTTTAAAAACGGAGATCGCCGAAGCGCACACTCGCCCCTGGAGAACGGCGCTGAACATAAGCGCTAGCCCAGCGAAAATCCCGATGCCAAATAACGCCGGGCCAGTCTCAGCGGTCACCGGCCGCTGCAAGCTGAACATGACGACGATGGCATAAATCGCTTGCGAGGAAGGCATCACCGACACGCCGATGTAGCGTCCGTATCCCCCTTCGGTGTCCAGCATAGCGCCGATCGCCGCCTGCCCAGCGATGCCGCAGCCGATGATGCTGCCGATCGCCCCTAGCGCCATGACCCCATACAGCCCCGCCCAGCCTAAAGCTATCACTAAGTTTTCCATGCTTGCTCCCCGTGTTTAGCAAACGCCCGAAACGGCCTTCCTTCACCTGTCAGCGCCCAAGCGAAAAATTCGATAAAGTTGAGGCGAAGCCCATGGATCACCGCTCCCATCAGGCTCAGCCCGCCATTGATCCCGTGGCCGATGAGCAACACCAGCAGGCTTTCTAACACGCCTAGGCCAACGACGCCGCGCACTTCTACCGCCAAAGCGTTACAGGTCGAAGCCAAAGCGCTCCCAGCCAAGGCGATCGCAAACAAGCGCAAGTAGCTGAGCACATCGCCCAACAAACGCGTGACTTTAGTAAGCTCGCCCAAGCCTTCAAGCCCTCGCCAAAAAAGATCCTTCCAGCGCTTGACCGGACGCTGGCTGCTGCCGACCAGCACCGCCACAAGCCCCCCGCCGATTGCTCCCAGCCAAACCGCCTCTTTCCCCTGCCAAAAGCCAAACCCGCCCCAGGCGGCCGCAATCCAGCCCAAAGGGGCCAACCAAGGCCGACTGCGGCGAATGCCTTGCCATGCTCGGATCAAATTGGCCAAAGACAAATGCAGCAAGCCGACCACGAGGCTAAAATTCAGCATCCCCTCCAAATCCCCCAACGCAAGAAAGCCAGGTATCCAATGCGAAGGAAGCGGATGGCCAAAATACCCTCCTGTCAAGCTTCCCCACACGAGCGAAGCCCCGGCGGCCCACCTGCCAAGGATCTGCAAATCGGATGAAAGGCGGTGGCGCAACCACCAAAGCGCGGCCAAAAGCAAAAGAGCATAGCCGGCATCGGCCAACATGATGGCAAAAAACGCCACGAAGGAGACGAAGACCACCGCTGACGGGTCCCAATCGTCATAGCGGGGAATCTGATAGAAACGCACCAAAATCTCGCCAGCGGCAAAAGGCCTAGAATTGACCAGCAAAGTAGGCGGTGTCTCGCTCGCCAAAGGTTCTTGCACAATCAAACCCAAGCGAAGGCGGCAGGCGAAGGATTCAAGCTCGCCAAGTCTGGGAACCGGCACCCAAGCTTGGAGCGCAAACAGCTCGCCGGCTTCCAAAGCCGCATCGGCCGCTTGCCGGCGCAGCGCTTGATCTTCCAGTTCCCCTAAGTGGCGATAAAACAAAGCCAAAAAACGCGTCAGGCGCTCGCGCTCCAGCGCACAATCTTCTAGTTCTACTTCGAGTCGACTAAGCTCTGCTTTAAGCCGCGAAAGCGGCACGCGGCCAGTATGCACTCTAAACAGCGGCCAAAGAGCAGGCTCCTCTTCGGCCACAACCACCACATAAGCCAGCTTCGGCGTCTGATGGACCACTTGCCAGACCAGACCGTCTTTAGGCAAAGCTTTAAGCTGACGCAAAGGGACCACGTAAAACCAAAGTTTTAAGCCACAGAGGGCTTCCTCCGGCGGCAAGTGAAACTCCCCCCAAGGCTCCAATGCCCGGATGCGCCCGCGCAGGAAATCGCAGCGATCTTGCAAGGTGCGCATCCTTTCTTCCAGCGCCAGACAGCGCTCGGTCAGAGCCTCAGCATCGAAGCTGGGTTCTTCCTGGATCGGGCGCAGCTTTCTTGGGCAACTGGCCAAAAATTTAATCGCCTTAAGATATTTTGTCGGGTAAGCGCGTTGGCGAGTATCCTCAAGCGAGCGTAGGAGTTCTATATGCACGCAGCCAAGCGCTTGCAATTCCTCTAAAATCACTAGCTTCTCTCGGACCAAACCGATCAGCGTGCATTTTTTGAGGGCGACGATGCTCATCGTTTGAGTTTCCCCTTGGCCAGCTTAGCGCGTATGGTTTCGGCGCGCTCTAAGTCCTCCAGATAAACCTTAAGGCGCCGGACGTTGACCGAAGCTTTAGGAATCAAAACCTTTTCCAACAGGTTAACGCGCTGAGTGGCGCTTTTGGCCGCCTGCGTCAAGATGGCCAAGCGCTGCTCAGCGACTTGAAAGGCGACTTCAAGCTCGATCATCTCGCGTATGCAGCGAACGACTTCATCCACCCAGTGCGGCCTGGCCAAAGGCGAATATTCCTGAACCTGAACCACCACCCGATCAAGCCTGGGAAGTGCTACCCCGAGCACGTTTTCCTTTCCCACCTCGACCCTGTCCAAGCGCCCCAATCCAGAAAGTTCGATGCGCCCATCAGCCAGCATAACAAGCTCGGCGTGGACAAAGGAGAGCAATGCTTCGCGGCGGCGAGCAAGCTCAGCCAGTTCGGCTTGCGCAAGGCTTAAGCGATGCAAGAGTTCTTGCCGCTTAAGCTCAAGCGGCGGAAGATAACGCTGGTAGAGAGCGATTTTGGCCCGCTCGCGCTGCAGTACCGATTTATTGAGCGTCAGCTTCAAGCGTTACCTCCTTGGGGTAGTACTTGGCCACTAACTCGCGCTTGATCAAAAGCTCTTCAGGCGCAAAGCATTCCGCCATGGTGCGCCAACCCAAATCCAACGCCGCTTCCAGCGGCAAGGAAACGCGAACGTCCATGAACCGCTTGCGAAACAGCGCGCCAAAGCGCAAGAGTTTTCGGTCAAAGGCAGACAGTTCAAAAGCCATCGCCTGTTTTTGCTCGGCTTCGCGCGCCTCCGCATAAAGGCGGATTAAGGTGTTCATCACTTCAGCGTGGTCTTCGCGCGTGACTTTACCGATGACGTATTGTTTAAGGCGAGAGAGGGAGGAGAAGGGATCGATCATCCCATTGCGCAAATAGTACTGACCCTCAGTGATGTAGCCGGTGTTGTCGGGGATAGGATGCGTGATGTCGTCGCCGGGCACCGTGGTGACGGAGAGAATGGTGACCGAGCCGGCCCCTTGATAATCGCATGCCCGCTCGTAGCGGCGCGCTAGCTGTGAGTAGAGATCTCCCGGATAGCCGCGGTTGGCGGGGACGCGCTCTAAAGCGATGCTGATCTCTTTAAGGGCATCGGCAAAAGCGGTCATGTCGGTTAAGAGCACCAGCACCCTTAAGTTTTCCTCGACGGCGAAGCGCTCGGCCACCGCCAGCGCCAGATCGGGCACTAAAAGGCGCTCGACCGAGGGGTCCGAAGCCAGGTTGCAGAACAAGATCGTGCGCCCCAAGACCCCTGCATCCTCAAACGCGTCGCAAAAAAAACGATACTCGTCGTAGATCAAGCCCATCCCGCCAAAGATCACCAAATCGGCGTCGGCCTGGATGCCAATCCGGGCTAACAACTCGTTATACGGTTCCCCGTAGATCGAAAAAATTGGAATCTTCTGGCTTTCTACCAGGCAGTTGAACAGATCGATCATCGGCACGTCGGTGCGGATCAGCCTTGATGCGAGCTGGCGGCGCATGGGGTTGACGGTCGGGCTTGTGGCTCTGACCTTAGGTTCCCCTGCCAAAGATGGCCCACCGTCTATGGGACGGCCAACTCCGTCTAAGATACGCCCCAAAAGGTTGCGCGAATAGGGAACTTCGAGCGGATGCCCTAAAAAACGCACCATCGCCTGCGTCGAAAAGCCGCGGCTGCCAGAAAACAGCTGTAAAGCCACCCGCTCGCGGTCTATGGCGATCGCTTGCGCCAAAGAGACTAGACCTGTTTCATCTTGCACCATCGCTAGATCGTGCAAGCGCACCGGGACGGCAACAGCCCCTGCTTGGGGCACTTTAAGATGCAAAATGTCGCCTACGATCGCCAGCACCTGGCGATAGTACATCAGCTCAGACAGCATGGTTTTTTATCCTAACCTGTCAAGGTGACAAAACCAAAAATTAAGCCAAAATCGAGGTAACAACCAGGAAACACTCGCTGCTCCCTTGGGCAATTCAGCCGCCATAAGTGGCGTTGAGGTGAAAGCAATATGCAAGCAATATAGCGAGGAAGGTACACGCTGAGCAGGACTTAAGTCTCCTCCTCCATGAGGATGAAACCGCATGGACACTCTTGAGCGCATAGGCCACATCCCTTGCAGTAGTCGTAGTCGAACACGTAGCGCACCTCGCCTGGAACGTCTTCGGGCAGCTTGAGCACCGCCGGCTCTGGGCAAAAGTTCCAACAGTTGTCGCAGGCCAGACAAGAACCGCAGGAAAAGCAGCGAGCCGCCTCTGCCGCCGCCTGAGCGGCGTCGAGCCCGCCTTCTACCTCCGCAAATCCCAGCCGCTGCGCTACCGGCAGCAACGGCGGCTCGGCGCGCGGGGCGTGGTCGTAATAATTGACGTTGAGCTGAGCGTAAGCGATCGTCGTAAGCGGCTCGGCTTTGGCTTCCTGGCCTTGAAGATAAGCGGCGATCGCTAAAGCGGCGCGCCGCCCGTCGCCGATGGCGATCGAGACCATGCCGGCTCCTGCCCGCACATCGCCGCCGGCAAATACCCCAAGGACACCAGCCACCTTCCCCCAGGTATCGACGGCCAAGAACTCCCTACCAGCGAGCAGACTCTCCAAGCCGGAAGGATCGACCACTTCGCCGATAGCTGGAATCACTTGTTCCACGGCCAGCACCGTTTCGGTCCCTTCAAAAGGGACACGCTCGACCCGCCCGTCTGGGCGCACCAGCTTTTTCATCCGCAGCAACTCGATCCCGACCAACTTTTGACCACGCAGGATCAGGCGCTGGACGCCGCAGTGCGGATGGAAAATCACCCCTTCCTCTTGGGCTTGTTGGACCTCGCGCGGTATGGCGGGCATCCAGTCCTTTTCTGGAGTATCTGGATGCGGCAAAGCGCGGTGAGTGATGAGATGGACTTCCGGCACGCCAACGCGCCGCATCACTCGGGCGATGTCGACCGATGTGTTGCCACCACCGATGACCGCCACGCTGTTGACTTTGGGCAGTTCACCTACGTTCACCCATTCCTTAAGCAGCTCCAGACCTTGATGCAGCTCGGGCGGCACCGCCCCAGCCACTTCCCACGAACGCGGTTTCATCGCCCCTATACCTAAGAAAACTGCCGGGTACTGACGCCGCAGATCGTCTAAATGGACGTCTCTGCCGAGGCGCACTTTCGGGATAAATTCGATCCCTAAGCTCAACAAGCGACCGATTTCGGCATCCAACACCGCCCGCGGTAGGCGATAAGGCGGCAGCGCCAGGCGCAAAGTACCCCCCGCTTCGGACAAGGCGTCAAATACCTTTACCCGATACCCCAAGCGTAGCAAGTGGTACGCACAGGAAAGCCCGGCCGGCCCGGCGCCAACGACGGCGATCTCAGACGCCGTAGGCGAAGGAGCCAAAACCGGATATGGCCAATCGTTGGCCAGGGCTTGGTCTCCTAAGAAACGCTCGAGAGCGTGGATCGCGATCGGATCATCGAATACCCCGCGGTTGCACGCGCGCTCGCACGGATGGTGGCAAACCCGACCGGTGATGGCCGGCAGCGGGTTGGCGCTGACTAAAATCTCCCAGGCGCCTTGCGGATCGCCCTCGTCCAAGCGCGCCAGCCAAGCCTGGGCGTCCTCTCCAGCAGGGCAAGCGGTATGGCAGGGGGCGGCGCGGCGGCGGTGCACTGGGCGCTTTAGGCGCCAGGTGCCGGTTTTATAGGCCAGCGAACTGGCAGGAAACGCAAAGGCTCCGCGGGTCAAAATCATAGCGTTTTCCCTCAAAAACGCCGCCTGCCGCGCCGGACGGTGTCTGCCCCCTCGCTGTCTAAAGGGTCTGGGCGGTCGGCGCGCAGCTTGAAAACTTCGACGTTATGATCGGCCAAAGCTTGCAAGTGCTCCAACTCCTCGCGTGCTTTGGGGTCGTCGCGAAATAGGTGGCTAAAACGCCCTTGGAGCTTGAGATAATCGGTCACCGGGCGTATGCGGCGCAGCGGCATGGCCCCGATCACCCGGCCGCGCTCCATTTCGATCAAGGGAAACAGCCCCGTCTGCACCGCCAGGCGCGCTACCTCCACGCTCAAAGCGCCGTCGTACCCCCAGCCCAGCGGGCAAGGGGCGTGAATATGCAGGAAAGTTGGTCCTTCAATCAACAAGGCGTGGCGAACCTTGCGCTTTAAATCCTCAAGGTACGCGATGGAGGCGGTGGCCGCATAGGCGATGTGATGCGAGGCGATGATCGCCAGGATGTCCTTTTTCAGATGGCGTTTGCCCATGCGCGCGCGCCCGGCCGGCGAGGTGGTGGTGGCCGCGGCATGAGGGGTAGAGCTGGAACGCTGCACCCCGGTGTTCATATAGCCTTCGTTGTCGTAGCACACGTAGAGTACGTCGTGCTCGCGCTCGAGCAGGCCGGAAAGGGCCTGGAAGCCGATGTCGAAGGTGCCTCCGTCCCCAGCAAAAGCCAATACCTTGGTGGTTTTGCCCTGGACTTTGAGGGCCGCCTCCATCCCCGCGGCGACCGCCCCTGTATTTTCGAACAGCGAATGCAGCCAAGGAACCCGCCAGCTTGACTCCGGCCAGGGAGTAGTGAACACCTCCAGGCAACCAGTGGCGTTGGCGATCATTACATCGGGGCCGGCCGCCTCGGTGACCAGACGCGCGGCCAGCGCCTGCCCGCAGCCCAGGCACGCCCGGTGCCCAGCCTCCAATCCGCGAAAGCGCATCTGGCGCTGCCTCAGTTCGGCAAGGGAAATCTCGCCCTCGCTCATCGTTCCTCCTCCGGCAAGCGGGAAAGGTCTGCGTCAAAGATGGCAAAGCGGGTCGGATGTTTGGCGTCTATGGCCGAAAGCACGCGTTGCACGACGTCCAAAGGCACGTCGCGCCCTCCTAGCCCTACAGCGAAGTTGTGCACCCGCGGCGGATTTTTGAGTTCCGTCAACGCCGCCCGCACCTCCGAGCCGACAATTCCCCCGGCTCCCGGCGAAAAAGCGCGCTCTAAAACGACAAGATCGGCCAACCCTTGGCAAGCTTGCTGCAAAGCTGCTGCTGGGAAAGGACGAAAGGTGCGAAGATGGAGCAGCCTCACCTTTACCCCTAAAAGCGCACACGCGTCGGCCAAAGTGCCAAACACCGAGCCTAAGGTTAAAATCCCGATCTTGGCCTCCTCTGGCCCTTCCACCGCGATCAGGCCGCCGGCGCTGCGGCCGGTGATTTCACGCCAGGCGGCATCGATCTTAGGGATGAGCTCTAAAGCTCGCAGCATGGCCTGGTGGTGGGCGTAGCGCACTTCGGTGTAGGCGTCGGGAGAGACCAGCGTACCCAAGGTTATAGGGTGGTGCGGGTCGAGAGTGCGCGAAAACCGATAGGGCGGCAAAAAGGCATCCACCTGTTCGGGTTCAGGAAGCTCTAACGGCTCTAAGGTATGGGTCAGGGTAAAACCATCCATGCACACCATCACCGGAAGTTCCAAGGTTTCGGCGATGCGAAAGGCCTGAATAGTGGTGTCCACCGCCTGCTGGTTGTCGGCACAGTAAAGCTGGATCCAACCGGCATCGCGCACCGCCATCGAGTCTTGGTGATCGTTCCAGATCGATAAAGGCGCCGAAACTGCCCGGTTGGCGCAAGTCAAAACCAGGGGGATTCTCAGGCCGGCGATGTTGTAGAGCACTTCTGCCATCAGCAGGATGCCTTGGGAAGCGCTGGCGGTATAAGCCCGAACTCCAGCGGCGGCCGCTCCCAGCACCACCGAGGCAGCAGAATGCTCGCTCTCGACGCTGACCACCTCGCACTTGAGCTGGCCGTCGGCCACCAGCTTGGCGATGTTTTCGACGATGTGGGTCTGAGGCGTAATAGGATAGGCCGCCACCACCCCAGGAC
>JBKBMR010000034.1:0-16945 GCA_046295755.1 Methylohalobius sp.
GGTTGATTCAGCCTGAGAGATCGGAGTCTCTTGTTCCGAAGTGGACGCGATGGGGCTGTTGTGTGGCGTCGGAGCGGTGGGGACTGGAATAGCAGCGGCAGGCGCGTGCCCCGGGTGAAGCGTGGTGGTTTGCGCCAGGGCGGTTTTGATGCTGGCTGCCAGCTCAAGCAGGCGGGTTTTTAGATCCGGTTCAACGGCAGACGTCTGAACCGCCGTGGCTGCTAGGGCCTCCGTGAATAGGCCGCTCTGGCGCAGCCCCAAGGCGAGTTTGTCCGGTTGAGCAAGGGTGATCTGATCGGGCAGGGAACTCAGCAGGGCTTCGATTTGGGTGCGTACAGGCGGGGCGAGGTTTGGCCGGCCGAGCGCCGCATCAAGGCTACGCAGCGCCTGATCGAGCGGTATCTGCCGGGGCAGCGTCTGGCGCAGGGCAGAAACCACGATCGTCATCGGGCTTAAGTCGGCGAGAACTCTAAGCTGTATTTTGGGTTGAATCTGGACGACTTCGAGCCGCAAGCTCGTACCTATCGGAAAGCTCAGCTCGGTCTCGGCCATCAGCTTGCGCCCGCCGATCTCAAGCAACAGCCGGCCGGGAGCTGCCTGCGCGAGCACCTTGGCGATCAACTGCTCGCCGGGGTGGAAGGTAAGGGAGGACCCTTGTGCCCGCTCGGAGGGCAGCTTAAGAGGGACGAGGGCGAGGGAAGGAAAAAAGCGGACGTCCATCTCAAGCCGAAAGCAGGTTCTGAATCTGCCAAATTTCCTCTTTGGCAGCCTCTAGGATGTTCAGGCTGACGTCGGCGTCAAGGCGCCCGGCCAGGAGTTTGCGGTAGGCGGGAATTTGGTCGATGCGTGGACAGTCGTGGATTTTGGGAGTGCCGATAAAGCTATGCAATTGCGCCACCAGCACCAAATCCGCGTAATCTGGTTCTTCGGCTTTGTCGCGAAACCAGTTTTCCGCCTCCTGGATCACCGCCTCGAAGTCCTCAGGGAAATGCCAGGCGCGCATGATTGCAACTCCCACCGGATCGCGTAACTTAGCAATCGCTTGGAGCAAATCCTGGGGCTGATCGATCAAATCCAGACGTCTGTCAGCGAAAGTGAGTACCGGTACCACGCCGATGTCGTGGACCAATCCTGCAAGCATGGCTCGGTCTGGGTCAAAGCCTGGGGTCTTATGGGCCAGCACAGCACAGATCGCGGCGACATAGCTGCTATGTTGCCACAATTCCTGCATGCGTTTTTGGATCGTGCGAGTTTTAGCCTTGAACACGGCCTTTAAGGCAAAGCTGGTGATCAGGTGTTGAGCAGCTTTTAATCCCAAGCGGGTGAGCGCCTCCGGGCAGCTCTCGATCCTGCGCCGTCCGCGATACAAGGGACTGTTGGCGATCTGGATCAGGCGCGCGGTGATGACCGGGTCCATCTGGACCACCCGTGCGATCTTGCTGTTGTTGGCCTTGGGGTCATTGATCGCTCTGCGGATCTTGAGCGAGATATCTGGAATCGTGGGCAGAACCAGCTCGTTTTCTTTAAGTGCCTGGTAGCAGTGGCGAAGAAAGCGGTTCTCGTGAAGCGGTGAGAGCGGGCTGACCGATAGCACCATGATGATCGAACGGTGATGGTGAGTATCTCACTTAAGTCTAGCCAAGAAACGCCACCCTAAAGAGGCAATCAGGCGGTATCTTCGGGCGGGGCGGGAGCCTTCGGGCGAAGATGCGGGAACAAGAGCACGTCGCGGATCGACGGAGAATCGGTGAACAGCATTACCAACCGGTCGATGCCGATTCCTTCTCCGGCGGTAGGAGGCATGCCGTGCTCTAGAGCGACGATGTAATCCTCGTCGAAGTGCATTGCTTCCTCATCGCCTAAGGCGCGGGCCTTGAGCTGGGCGCGGAAACGCTCGGCTTGTTCTTCTGGGTCGTTGAGCTCGGTGAAGCCATTGGCGATTTCGCGTCCGGCGATGAACAATTCGAAGCGGTCGGTGACAAAGGGGTTCTGATCGTTGCGCCGCGCCAGCGGAGAGACTTCCACCGGGTATTGGGTGATGAAGGTGGGATCTAACAGCTTGGGTTCTACGGTTTTCTCGAAAATCTCAGTCTGGATTTTGCCAAGGCCAAAGTCGGGCAGGATGGGGATATCCAATTTTTCCGCCACTTGCCTTGCGGATTCTAAGTTGTCCACGTCTTCAGCCGCAAGGCCCGGGTTGAAGTGAATCAAGGATTCAAATAGGGTAAAACGCTTGAAGGGTTTGCTAAAGTCGATTTCCCTGCCCTGATAGCAAATCGTGGCAGTGCCTGAGACTTTTTCTGCCAGCTCCTTAAGCATGACTTCGGTCAGGTCCATCAGGTCCTGGTATTCGGCATAGGCCTGATAGAACTCGAGCATGGTGAATTCCGGGTTGTGCTGGGCGGAAAGCCCCTCGTTGCGGAAGTTGCGGTTGATCTCGAATACCTTCTCGAAGCCGCCCACCACCAGACGCTTTAGGTAAAGCTCCGGAGCGATGCGCAAGAACAGTTGCATGTCGAGAGCATGGTGATAGGTTACGAAAGGTCGAGCGGCTGCGCCTCCGGGAAGAACTTGCATCATCGGGGTTTCCACCTCCAAGAAGTCTCGTTCGATCAGGAACCGGCGGATTTCTTGGATAATCTTGGAACGGATGCGGAACGTGCGGCGGGTGACCTCGTTCATGATCAGGTCGAGGTAACGCTGGCGGTAGCGCGCTTCCTGGTCGGTCAGACCGTGGTACTTTTCCGGCAAGGGACGCAGCGCTTTGGCCAGAAGGCGGACCTCGTCCACCTTGACCGAAAGCTCTCCGGTTTTGGTCTTAAACAGCACCCCCTCGGCGCCCAGGATGTCGCCGATGTCAAAGTGTTTGAAGCGTTCGTACAGCCCATCCGGCAGCCCATCACGGGTGAGATAAAGCTGGATCCGGCCGGAGTAGTCCTGCAGGTGGCAAAAGCTCGCCTTGCCCATGATCCTGCGGCTCATCATGCGGCCGGCGACGCGCACCCGAATCGGCTGCTGGTCGAAAAAATCCGAAGACTTGTCGCCGTAGCGGGCGTGGAGTTCAGAGGCGATGCTCGAACGCCTAAAATCGGCAGGATAAGCTATGGCCGTCTCGCGAAGCGCAGCGAGCTTGGCTTTGCGTTGGGCGATGAGGTCCTGACTGTCCCGGTCATTGGCCATAGTTACTTCTTCTCCACCCCGCTTTTAAGGCTAGCTTCGATGAAAGGATCGAGATACCCGTCTAAGACCGCTTGGGTGTTGCCGATCTCCACCCCGGTGCGAAGATCCTTGATGCGCGACTGATCGAGCACATAGGAGCGGATCTGATTGCCCCAGCCGATGTCGGCTTTGGATTCCTCCAATTGCTGCTGTTGTGCCCGCTTCTCCTGCATCTTGAGCTCGTAGAGCTTGGCCCGCAGTTGCTGCATCGCGGTAGCCCGGTTTTTGTGCTGGGAGCGATCGTTCTGGCATTGGACCACGATGCCGGTCGGCAGGTGGGTGATCCTGACTGCCGATTCGGTGCGGTTGACGTGCTGACCGCCGGCGCCTGATGCCCGATAGACGTCGATGCGAAGATCGGCCGGGTTGATTTCGATGTCGATATCGTCTTCGATCTCCGGCGAGACGAACACCGCGGCGAACGAAGTATGGCGGCGGTTGCCCGCATCGAACGGGGATTTGCGCACCAGCCTGTGGACGCCGGTTTCGGTCCGCAGCCAGCCATAGGCATAAGGGCCTTCCACTTTGACGGTAGCGCTTTTGATGCCAGCGACCTCTCCCGGCGAGAGTTCAATGATCTCAGCCCTAAACCCCTTGCGTTCGGCCCAACGCAGGTACATGCGCAAGAGCATCTCGGCCCAGTCTTGGGCTTCGGTACCGCCGGAGCCGGCCTGGATGTCCAAGAAAGCGTTGTTAGGGTCCATAGGATTGGAAAACATCCGCCGGAACTCTAGGTCAAAAACCGTCTTTTCGTAGCTTTCCAGATCGGCGGCGATACCGGCAATGGTATCCTCGTCCCCCTCTTCCAGGGCAAGTTCTAGGAGTTCTTCGGCGTCCTTGATCCCCTGCGTGAGATGGTCGAGAGTCTGGACGGTCTCTTCGAGCTGAACCCGTTCTTTACCCAGCGCTTGGGCGCGCTCAGGATCGTTCCAGATATTAGGGTCCTCGAGCTCTTTCAGAACTTCTTCCAGCCTGTCCCGTTTGCGATCGTAGTCAAAGATACCCCCTTAGCGCCAAGCTTCGGCTCTTGAGGTCATCGATCTTGCGGGTAAGCGCGTTGATTTCCAATGCTTCCATAAAGCGGGTTTGAATGGTTTAAATTTTAAATTGTACCAGTTTTATTGGTCGTAGGATCGGCTTTGAGGTTCCCCAGGCCTGCCTCGAACGAGCGTGCGAGGAGGGCGCGCAGCCGTTTGGCGTCGAAGACGGCGTTGGCTGCCTCGTCGGTGTTGTCGAAAAATACCCAAAGGTTTAAGCCTTTAGTGAGCTGAGAGGAAAGCCAGCTTGCCCAGTCGTGTAAGAGCGCATCGCTGTAGCTTCCTCGGTAGCGCTGCGCGTGGCCGTGCAGGCGCACGTAGGTGAAATCGGCCGTGGTCACCCTAGGGGAAACCAGGCCGGCGAGGTCAAAAGGACAAAAAGCAGCCCCAGCGCGGTTTAGGAGTTCGTACACCGGCTGGCAGTGCCAGCTTGGATCGCGAAACTCAAAGGCGTAGCGGTGGCCGCAGGGAAGGCAGGCGAGGAAAGCCTCAAGCCGCTTAGGTTCTGCCGGAAAGCGCGGCGGCAGCTGAAACAGCACCGGTCCCAGTTTCTCCCCGAAGGCTTCGAGGCGCGCAAAAAAGGTCGCCACCAGCTCGGTGCAATCGGCCAGCCTTCGGTAGTGGGTGATCGCGCGCCAGGCTTTGACGGCAAAGCAAAACCCGGGTGGAGTCTCGCTCACCCAGCGGCGGACAGTTGCCTCCTTGGGCAGATGGTAGAAGCTGGCGTTGACTTCGACGGTGTCGAAGTGCTGGGCATAGAGGCTAAGCCACTGACTCGGCCTTAGGTGTTCAGGATAAAACACCCCGCGCCAGACGCCATAACTCCAGCCGCAGGTACCGATGCGGGCCTTGGCCATACCAAGAATAATACGAGCGGAAAAGCGTAAAATCCACCGCTCCAGGCATTATTCCTTTACTGCCCAAATGTCGAATTCTGTTTTAGGCTTGGACTTGATGCGGAGGAACGTTTCTGCTTGGCGCTTACCTTCTGTAGCAGATCCAGCTTCTCTAACGGCAGTGATGCGCCAGCCGCTATCGTTGAGGGAGCTTTTGATGATGTCGAGCGGCTCGATCCGTTTGCTGGGGATGCCTCCGAACCGTATGATCATCTTGGCGTCTTCCGTGCACACGCTTGCCGCGTTGCACCAAACCTGCCGCAGATCGTCTGCAAATACTTCCTGGCTTGAATGGACGATCTGCCCGCGGTTGCTGTAGTCCACGGTCTCAGGTCCACCAACAAACCAGTTGCGTAGCCACTGATCCTGAAGATAAGTCTTCATGCCGTAGTCTGGCGCCACTGCACGTCGATGCGGTCCTTCATGCCCTGGAGCAGGCGTTGGAACAGGTCCTTGGCGAAGACCTTGCTGCGCAACAGGCCGTCGCAGACGATCAAGGTATCGGTGCCAAAGTCCTTCTTCAGGATCGCGAACAAGATCGCCCACTCGACCAGCTCCCGGTAGACCTGCACCCAGCTGGGCGAAACCGGCTTCCCTGTGTCGGTTGGTCGAATCATGTGCGAGAGCGCTGGGAGACTTTCCACGCCGAGAAAAGCCATCATCTCGCCGAGCGCCGTGCAAGGTGTGCCATTGCGATCGAATTGGCGCTCGTCGAGCTTGCCGATGGGAGTCGTCGGCGAGACCACCTCCAGGCAGTACTCGTTGTTGCTGCTGTCCACCACCCGGACCAGCTGGATCAGGAAGGGGTCGAACTTAAGCTGGTTGTTGCCGCCATCGGTGCCGACCAGCGAGATCGACGTCGTGGCCCGCGGTTGGATGCGGCGCGTGGCGCTCTTCAAAGGGCGGATCTCTTCGCGCAGCGCATCTAGCACCCCTTGAGCGGCGCCGATGCAGTCCGTGATGGCTTCCTTTAATTGAGACAGGCTGTTAGGGTCGATCATTCCCTTTGGCTGTTTAAGTGTTTGCCATCTCCTTACTAAGACTAGCTGGGTAACCGTATCGTGCAACCTCCCTAAAGCGCGCTTGAGCAGGCAAGTCTTTGTGGTAAACTCAAATTTGTCAATTTAATTGACCAATCAACGCGATGACCAACGCAGCCGACATTTCTTGGGACGAGTTGAAGGCGATGATCTTCTCCTTGGCCGAACAGAGCAAGGAGACCGACCGGCGCATGCAGGAGACCGACCGGCGCATGCAGGAGACCGACCGGCGCATGCAGGAGACCGACCGGCTGATACGCGAGCTGAGGCGCCAGCTGGGCGGTCTTGGCAACCGGCTGGGTCAGTTCGTGCAGGACATGGTCGAGCCGGCGGTAGTGCGGCTGTTCAGAGAGCAGGGCATACCCGTGCGCCGCGTCTATTCCAACGCTACGGCGCGCGACGATGCCGGGCGGACGCTGATGGAGATCGACCTTTTGGTGATCAACGGCGATCACGCCATCGCCGTCGAGTGCAAAAGCCGGCTGACCACCGAGGATGTGGACGAGCACATCGAGCGGCTAGGCCGTTTCAAGGCCTGTTTTCCGGAGCACGCGGACAAAGTGCTGCACGGGGCGGTGGCGGCGATGGGCGCGGCCGATGAGGTAGTGCGCTATGCGGAAAGGCAAGGCCTGTATGTGCTGGTGCAGGCCGACGACGACGTGGTGCTGAGAAATGCTCCAGGCTTTGAGCCCAGGCGCTGGTGATCTCAGCGCTATCTTGGGTCTGCGGTCTTGCGAAGCGAAAAATCCTCTAAGATTTCTCCTCGCTGACGCTCGTCGAAATGACCTTCCAAAGGTGCCGCGATCGCCGCAGGCAGCTTCTTCGCATCCACTGGTCAGGGATGTAGGTGCGCATGCCATTATAAAGCCGAGTCATTTCGAGCGAAGCGAGAAATCCTCTTTGCCTCAAAGGGCAAAGGCGTTCTTGCGCTTTGGGCGGCCTTAGACTGGCCCAAGGGCCTATCTTTGGCACTCGAACGCTGGCTGCAAAGCACAGGAAAGCCTGCCTTAAGCGCATGCGAGATGAGGCCTGCCTCGAGTGCAAGCGAGAGGCTAATCCCACCGGTCGTCGCGGATCTGGATTAGGCCGTTTTCCACCCGCACCGGGAATACGTGCAAATCCTCATAAGCCGGCGGCGTCAGCGCGCGCCCGGTCTTGAGGCAGAACCGGGCTCCGTGACGGGGGCAGACAATATTGTCCCCTTCAAGGGCACCGCTGGCGATCTCCGCTCCGTCGTGAGTGCAGCGATCCTCGATGGCGTAAAACTTTCCATCCAGGTTGAACACCGCCACCTCTATGCCGTTCAGCACCACCACCCGGTGCTCGCCAGGCGGCAAGGCTTTTTCCGGGCAAACCGCAATCCAGTCAGACATAGGTTTTACTCCGTGCTCACCGTCTCCGCTTCGCCCTTGATCGCCGCCTCCAAAGAATGCCAGGGGAGGGTAGCGCATTTGATCCGCGAAGGATACTGGCGTACCCCGGCCAGCACCGCAAGCTTCCCAAGTTCCTCGAGCTTTAGGCAATCGTCCTGGCCGGTGACGATTTTGTGGAAGGTTGCAAACAGCTCTTCGGCCTCAGCGAGCGTTTTGCCTTTGACGATCTCGGTCATGAGCGAGGCCGAGGCGGTGGAGATGGCGCAGCCTTGGCCCTGAAAGCCGATGTCGGCGATGTGATCGCCATCGAGTTTGAGGTACAAGGTGATGCGGTCGCCGCACAAGGGATTGAAGCCCTCGATTTTCCGGTCGGCGTCTTCAATCGCGCGGAAGTTGCGCGGGTTGCGGTTGTGGTCGAAGACCACTTCTTGATACAGCTCTCTTAGGTTCTCTAGCATCGGCCAAATACCTTGATGATTTCTCGCAGGGCAGCGATGAGCGAATCGACTTCCTGGTGAGTGTTATACAAAGCAAACGAAGCCCGGGTAGTGGCCGGCACCTTGAAGAAGTCCATCACCGGCATAGCGCAGTGATGGCCAGCGCGTACGGCGATCCCATAATGATCCAGAAATGTCCCCAGATCGTGGGGATGGATGCCATCGAGCACAAAGGAAAGGATCGCTCCTTTGTGCGCAGCTGTACCCAATAGGCGCAAATTCTCGATCTTGAGAGCCTGGTCGGTGGCGTATTCGATAAGCTCGCGTTCATAGGCGGAGATAGTTTCAAGACCTAAGCTTTCTACGTAGTCGATCGCCGCCCCCAAGCCTACCGCCTCGGCGATCGCGGGGGTGCCAGCCTCGAACTTGTAAGGCAGGACGTTGTATTCGGTGGCCTCGAAGGTGACCTTGCGGATCATCTCGCCTCCGCCTTGCCAAGGCGGCATGGCCTCAAGCAGCTTCCGCTTGCCGTAGAGCACACCGATGCCGGTAGGGCCGTAGAGCTTGTGGCCGGAGAAAGCATAGAAGTCGCAGTCCAGGGCTTGAACGTCCACGCGCAAATGGGGCACGGCTTGGGCGCCGTCTATCAGCACCGGAATGCCGCGCGCGTGGGCCAGGGCGACGATCTTGGCCACCGGGTTGATGGTGCCTAAGGCGTTGGACATGTGGGCGATGGCTACCAGTTTGGTGCGCGGCCCCAAAAGCTGTTCAAACGCCTCCATAAGCAGCTCGCCCCGTTCATCGATGGGAGCGACTTTGAGCCTGGCACCGGTTTGCTGGCACACCAGCTGCCAAGGGACGATGTTGGAGTGGTGTTCCATGGCGGAGATCAATACCTCATCGCCTGGTTTCAAGCGTGGGCGGGCGTAAGCCTGCGCCACTAGGTTGATGGCCTCGGTGGTCCCGCGCACGAACACGATTTCCTCGGCCGATTTGGCGTTGAGGAAGCGCCGGACTTTGTCGCGCGCTTCTTCGAAGCGGGAGGTGGCGCGCTCGCTTAAGGTATGGACGCCGCGGTGGACGTTGGCGTAATCGCGGGCGTAGAACTCGGCCAAGGTATCGATCACCTGGCGCGGTTTTTGGGCGCTGGCGGCGTTGTCCAGATAGACCAAGGGTTTCCCATGCACTTTTTGGTGCAAGGCGGGGAAATCGGCGCGGATCGATTCGATAGGGTAAGCTAAGGGGCGGACTGCGGTCTGTCTCATAAGGTATTTTCCAGCTCGATGGCGTCGAAGCGGTGGTCTAGTTCCCGGTGCAAAAAGGTGCGCAAAGAGGCCACTGGAACTGCCTCGATCAAAGTGTTAACGAAGCCGTAGATCAGAAGTTGGCGGGCGGCTTTGGGTCTGAGGCCTCGGCTTTGGAGATAGAACAAAGCGTCCTGATCCAACTGGCCGCAGCTTACGCCGTGGCTGCAGCGGACGTCGTCGGCATAGATCTCCAATTGGGGTTTGCTGTCTACCTCGGCGGCCTCCGACAAAAGCAAGTTTTTGTTTTCCATGGCGGCATCGGTTTTTTGTGCTCCAGGCTGCACCACGATCCGGCCCTGGAAGACGCTGCGGCCTGAATCTTCGGCCAAAGCTTTGTAAGTTTCCCGGCTGGTGCCGCCCGGGGCGGCGTGGACGATTAGGGTATGGCTGTCTAGGTGGCGGCGGCCGTTGGCCCAATGGAGACCGTCGAGGGTGCAACGACTGCCTTTGCCTAAACTCACGTGGATTTCGCTGCGGGCCAGAAAGCCGCCCAAAGCGAATTGGGTTTGGTTGAAATGAGAGTTGGGTCCCTGCTTCACGTACAGGCCGCCGAAATGGAAAGCCGTATCTGACTCTTGTTGAATTTTGAAGTGTTCTAGGCGACTGCTCGGGCCGAGCAGCGCTTCGCTGACGTGGGCGGACAGTCCCCCCGCATCGGTCCCGACATAGGTTTCGATCACCGTGGCAGCGGCGCCTTCTTCTAGGATGATCAGATGGCGGGTTGGTATCGCGACAGCCTGGGTCTGGACATGCAGAATCTGGATCGGTTGCTCAAGGTGCACGCCGCCGCTTAAGTAGATCAGCGCTCCGTCCTGAAACAGAGCGGTGTTAAAGTCGATGAAGCCGTGGTTTTCGTCCACCGCTTGACCGAATCCTCTGGCCGTCAACTCCTGATGGCGGAGTAAGGCAGTACCCAGGTCGGAAGCGATCGTCTGATCTTGCTTGGGCAGCTGGGAAAACTCCCACGCCACTTGTCCGTCGATCAGCACCAGGTGCCAGCAATTGGGAAGCAGCTTAGACCGGACCCAGCCGGCATTCACGTTTCCCGAGGTTGCTGCCAAGGCAAAGCGTTTGCGCTCGATTGGGGCAAGGCCTGCCTCGAGCGCATGCGAGAGGTCAGTGTATTTCCATTCCTCCTGGCGCGGGGAAGGAAAACCCGTGGTCAAAAAGCGCGCAACAGCCTGGCGGCGCAACCTGGCCAACCAGGCGGGGCTTTCCTTCGCCAAGCGCTCAGCGCAATCCTGATAGGCGGTCCAAGATTCGGTAGCCAAGCTCATGCCTTAGGCCTCTATGGCTTGTTCGATCCAGCCGTAACCTTTGCTTTCCAATTCCAGGGCCAGTTCGGCCCCCCCCGATTTGACGATGCGGCCTGAAGTCATGACGTGGACTGCGTCCGGGGTGACGTAGTCGAGCAGGCGTTGGTAATGGGTGATCAAAAGAAAACTTCGGTCTTTGGACCTTAAGGCATTGATCCCTTGGGCGACCGTTTTGAGCGCGTCGATGTCTAAGCCAGAGTCGATCTCGTCCAATACGCACAAAGTCGGTTCCAGCACCAGCATCTGCAGGATCTCGTTGCGCTTTTTCTCGCCGCCGGAGAAGCCCTCGTTGAGGGCCCGGTATAAAAACTGCTCGTCCATGCCCATCTGCCTGACTTTTTCTTTGACTAAGGAGATAAACTCCATAGCGTCTACTTCCGGTTCGCCGCGGTGTTTGCGGATAGCGTTTAAAGCGGTTTTGAGAAAGTAGATGTTGCTGACTCCTGGGATTTCCACCGGATACTGGAAGCCCAAAAACAGCCCGGCGCAGGCGCGTTCTTCCGGAGTCATGGCCAAAAGGTCTTGGCCTTGGTACCAGATCCTGCCGGAAGTTACTGTAAAACCCTCGCGCCCGGCCAGGACGTTGGCCAAGGTGCTTTTTCCGGAACCGTTCGGTCCCATGATGGCGTGGATCTGACCGAAGTCCAAGCTCAGGTTGATCCCTTTAAGGATAGGTTTGCCTTCTACTTCAGCGTGGAGATTTTCGATTTTCAATAACACGTTGTTTTGGCTCATGACTGATCAACCTACACTCCCTTCCAGACTGACTCCCAGCAGGTTCTGGGCTTCCACCGCGAACTCCATCGGCAGTTCTTTGAAGACTTCCTTGCAGAAGCCATTGACGATCATCGACACCGCATCCTCGGCGGAAATCCCGCGGCTTCGGCAATAGAACAGCTGCTCGTCGCTGATCTTGGAGGTGGTGGCTTCGTGCTCTACCACCGCCTTAGGCTGCTTGACCTCGATGTAGGGAAAGGTGTGGGCGCCGCAGCGGTCGCCGATCAGCAGTGAGTCGCACTGGGTGTAGTTGCGCGCCCCTTCGGCGCTTTTTAACACCTTCACCAGGCCGCGGTAGCTGTTCTGAGCGCGTCCGGCGGAGATGCCCTTGGCGATGATGGTGCTCTTGGTGTTTTTGCCGATGTGGATCATCTTGGTGCCGGTGTCGGCCTGTTGGAAGTGGTTGGTGACCGCCACCGAGTAGAACTCTCCTACTGAGCCGTCGCCGCGCAGGATGCAGCTTGGGTACTTCCAGGTGATGGCCGAGCCAGTCTCAACTTGGGTCCAAGAGATCTTAGCCCGCTCCCCGCGGCATTCGCCGCGTTTGGTGACGAAGTTGTAGATCCCGCCGCGACCCTGCTCGTCGCCCGGATACCAGTTCTGGACCGTGGAGTACTTGATCTGGGCGTCTTTGAGGGCGATCAGTTCGACGACTGCAGCGTGGAGCTGGTTTTCGTCGCGCATCGGGGCGGTGCAACCCTCAAGATACGACACGTAAGCGCCTTCGTCGGCGATGATCAAAGTGCGCTCGAACTGGCCGGTCTTGGCCGCATTGATGCGGAAATAGGTGGAAAGCTCCAAGGGACAGCGCACCCCTTTGGGGACGTAGACGAAGGAACCGTCGGAGAACACCGCCGAGTTTAAGGCGGCAAAGAAGTTGTCCTGTGGTGGCACCACCGAGCCTAAGTATTGGCGCACTAGGTCAGGATAATCGCGGATCGCCTCCGAGATCGGGCAGAAGATCACCCCGGCTTTGGCGAGGGTTTCCTTGAAGGTGGTGGCCACCGAGACGCTATCGAACACCGCGTCCACCGCCACTCCCGAAAGGCGCGCCCGTTCGTGCAGAGGGATGCCCAGCTTGTCGAAAGTCTCAAGCAGCTTGGGATCGACTTCCTTTAGGCTTTTGGGTCCCGTTTTGGGGGCGGCGTAATAGCTGATCGCCTGGTAATCGATAGGAGGGTATTGGATGTGCGCCCAGTGGGGTTCTGTCATTTTCAGCCAATGCCGGAAAGCGTTCAGGCGCCACTGCGTCATCCACGCAGGTTCCTGCTTTTTGGCCGACAGGGCGCAGATGACGGCTTCGCTCAGGCCCGGAGGAAAGCTCTCTTCCTCCACCTCGGTGATGAAGCCGGCAGAGTACTGGCGACCGATCAGTTTTTCTAGCTCTTTGCTTGCTGCCATAAGGGTGCACCGTAAAAGATTTCAGCGGATGTGGGCATGGAGGCCTGCAAGAGAGATGGGAATCTCCCGCGGCATAGGTTTGACCATATCCGCCAGGGTTACCGTTTCCAAAGCGATTTGGATCGCGCGGTTGATGAGCGATAAGTTGCTGCGGATGTCACAGCCTTGCGCCTTGTGGCAATGGTTTTCCGCCAAGCTGCATTCGGTCAAGCCAATCGGCCCCTCCAGCGCCGCGATGATCTGGGCGACGCTGATGTTTTCCGGTTGCTTAGCCAGCCGGTAGCCGCCGTGGGGGCCCCGTTCGGATTGAAAAATGCCAGCTTGTCCTAAGCGCTTTAAGATTTTCTGCACCGTCGGCAAAGCGATGTTCACGGCGTGGGCGATTTCTGAAGCCGTATGGGTTTGCTGCGGTTCCCTCGCGCTGTGACAGGCGATGACGATGGCGTAGTCGGCCAACTTGCTCAGGCGTAACATTTCAAAGGGTTCTCTAAAGTTTCTTTTTTAGGACCATTTTAGTCCTGAATAATTCCCAAGTAAAGATGTTGGTTTAATGCTCTTGGCTATCTTTTCAAGGAGGTCTTTTGGTTGCCGACACTCTGGAGAACAGTAGGGCGAGCAGCTTTAAAATAGGATTTGATTATAATGGCTTTGCAGATATAAAGGGAGCGGCTGATGTTCGGGCGCTTGTTGACTTCCTTGACGCTTTTGGTGGCCAGTTGGATTCTGATCGTCCTCACCGACGAAACCCCAGGTTGGGTGGGCTGGCAGGAGGCGCTGATCACGCCGATCGTGATTTATGCTGGCTGGCAAGCGATGAGGGAACTCATCGAGTGGTATCGCAAGCACGAGTAGAGCTTTCTTAGCCTGGTAAGGAGCAAGCTGAAGTTTTCTCGGCGCTCTTGAGCAGCTTCTGACTTATAACCCGGCTCTTAGGCTTGGACCTGCTCATTCTGAACGCCCTCTGGCAAAACCGGCGGTTGACTCCCGACGAGGCCATGCGCCTTACCCAAAAACCGGAAACCGAGGTCAGGGCTGGGCTCAATCGTCTGGTCGAGTTTGGTCTTGTGGAGGCCCGCAGCGAACACAAAGGCCACACCTGGCATTTCTCGGCGGCGATCTATCGCCGCTTGGGTAAACCGCTGTCTATGTACGGCAGCAGGGCTTTGAACCGCTCCAGCAGAAGCAGATGGTGATGCAATACGTGGGAAAACATGGCCGGATTACCCGCAGCGAGGCGGCGTGCAGCTATGAGGAACGAAGCCGATACCCGAGCGACACTTGTAGACCCCAAGCTAAAAACTGCCGGTTGGGCAGATACCCAGATCACTCGTGAGCACTATTACCAGCGCGATCATAAATATGCGCCCGGTCGCATTATCCTGGTCGGCGATCGTATCCGGCGGGGCGAGTCCCGCAAGGTCGATTACCTTCTTCGGGTTACAGATGCTTTGCCCATCGCGGTAGTAGAAGCCAAGGCCGAGTCTGAGCCTGCGGAAGCCGGGTTGGAGCAAGCCAAACGCTACGCCCGCGACCTTGATCTGAAGTTCGCTTATGCAACCAATGGCCACGAGATCATCGAGTTCGATTTTTTCACCAACACGAGCCGCATGCTCGACCGCTTCCCATCGCCCCAGGAGCTGCTGGAGCGCTGGTGGCGCAACGCTGGAACAGCTACCTATCGAGAAAGAACCCATGTAGCCGAGCCAAGTACCCTTTATCTCCCTGACAAGCACTCCAGCCCGCTGCTTTACCCCTATTGCCCGGAAAGCCAGTGCGGGAAACACCCGTTCTATTTCCAGGAAGTCGCCATCCGTGAAATCATCCTGCGCCTCATGTGGTGCCGCAAGAGGGTTCTGCTCACCATGGCCACGGGCACGGGCAAGAAATTCGTTGCCTTCCAGATCGTCTGGAAGTTGGTCAAGGCGGAATGGTGGAAGCGCCTGCACCCTGACCGCCCCGCACGCGTGCTTTTCCTGGCCGATCGCCTGGTTCTCCGCGATCAGGCCTACAACACCTTTGCGCCCTTCGCGGATGGCACCAATGAGCCGCGATACAAAATCGAGGGCCACCCGCCGAATCTTCACCGCGACTTCTACTTCGGCATCTATCAGACGCTGTGGAGCCCGAATGAGAAAGGCGTCCGCCTCTTCGAGAAGTTCCCGAACGATTTCTTCGATCTTGTTATCATTGACGAGTGCCACCGTTCGGGGTTTGGAACCTGGCGGGAGATCCTGGACCACTTCGGGCCTGCCATCCATCTGGGCATGACCGCAACCCCAAAGCAGACTGAGAACATCGACACTTATGGGTATTTCTGCGCTGAGGAGGACGAGGTCTTCATCGACCCAGAGCATCCCGAGAAGGGGAAATGGCGACCTCCGGCCTATCAGTACAGCCTTGGGCGCGGCATTGAGGACGGCTTCCTCGCCACCTACAAGGTGCACCGGGTCCGAACCACGGTAGATGCTGCGGGGCTGCGGCTCCAGGACGCCGTGGAGCAAGGGGCTGAAGTTTTCATCCCTGAGGATGTGGAACCGCGCGAAATCTACACCACACCCCAGTTCGAGCGCGAAATCACGCTCCCAGACCGAACGCGCGAGATGGTGCGGCACCTGGCCGGTCTTCTCCGCCGGTTCGGTGAGAAGGAAAAGACCATGGTGTTCTGCGTGGACATGCAGCACGCACGGCTGGTGGCAGAGCTTCTTCAGAACGAATTCGGTCCAGAGACCGGCCTTTTCAACTACGCCGTACCCATAGTATCTGAGGAAGGCGAGGAGGGCCGTCGCTGGCTTGAGGAGTTCGCGGACTCTGACAAGAAGGCTCCAGTCGTGGCCACCACGGCAGAGTTACTTTCCACAGGTGTCGACGTGCCGTCGTGCCGCAACATCGTCTTCATGAAGACGATCTCCTCGCCTATCCTCTTCAAGCAGATTATCGGCCGCGGCAGCCGTTTAGACCCAGGCACTGACAAATACTGGTTCCGCATCATCGACTACACGGGCGCTACCCGCCTCTTCGACGAATGGGACCGCCCGCCTATCCCGCCGGTCGAACCACCTCAAGGCCCACAGACCGCCGTCTTGGAAGGTGTCGTCTTCCACGTCCAAACAGGAGAGCCTATCGCCGGGGCGAGGGTGAGTGTGCGTACCGGACCGAACAGCCAGCGTGGGCCTATCCAGGCCGACGAAAGCGGTCGCTTTCGCTTCGATCAACTCCCTTCAGGAAGCCTCCAGGTCCTGGTAAGCGCCACAGACTTCGTCGACCGCACTCTGAAGGTGGAGACCCTACCCGACGACACTGTTATCGTGGAGGTGGCCCTCAAACCGGCCCGCGAGAAAGGCGGCAAGATCAAGGTGCAAGGTCTGGAAGTAAGCATCGCCGACGAGGCGGTTTTCGTCATCGAGGCCACCGGCGAGCAGCTCACCCTGGAGCAGTACCGGGACTACACCCGGCGCCGCGTCCTGGATGCCGCTTCCAGCCAGAAGCTCCTCCGCCGAATCTGGCTGGACAGCTCCCGGCGAAAGGCCTTCTTGGAAGATCTGCGCCGCTCCAGCATTCATCCTGAAGTGCTCGCCGAAGTCCTTGGCCAGCCTGAAGCGGATGCTTTCGACCTTCTCTGCCATATCGCCTTTGGAAGCCCTATCCGCACCTGCGGCGAACGGGCGACCGCCTTTCGGAACCGTGAACAGGCCTTCATTGCCGGGCACACCGAGGACGCTCGCAGGGTCATCCTGGAACTATTGGAGAAATATCGCATCGGCGGCATAGAGCAGCTTGAGCCTGAGATCTTCAGCGTCTCTCCCTTCCGCGAATGGGGCGGTGCCACCAAGATCAGCCAATGGTTCGGCAGCGCCGCTAGGCTTGGTCAGTCCCTCAATGAAATGCGTCAGAGAATCTATGCAGAGGAGGAAGCAGCATGAACGGACCCCAAACCCGAGAGTCCTTGGCGAAAGAGATCTGGCACGCCTGCGACATCCTGCGCCGCGACAACAACTGCGGCGGCGTCATGGAGTATGTGGAGCATCTTTCCTGGTTGCTCTTCTTGCGCTTTTTGGACGCCCAGGAAGAGGAATGGGAAACGCAGGCTTACCTTGCGGGGCGTGAATACCGCCCGATTTTGGAAGCCCCCTATCGCTGGCGGG
>JBKBMR010000035.1:0-16470 GCA_046295755.1 Methylohalobius sp.
ATATGCAGCTGGTGGCGGCCACTGTGCGCCCAGACTCTGAAGACTTGGGTCAAGATGCCGGAGTACTCGCCGGAATTGGAGAGCTTGGGGTACCGATTCGGTCTGAGCTGAGAGAGTGTGCCGATTTCGACGTCTTGATCGATTTTACCGCTCCTGAGTCGTGCCTTGAGTTTGTAAGCTATTGCCGAGCGCATGGCAAGCGGCTGGTCATCGGAACTACGGGCCTGCACGCTCAGGACTTAAAAGCAATTAAGGCGGCGGCCTGCGACATTCCTATCGTTCTCTCCCCCAATATGAGCGTGGGGGTAAACTTGGCTTTGAGGCTGCTCGAGACGGCCGCCAAAGTTTTAGGGGATGAAGTGGACGTAGAGATCCTAGAGGCACATCATCGGCACAAAGTAGATGCGCCTTCCGGGACTGCCTTACGCATGGGGGAGGTAGTAGCTAGCGCATTGGGCCGGGATCTTAAAATCTGTGCCCAATATGGCCGCCAAGGCAATACCGGCGAGCGTGACCGCAGGACCATCGGTTTTGCCTCCATTCGCGCCGGCGATATCGTCGGCGAACACACAGTCCTGTTTGCCGGAGAGGGCGAACGCTTGGAAATTACCCACAAGGCCTCCAGTCGTATGACTTTCGCCAGAGGAGCCCTGCGTGCGGCGCGTTGGCTGATGACCCAGGGGCCTGGTCTCTATGACATGCAGGATGTGCTTGGATTTTAAGAATTGACGACGGCAGGTTTCTGTTTTAAAGTTTGAATTTCCTGATGGCTCACGGGCCGGGTGGCGTGCTTGGCGGTGAAAACCGTCCAAGTCATTAGAATTTTAAAACTATAAACCGCAACCAAAGTGGAGCAAGCACATGGCAAAACAAGTGATGATTCAATTTGCACTCGATTCCTTAGATCCCCAGAAAACCCTGGATCTGGCAGCTAAAGCTGCTCCTTATGTGGATATCCTGGAGATCGGAACCCCGTGCATCAAGTATAACGGTGTGTCTCTGGTCAAAGAGATGAAGTCCCGTTTTCCGGACAAGAAAATCCTAGTCGACCTTAAAACTATGGACGCTGGTGAATACGAGGCGACCCCGTTCTTCGAGGCGGGTGCCGACATCACTACCGTACTGGGAGTAGCAGAGCTGGCGACCATCAAGGGGGTGATCAACGCCGCCCACAAGCACAACGGCTGGGCTCAGGTGGACTTGATGAATGTTCCCGATAAGGCCGCGTGCGCCAAAGCGGCTGCCGAAGCCGGGGCTGACATCATCGGCGTACACACCGGGCTTGACCAGCAGGCGGCTGGCATGACTCCGTTTGCTGACCTCAATCTGATCGCAAGCCTAGGGCTGAACGTCAAGATTTCCTGTGCCGGTGGGGTCAAACACGAAACCGTGCAGGATGTGGTAAAAGCCGGCGCCGACATCGTGGTAGTCGGAGGAGCGATCTATGGTGCGCCGGATCCGGCTGAAGCGGCCAAAAAGTTCCGCGAACTGGTCGATTCGGTTTAAGAGGCCTTAAGAATGAATCCGCATCGGAAACTGGTCTTAGACAAGATCACCGAGATTCTGGCTGCAACTCCGGACGACTATGAGGACCGCCTGACCAAAATGATCGATGAGGCTGATCAGGTATTCGTCGGCGGTCAGGGGCGTTCCGGTTTGGTCACCAAGTTCTTCGTCATGCGCTTAATGCACGCCGGCTATAAGGCTTTTGCGCTAGGCGAGACGGTAACCCCAGCGATTCGTGCCGGGGACTTATTCATCGTGATTTCTGGCTCTGGCGAAACCGGTTCGCTGATCGCCAACGCCCAAAAAGCCAAGGAAATAGGCGCCAAGGTCGTGCTGATCACGGCCAAGAGCAGCTCGACCATCGCCGACTTGGCAGACGAAGTCCTGCAGATCGGAACGGACAGCTCCTATCAGAAGGTATTCGGACTGCCGATGGGGACGATGTTCGAACTATCCGCCTTGATCTTTTTGGAAGCCCAGATTTCTCATGTGATCCATGAGAAAAACATTCCAGAAGAGGAGATGCGTTCGCGTCACGCCGTCTTGGAGTAAGCTGGACGTTCCAGAACAAGGACGACTCTCGGGTCGCTTTAAGGAAGGCAAGTATCCTATGGATGCTTGCCTTTTTTGTGGGTCGTGGACACCTTATAAGGGTAGCGCCTAGAATGCATTCTAAACTTGCTCGATCAGGATTAATTACTGATCGGCTATTTGTTCGACCGGTTTTTGGAGGATAGGTATAGGTGAAGGAAAAAGCCATTCTAGCCTTGGAGAATGGGACGGTTTTCCAAGGTATCTCGATAGGAGCAACTGGGTGTCGGGTCGGGGAGGTAGTTTTCAACACTGCCATGACCGGATATCAAGAAATTCTGACCGACCCTTCTTATGCGCGCCAAATCGTGACTTTGACCTATCCGCATATCGGCAATACCGGGGTCAATCCAGAAGACGTGGAGTCTTCCGGCATCCATGCAGCCGGCCTGATCGTGCGGGATGTGCCTGCACTCCCCAGCAGCTGGCGGATGACCGAGCCTTTGGAGGATTACCTAAGACGCCAGGATGTGGTCGGGTTAGCCGGGATCGATACCAGGAAGTTGACTCGAATTTTAAGAGATCAAGGTGCCCAGCGCGGGTGTTTGTGGGCAGGTCCTGACGCCGACGCCCAGGCCGCGGTGGCGAGAGCGAGAGACTTTCCAGGCCTTAAAGGCATGGACTTGGCGCGCGAGGTCAGTTGCCGGACGCCTTATGTCTTTAGGCAAACCCGCTGGCGCCCCGGTTTGGGTTACGGTGAATTAGACCGGCCACGCTATCAGGTAGTAGCTTACGATTTTGGAATCAAGTTCAACATCCTGCGTGAGCTCGCTGAGCGTGGCTGCGAGGTGACGGTGGTGCCGGCCACCACCTCCGCCGCTGAAGCGCTAAGCTTGGCTCCGGATGGTATCCTGTTGTCGAATGGTCCGGGAGATCCTGAGCCTTGCACGTATGCAATTGAGGCGATTCAAGAGTTTTTGGCGATCGGGGTGCCGGTGTTTGGCATCTGCCTTGGCCATCAACTCCTGGCCTTGGCCTGCGGGGCCAAGACGGTGAAGATGAAATTCGGCCATCATGGAGCCAATCATCCGGTCCAGGAGATCGCTACCGGCCGCGTGATGATCTCTAGTCAGAACCATGGTTTTGCCGTGGATGAGGGAAGTTTGCCGTCATGTCTTAGGCCTACCCATCGTTCCCTGTTCGATGGCAGCCTCCAGGGAATTGAACATACTGAGCTTCCTGCCTTTGGTTTTCAGGGTCATCCGGAAGCTAGCCCAGGTCCTCACGATGTAGCAGGCCTGTTTGACCGCTTTATCCGAGCAATGGCTAGCCGGCGTTGAATTTTTCTAATCACAAACCATGCCTAAAAGAACCGATATTCAAACCATTCTGTTGCTCGGCGCCGGCCCGATCGTGATCGGCCAGGCGTGCGAATTCGACTACTCAGGAACCCAGGCGTGCAAGGCCCTGCGCGAGGAAGGGTACCGAATTGTCCTGGTAAACTCCAATCCGGCCACTATCATGACCGACCCGGATACCGCCGACCGGGTCTATATCGAGCCGGTCGATTGGCCGACGGCGGCCAGGATCATCGAGCAGGAACGCCCAGATGCTTTACTTCCTACTATGGGCGGGCAGACTGCTCTCAACTGCGCGCTTGATCTCTATCGGCAAGGCGTGCTGGAAAAATACGACGTGGAGTTGATCGGCGCCACCCCAAAAGCGATTGAGCAGGCCGAAGATCGAGGCCTGTTCCGGCAAGCGATGATCGAAATCGGCCTGGAAGTGCCTCGCTCCGGGATTGCTCACAGCTTAAAGGAAGCGCTTGTGCTGCTAGAGAGCATCGGCTTTCCGGCAATCATCCGCCCTTCTTTTACCCTAGGCGGCAGCGGCGGCGGCATCGCCTACAACCGCGAGGAGTTCGTCGAGATCTGCGAGCGCGGGCTGGAGCTTTCGCCGGTGCGAGAACTGCTCATCGAAGAATCGATCCTAGGTTGGAAAGAGTTCGAAATGGAGGTAGTGCGCGACTGCAAAGACAACTGCATCATCGTCTGCCCCATCGAGAATCTGGACCCGATGGGGGTGCACACCGGCGATTCGATCACCGTCGCCCCAGCTCAGACTTTGACCGACAAAGAGTATCAGCGCATGCGCGATGCGGCGATTGCGGTGCTGCGCAAGATCGGCGTCGACACCGGAGGTTCCAACGTCCAGTTTGCGGTCAATCCCGAAGACGGCCGGTTGGTGGTGATCGAGATGAATCCCAGGGTGTCTCGGTCCTCGGCGCTGGCCTCTAAGGCCACCGGTTTCCCCATCGCCAAGGTGGCGGCCAAGCTGGCGGTAGGTTACACCCTGGACGAATTGCGCAACGAGATTACCGGCGGCTTGATTCCAGCTTCCTTCGAGCCTTCGATCGACTATGTCGTGACCAAGGTACCGCGCTTTGCCTTCGAGAAGTTTCCCGACGCCGACGACCGCCTCACTACCCAGATGAAATCGGTGGGCGAGGTAATGGCGATCGGCAGGACCTTCCAGGAGTCCCTACAGAAGGCATTGCGCGGCCTGGAAATCGGCGTCGATGGGCTAACCGAAAGGTTGGATCTGGCCGCCGAAGACACCCGCGACCGGTTGGTACGGGAGCTGAGAAGCCCGGGGCCTTATCGGCTTTGGTACGTGGCCGATGCGTTTCGCTTCGGCATGACACTGGAAGAGATCTATGGCCACAGCCGGATCGATCGGTGGTTTTTGGCTCAGATCGAGGCGATCGTTCAGGCCGAGACTTCTCTTAAAGCTAAGACTTTGGCTACCTTAGACGCAGATGAGCTGCGCCGCCTCAAGCGCATGGGCTTTGCCGACTCGCGCCTGGCTTATCTCCTTGATAGCTCCGAGACCGAGGTGCGCGCTGCCCGCCATAAGTACGGCATCCGGCCGGTATATAAACGCATCGACTCGTGCGCGGCTGAGTTCGCTTCAGGAACGGCCTATTTGTATTCTACTTATGAGACCGAGTGCGAAGCCAACCCTTCTCAGAAACCGAAGATCGTGATCCTAGGGGGCGGCCCCAACCGCATCGGCCAAGGGATAGAGTTCGATTACTGCTGCGTCCATGCCGCCCTCTCCCTTAAGGAAAATGGGTTTGAGACCATCATGGTCAACTGCAACCCCGAAACCGTCTCTACTGACTTTGACACTTCTGACCGGCTGTACTTTGAACCCCTGACCTTGGAGGACGTGCTGGAGATCGTCGCTCTAGAGCAGCCTAAGGGAGTGATCGTCCAGTACGGCGGGCAAACCCCGCTGAAACTGGCGCGCGATCTGGAAGCGGCGGGAGTGCCGATCATCGGTACCTCGCCCGACTCCATCGACCTGGCCGAGGACCGCGAGCGCTTCAAGAAGCTAGTCGAAAGGTTAGGGCTCAAGCAACCCGACAACCGCACCGCCAGGTCGCTGGAGGAGGCGATCCTGGCGGCGCGGGAATTGGGTTATCCGCTGGTGGTGAGGCCTTCCTACGTGCTGGGGGGGCGGGCGATGGAGATCGTTTTCAACGAGGAGGAACTACGCCGTTACATGGTCGAGGCAGTCAGCGTCTCCAATCGCTCGCCGGTGCTGCTCGACCGGTTTCTAGACGACGCCGTGGAAGTCGACGTGGACGCTGTCAGCGACGGCGAGGCGGTCTTCATCGGTGCCGTCATGGAGCACATCGAGCAAGCTGGCATTCATTCCGGAGATTCGGCCTGCTCCATTCCTGCATATGGGCTTCAGCGCGCGGTGCAGGATCAATTGAGCGAGCAGGTGCGTTGTCTGGCCAAGGCGCTTGGGGTGGTGGGCTTGATGAACGCCCAATTTGCCATCAAAGACGGGGAAATCTACATTTTGGAAGTCAATCCCCGAGCCTCGCGCACGGTTCCCTTCGCATCCAAGGCCATCGGCCTGCCTTTGGCTAAAATCGCAGCCCGCTGCATGGTCGGGCAATCCCTCAGCGCCCAGGGGTTGACGCGGGAACGAACCCCACCCTATTACGCAGTCAAGGAGGCGGTGTTTCCTTTTATTAAATTTCCTAAAGTCGATCCCCTGCTCGGACCGGAGATGAAATCTACCGGTGAGGTGATGGGAGTCGGGATGAGCTTCGGCGAGGCTTATGCCAAGGCCCAGCAGGCGGCGGGTTTTCGCTTGCCGCTGCGCGGCAAGGTGTTGATGAGCGTGCGCGACCGCGACAAAGCCCGTCTGGTCTCCATCGCCAAAAACCTGGCGGAAAAGGGCTTTGATCTGGTAGCCACCCCTGGAACCGCACAGGCGTTGCAGACAGCCGGAATTTCCTGCTCGGTGGTGAACAAAGTCGGCCAAGGTCGGCCGCATATCGTAGACCTCATCAAAAACGGTGAGGTCAGCCTGATCATCAACACCACCGAGGGGAAGAAGGCAATCGCCGATTCTTTCCTGATTCGGCGCGAGGCGCTCCAACGCCGGATCACCTATACCACTACTTTGGCGGGGGCTTATGCGATTTGTCACGCGTTGGATGCGCTTAACACCGGCCAAGTTTACAGTTTGCAGGATTTGCATCGAAAACTCATCGACTCAGCACAGGAGAGGTAGTTGCAAAGATGAAAAAGGTGCCCTTGACGCTCAAAGGCGCAGAAAAGCTCAAACAGGAGTTGCACGAGCTGAAAACCGTGGTGCGGCCTAAGATAATTCAGGCCATCGCCGAGGCGAGGGCGCATGGTGATTTGCGGGAGAACGCCGAGTACCACGCTGCGCGGGAACAGCAAAGCTTCATCGAAGGGCGAATTCGCGAACTCGAGGCTAAACTAGCCAACGCCCAAATCATCGACGTCACCCAGCTGAATGCCGACGGCAAGGTAGTGTTTGGCGCGATCGTAGAGTTAGGGGATTTAGAAACCGGCGAGACCGTGACCTATCAGATCGTCGGAGAGGACGAGGCCGACCTAAAGCAAGGTCTGATCTCGATTTCTTCGCCCATTGCCCGAGCGCTGATCGGCAGGCAAGCCGAAGAGGTAGTGGAAGTAAATACCCCTAAGGGAAAGCGGGAATACGAAATCTTGGCGGTGCGTTACGAATGACACTTTGAACCTTGAAGAATGACAAAGGTCCAAAGTTGAGCAAAACGTTAAGTTAAAGCTAACTATGGCAAAAACCCGTAGCAGTGGCCGCTGGTTGGCAGAGCATTTTACTGACGCTTACGTTCAACTGGCTCAGGCACAGGGTTACCGTTCACGGGCGACGTTCAAATTACAGGAGATTCAAGCCCGCGATCGCATCTTAACGCCGGGAATGACGGTGGTTGATTTGGGCGCAGCTCCTGGGGGTTGGTCGCAATTTGCTGCAGACCAAGTCCACCCCAACGGCAAAGTCGTCGCGGTGGATATCTTGCCTATGGATCCTTTACCTAGAGTAACTTTTCTCCAGGGGGATTTTACTCAGGATCAAACCTGGCAAAGACTTAGATCCATTCTTGGGGATACTTCGGTAAACGTGGTATTGTCCGACATGGCACCCAACCTGAGTGGCAATCGTAGCGTCGATCAAGCGCGTGCCATGCACCTGGCAGAGCTGGCTTTGGAAGCCGCCGAACAACTCCTCCTAGAAGGTGGGTGTCTGCTGACGAAACTTTTTCAAGGAGAAGGGTTCGAAGCATTTCAGAAGCGCCTTCGCAACCAGTTTGCCAAGGTCACGACCCGTAAGCCCAAAGCATCGCGGCCGCGAAGCCGAGAGGTGTATTTGCTGGCGCAGGGATTCAGGCGGTAACCAGGGTATAGTCGAAAGAGGTGCAAATTTAAGAGCCTGGTAAGGAGAGAGCGCATATGAACAACATGCTGAAAAACATCCTACTTTGGGTAGTGATTGCGGCGGTATTGATGAGCGTATTTAACAATTTTGGGGTACGGCGGGTGCCTGGGGCGACGCTGTCGTACACGCAGTTTATCACGGCGGTACGCGATGGGCAGGTCAAGGAGGTAGTGATTGACGGCAACGCGATCAAGGGAACGACGGCTGGGGGGCAGAAATTTGTCACCTACAACCCCAACGATCTGCATTTAGTGGATGACTTACTTGCCAATAACGTTGAAATCAAAGCGGAGCCTCCTGAAGGGCAGTCGCTTTTGATGCAGATTTTTATTTCCTGGTTTCCGATGCTGCTTTTGATTGGCGTATGGATTTTCTTCATGCGTCAGATGCAAGGCGGGGGAGCTGGGGGTCGTGGGGCGCTGAACTTTGGTAAGAGCAAGGCGCGGCTGATGGAGGAAGATAAGATCAAGGTGACCTTCAAGGACGTGGCCGGGTGCGAGGAAGCGATCGAAGAAGTCAAGGAAGTGGTCGACTTTCTTAAAGATCCGGCCAAGTTTCAAAAGCTCGGAGGGCGGATTCCCAAGGGTATTTTGATGGTAGGTCCTCCCGGTACGGGCAAGACCTTGATTGCGCGGGCGATTGCTGGGGAGGCGAAGGTGCCTTTCTTTAGCATCTCCGGTTCGGATTTTGTCGAAATGTTTGTAGGGGTCGGGGCGGCCCGCGTGCGCGACATGTTCGAGCAAGCCAAAAAGCACGCCCCGTGCATTGTATTTATTGACGAGATCGACGCGGTCGGGCGGCATCGCGGGGCAGGGCTTGGCGGCGGGCACGACGAACGCGAACAGACCTTAAACCAGCTATTGGTTGAGATGGACGGGTTTGAGGGCAACGAAGGCATCATCATCATTGCCGCCACCAACCGGCCGGATGTATTGGACCCGGCATTGCTTCGGCCTGGGCGGTTTGACCGTCAAGTGGTGGTGGGGCTGCCGGACATTCGCGGGCGCGAACAGATCCTCAAAGTCCATTTGCGCAAGGTACCCACGGCCGAAGACGTCGATCCCAAAGTGATTGCGCGCGGCACTCCGGGATTTTCTGGGGCGGACTTGGCCAATTTGGTCAATGAGGCTTCCCTGTTTGCCGCCCGGGCGAACAAAAAGCTGGTCGACATGAGCGATTTAGAGAAAGCCAAGGACAAAATCCTGATGGGGGTTGAGCGCCGCTCGATGGTCATGAGCGAAGAAGAAAAGCGCATGACCGCATATCACGAGGCAGGTCACACCATCGTTGGGCTGCTTGTTCCCGAGCACGATCCGGTCTACAAGGTCAGCATCATGCCGCGCGGGCGGGCGTTAGGGATCACCATGTTTTTGCCCGAGCGCGATCAGTATTCGGCTTCCAAGCGCAAGCTCGAAAGCCAGATCTCCAGCTTGTTTGGTGGGCGGATTGCCGAGGCGATCATTTATGGGGAAGACGCCATTACCACCGGGGCTGCCAACGACATCGAGCGGGCCACCAACCTGGCGCGCAACATGGTGACCAAATGGGGGCTGTCGGAACGGATGGGGCCTTTGGCCTATGCCGAAGAGGAAGGCGAAGTCTTTTTGGGGCGCACCATCACTCAACACAAACACATGTCTGAGGCCACCGCTAGAATGATCGACGAAGAAATCCGGGCGATCATCGACCGCAACTATGCGCGGGCGGAGAAGATCCTAAAGGACAACCTCGACAAACTCCATCTGATGGCCGAGGCCTTGATGAAATACGAAACCATCGACCGAGCGCAAATCGACGCTATCATGCAAGGCCAAACCCCACCCCCACCCAAAGATTGGGAAGATACCGCGCCGCCGGCACAAGGTCACCCTGCAGGCAGTGGGCAAGCGGAAACTCCGGCAGGAATAGGTCCGTTGGGAAAACCCGCTGGACAGCATTACGAGTAATCTTTAAACCGCATAACTACCCCGCACTTTAAGTGCGGGGCTTTTTTTATTTTATAGAACGGCGCAGGAATACCCATCCTCTTCAGGGGATGGGATGAAAGCGCCGCCGTCCAAAAGGGCGGCTATTTCCCCTGACATTCCTGGATACAGCGATGGATGACCTCCCCGGATGGGTTTTTCCTGTTTGGGCGTGTGCATCGTCCAGTTAAAAGGCCTCTTCCGCCGTTTTTCCCCTGGATGAAGAAAAACACATTGTGCTGCCCATGGGGCGGGGACGGTCCTCGTTAGTTTTCCAACGTCCTAACAGGTGGCCTGGAACGGGGTGCATAACGAACTTCATACATACCTGTGTCGAGGAAGAGAGCCCCGAACCCGCTGCCGGCAAGGGGCAATGACAAGGCACGCGACTGTGGACCTGGAGCAGATTCATCAAGCCGCCGTGGTGACCAATGACGGCGAGGCCCTAGTCGTCTCCGGGCGTGGCCTTCGCTCCCTCAAGCGCCAGCACAGCAAGCGGTTGAGTGAAATCCAAAAGAAGCGCTCCCGTTGCACGAAGGGGTCGCGACGCTGGCACAAACTCTGGCGGGTCCTAGCGAAGCTGACCTTGCACTGTAAGCGCCGCGTCAGAGACCTCTGCCACAGGGGGGACCTCAAGTATGAGACAGATCGGGCTAACGCTCCGCCATGCTTCTAATCGTCCGGGATTGACCTTGGAGCTCCCATCCTGGCTGGGCGCAAACAGCGGGCCTAATCGCCTGGGGAAGCAATGGCCAGGCCCGCCTATCGGTGACCTAGGCCATCAGCGAACCAACGCAAACGATAGTACTTTTTAGCAAATTTTGTACAAACTTATCCACAAAAACTGTAAATGTTGTAGCTTGCATTAATGCTATTTTCTCTAAAATTTTTCCACAAAGTTATCCACATTTTTATTGAATGAAGCACGAAAAAGTGGGCAATCTTCAAACCATAGCTGAAACTGTGCCACCTGTGGTCGAAGGTCCGATTCAAGTCACGCCGGAAGGGCCTTTGGAGATACTTTCCAAGAAAGAAATCAGCCACTTGCTCGACAGCGCGCATACCGAGTTGTTCGAAACTTTCCGCAAATGTGCCTTAGCCGTGCTCAACTGTGGCAGCCTGGTGGACAACTCCAAGGCGGTGTTTGAGCAGTACCGCAATTTCGCTGTTCACATCCGCCAGCAAGAACGCGGCATCAAATTGGAACTGGTCAATGCGCCCGCTTCAGCGTTCGTCGACGGCAAGATGATCAAAGGGATTCGCGAGCATCTGTTTGCGGTGTTGCGCGACATCGTCTATACCAATCAGCAGATCATAGAGAGCGGAGCGTTTGACTTAAATCAGCCAGGCAGCGTCACCGACGCCGTGTTTCACATCCTGCGCAACGCCCAGGTATTGATCCCAGGGCAGCTACCGGACATGGTTGTATGCTGGGGCGGTCATGCCGTCAGCAAGGCCGAGTACGATTACAGCAAGCAGGTAGGTTACGAACTTGGGTTGCGCGGCCTCAATATCTGTACCGGCTGCGGTCCGGGCGCGATGAAGGGACCGATGAAGGGGGCGGCCATTGGCCATGCCAAACAACGCATTCGGGACGGGCGTTACCTTGGGATTTCGGAACCGGGAATTATCGCTGCCGAGCCTCCTAACCCCATTGTCAACTCTCTGGTTGTCATGCCCGACATCGAGAAACGTCTGGAAGCGTTCGTGCGGGTAGGACACGGCATCGTCGTCTTCCCCGGCGGGGTAGGGACTTTTGAAGAAATCCTGTATATCTTGGGAATATTGCTGCATCCGGCCAATGCTGACCTGCCCTTTCCGCTGGTCTTCACCGGTCCGGCCGAAAGCGGCGATTATTTTCGCCAGATCGACGAATTCTTCACGGCAACTTTGGGAAAATCGGTGCGTGAACGTTATCGGATCATCTTAGGCGATCCAGAGGAAGTGGCGCGGGTCTTACGCCATGGGGTAGATGATGTGCATCGTTATCGCCGCCGCATTCACGACGCCTATTATTTCAACTGGCGACTGGCGATCGATCGTGCTTTTCAGCAGCCGTTTGAACCTACGCATTCTGCCATGGCTAATTTGCGTTTGACTTCGGACCTGCCGGCTCACGAGTTGGCGGCGGAGATCAGGCGAGCGTTTTCCGGCATCGTCGCTGCCAATGTCAAGGAAAAAGGGATTGTGCAGGTGGAGCAGTACGGCCCGTTCGAAATCCGGGGTGAAGCCCGAATACTTAGACCGCTTGAGAAACTTCTCGCCGATTTGGTGGCCCAGAAGAGGATGCGGCTGAGCCAGCATTACGAGCCAACCTACCGTTTGATTCCTATCGTCGGATGACTAGCGATTCAATGGAGCCGGTAAGCGGACTCGAACCGCTGACCTACTGATTACGAATCAGTTGCTCTACCGACTGAGCTATACCGGCAAACAAGCTTGATGAATTATAAGGCTTTGCCGGCCTGATTCAAGCCTGTGTTGAAGCCTTGGCTTTCTCTAGCCCCGTTGGATAGGTAATCTCTTCCCCCGCTCAGTACGAAAGCGAAACTACTCGCCAGCCGTCACGCTGACGTAGGGAAGATTTGCCCAGTGGCGGTGGGGATGCTGGGCATGGGGTCCGAGTGCGTGATCGGAAGGATAGTGGGCACAGCCATAGCCGCGCTGGCGGTCAACAGGCCCAAGGTCAACAGAGCGGTTCGCAGAGAAATCGCCCACTTCATGAAGGTCTCCTTATGGGTTGATTTATCGTGTGCGCCTGGGGGCAGGTAGCACCCCCAGGCGGTCGTCAGCAGGTGCTCGACGTGGGATCTCCGGACCTTGTCGGCCCGCAGGGGTTAGGCGGCGGCACAGGTGAGGTCGTGATTGGGTGCGGGAATGTCGCTTTTTCGATCGACCTGATGGTCGATATGCAGGTTTTCCGTTTCGGGTCCCAGATGTGCCCTTTGGGACACTAAATGGTGATTTCCTCGATCGCCTTACCGGGCTTGGCTGGAACGGTGTGGGTCGGGGTACTGGTGGGGCCGCCTTGGGTTTCCACGGCATGGGCGCTGGCGCCCAGCAGGGCAAAGGCAGCCGCGACGGCAGCGATGGATTTCAGCTGCATGATTATCCTCCTTTCGTTGCGGTTGATGGATCGTACTGCGACATGAAATCATCTCGGCTATTTTATCGCACGAGACGGCAATTCCTATTTTTTGCGCGTTGTTAGGAATTCCCCGGCACGCTTTTGGTAGCGGCAGATGATGAATTTTCCGAGCTGTATTCTCCAGGCGAGATGAATTGGCCGAAGGCGCGGCTTCCATCGCCGGTGGGAATGGTCGCCAGGAGGTGCAATTTGACTGCATCGAGCACCGATACCGAGTTGCTGAACCAGTTGGCCACATATACCCTTTTACCATCAGGATGGGCAGCGATCCCCTCGGGGTATTCGCCCACGTCCAAAGTGTCGATCACCTCCAATCGTTCGGCGTCGATCACTGAGACGGTATCATCGTACTGATTAGTGACGATCACCCGGCTGCCGCCGTGCGCTAGAGCGATAGCGTAGGGGCGATCTCCCACGGGGAGGGTTGTGATCAGTTTTAAGGTTGTAGCCTGGAGCACGCTGATGTCGTTGCTGAGAACGTTGGCAGCATACAACCGGTTTCGGGCCTCGTCTAAGGCGATACCAAAAGGATGCTGACCTACGGTTTGGGTAGCGATTACTTTCAGGGTCTTAGCGTCGATTAGGGAGACCGAATCGCTGTCACGGTTGGCCACATACACCCACTTGTCATCAGAGCTGACTACAAGGCCAGAAGGAGACTTTCCTACCTGGACCTTGGCGATGACCTTCCGCGCCGGAATATCCAGAACGCTGACATAGTGTTCGTACCAATCGGCCACGTAAGCGCGCCTGCCCTTAGAATCGACTGCCACACCCAAAGGGCCCTCACCGAGCGGGATGGAGCCTACTACTTCAAGAGTCTCGCCGTCCACTAAGGTGACGTTCTTGCTGGCGGAATTGGTTACTAGGACGGTGCGCCCGTCCCTGCTGACTGCGACTCCTGCTGGTTTGGATCCTACTTTCAGAGTTTTGACTACGCGGTCTTCGGCAGTATCGATGACCGATACGCTGTCTTCCCCCTGATTGGTGATGAAGGCATACGGTTTGGCCTGCGCGGGGGCGAGCCAAAAAAAGAAAGAAGCTGAGGTCGCCGATAACGATAGGGCAAGTAGCAACGAAAATCGGATCATCGTCTAGGGTTTTTCGACCAATTGTTTTAAGTTATCCAATCCGCTCCGATAGAAATCGGTGACTGCTTGGATAGCTGCTTCCTCATTCATCTCCGGCGGCGGGTTGTTGTTCATGTAGGCTCGGTAGAAAGCCCCTTTCCAGATCACTTCAGCAGTATTGTCGGCCTTTTTTTGGACTTCTATGCTGCCTGAGAAATTCGCCACCGGCAAGACTGGCACCTTGACTTCCTGACTGGCATGGACGATGGTTTTGGCGGTGCTCATATCGTCTATGTTGAATTTATAGGAATACATCATTTTCTGGTCATCATAGCTTTTCAACTCTTCGGCGATCCAACCGCCATTTGCCAGAGTCAGCTTGAATTTGGCGCCTTTCTTGGAAGACCCTTCTAGGGTACAGTCGGTGACCTTGGGGTGCCATTGTTTGATGCTGCAAAATTCCTTGATTGCCTCCCAAACTTTTTCCGCAGGGGCGTTGATGGTCACCTTTTCTTCAACTTTCTGCCGCACCGGGCCGTGGGCCGAGGCTGAAGCCGACCAGAACAAAACCAGCAGAGAGAAGAGAGCTGCAAATTTATGCATAAATCCTCCAGATTAACGATTGGCAAATTTAAAAATCATGCCAGGCTTTTTCTTCCAGGGCAATGGCTTGGAGATGGGAAAATCTCCTTCGCATAGGACTCTAGTGCCACCAGAATGTCCAAACGGTTCTGAACGGTCTCAGAACGGCGTAGCTTATGCAGTTCATCCCAGTATTGATGCCAGACGATGCTCGCACCGCATTCAGGCTGGGTTAAGCGCCTAAAGCGAAATTCGTCCCAGCGCTGTCGTTCATCGGCCGACAGGACTTCCGGCCAGTTTCTGGCCCGATAGCGAAACACCATCTCAGGCAAGCGCGGATCGTCAAATGTCAAGTTCAGCTCATGCATGCGTTTAGGTGGCAGGCGTCTGACCTCATCCAGGCGGGCAAGGTCAGCAGCGCTGAAAAAGCCGCCGCGATAGAGCATCAGATCGGGATCGGTGATCGGTTCTTGCGGCAATTTAAACAGTACAGGCAACAGTGTGCGCAGACGATCGCGATGGCGGCGCAGGGTCTTAAGATGACGGAGACATCTGGTAGGATCCACACTCAAGCGTTCGGCGTCCATGGGGCGCAAGGCTGAGATCGGTACTAGGATCGGACAGCGATTGAGCCGTACGGTTTTGAGCGGAAGCCGCTCCATACCCTCTGGCATTCGATCCACGGGGGTAAACAAAAGCGCGCGCAGGTCGTCGTCGGCCAGGGTCAGAAAAGGCTCTGGATCGAAACTGAGGTCGTAAACAATGACACCATTAGGATTATTGGGATCCAAGCCGATGGGAGCCACTATCGCCAGACAACCGCGCCGAGCCGGATATTTCTCCGACACGTGCAGCACCGGCTGCATCGTATTAAGGTCTAATAGCTGCCGTGCAGCTGCCTTGCGGCGGCGGTTGAAGCAGTAAGCGTAAATTTTTGGCTGGCGGGTGCGCAGGAGGCGGGCCAGTCCAATGGTCGCATGTACGTCGGCTAGGGCGTCATGGGCATCTGGGTGTTCGATGCCGTTGGCGGCTGTCAGCTGATCGAGCCTGAAACTAGGGGTACCGTCCTCGCGCTCAGGCCAAACTATCCCTTCCGGGCGTAAGGCATAGGTCAGGCGCATCACGTCGATCAAATCCCAGCGAGAATTGCCCCTCTGCCATTCGTGGGCATAAGGGTCAAACAGGTTGCGGTAAAGGCAATGGCGGGTGACCTCGTCGTCGAAACGGAGGTTATTGTAGCCAGCCACACAAGTGCCCGGCTGGGAAAATTCGGCCTGGATGCGGCTGATGAACTCTGCTTCGCATAGGCCGTGCTCTCGCGCCAATTGCGGTGTGATGCCGGTGACCAGGCAGGCCCTTGGATTGGGCAGGAAGTCGTTGGCTGGACGGCAGTATAACACCAGGGAATTGCCTATCGGATTTAAGTCCTCATCGGTACGCAAACCGGCAAACTGAGCCGGGCGGTCGCGGGCTGGATCGGCGCCGAAGGTTTCATAATCGTACCAATATAGAGTTAGCGGCATGAAGAGGATCAGCGATTATTTAAGGTATAATATTTCAATTTATTTCTCGATTACGTGAAGATGCCATGCGCATTTTAGAAGAAGCCATCACTTTCGACGATGTCCTTCTGGTTCCTGCCCACTCTGAGGTATTGCCGCGCCAGGTGGATCTCTCCACGCGCTTGACCAGGGAGATTTCACTCAATATCCCACTAGCTTCGGCAGCGATGGATACGGTGACCGAAGCACGGCTAGCGATTGCCCTTGCCCAGGAAGGCGGCATCGGCATCATCCACAAGAACATGAGCATCGAGCGGCAGGCCGCAGAAGTCGCCAAAGTCAAAAAGTTCGAAAGCGGG
>JBKBMR010000036.1:0-16059 GCA_046295755.1 Methylohalobius sp.
CTTGGGGTCGCGTCCCAGCGCCTTGTTCGCCCACCACAGTTGGCCGACGATCTCCGCCACCGACAGGTTGCGGTTGAAGCCCTGGCGGCCGGTGGAACAGAACGCGCATTCCAGCGCGCAGCCGACCTGGGTGGAAACGCACAGGGTGCCGCGATCGTCCTCGGGAATGAAGACCGTCTCGATTTGATTGCCGTCTTCCAGTGCCATGAGCCATTTGACGGTTCCGTCCTTGGACTCCTGGGCCCGGACCGCCTTAGGCAGACGCAGCGTGCAGATCTCACTCAACCGATGGCGCAACGCCTTGCTCAGATCGGTCATACGCTCGAATTCGGTGACCCCGCGGCCGTGAATCCATTTGAGAACTTGATTGGCCCGGAAAGGCTTTTCTCCTATCTGCGCAAAAAATTCTCCTAACCCTTGACGGTTCAGTCCGAACAAGTCGATTTGCGTTTGCTCCAAATTCAAACAGGATTCAGCTAAAGCGGGGAAAGATTTCATCTTCGTGGAAAAAATAGGCGATTTCCCATGCGGCGGTTTCTAGGCTATCTGAGCCGTGCACGGCATTGGCTTCTATGCTGGTGCCGAAATCGGCCCGGATGGTGCCAGGTGCCGCCTTTCTGGGATCGGTTGCCCCCATGATCTCACGATTCTTGGCCACGGCGTTTTCACCCTCCAAAACCTGGACTATGACAGGACCAGAAATCATATATTTGACCAACTCGGCAAAGAAGGGTTTATCTTTGTGGACCGAATAAAAGCCTTCGGCCTGCTCTTGCGTCAACTTGAGCATTTTCATCCCAGCGATCGCAAGCCCTGCTTGTTCGAATCGGCTGAGGATTTCACCGATGACGTTCTTGGCTACGGCATCTGGCTTGAGGATAGACAAAGTGCGTTCTATCGCCATAGATTCCCCGTGTTTGTTCGATAAAGCTAGTTATTGTAACCGAAAATATCGGAACGTATCCCTGCGATGTCGTGTTTTGAAAAGGCTTAGTATAATGATAAATTTTTGAGACAGACGATAAAGCATGGCCGTAAAAAACCGTCTCCATCGCAGTGAGCTTGCCGTTCCAGGCAGCAATCCCAAAATGTTGGCCAAAGCCCCACACGCCGGGGCCGATGTCGTGTTCCTAGATCTTGAAGATGCAGTCGCTCCAGACGACAAAGCGCTGGCCCGACGCAACGTCATCGAAGCGCTAAATAGCTTGGATTGGTCCAAATGTTCGGTCTCTGTCCGTATCAACGGGCTAGACACCCATTACTGCTATCGCGATATCATCGAGGTGGTGGAACAAGCGGGCGACAAACTCGACGCCATCCTCATCCCCAAGGTCAACGGTCCGCAAGACATCTATTTTGTCGCTACGCTGCTTGGCCAAATTGAGCAAGCTAAAGGATTTAAGCCGATCAATCTGTATGCATTGATCGAGACCGCGGCGGGAGTGGACAATGTCAAGGAAATTGCCCGTGCCTGTCCGGATCGCCTAGAAGCTTTAGTGTTCGGGGTGGCTGATTATGCGGCCTCCATTCAGGCTAGAACGACTAATATCGGCGGTGCCAATCCGGATTATGCGGTTCTGACCGATCCGCTCGATGACGGCTATCGACAGTATCATTGGGGCGATCAATGGCACTTCGCCTTGGCGCGGATGGTGGTCGCCTGTAGGGCCAATGATTTGCGTCCCATTGACGGACCGTTCGGTGATTTTAGCGATGCAGCGGGCTATCTGGCCGCTGCCCGCCGGGCTGCAGCGCTCGGTTGCGAAGGGAAATGGGCGATCCACCCTTCCCAGATTCCGTTGGCCAACGAAGTCTTTACGCCTTCCGCTCGGGAGGTCGAACGCGCCGAAAGAATCCTGGCAGCGATGGAGCAAGCTGCGCGCGAAGGCAAAGGCGCAGTGGCGTTGGATGGGCGTCTGATAGACGCCGCTTCGGTCAGGATGGCACAAAATCTGATCGCCAAAATTGAACAGATCGATCGCCGGAAATCCTGAAAATAAGGAGACCAATCGGTGAACATTCATGAATACCAGGCCAAGGAGCTGCTTCGGCTCTACGGCGTCCCGGTGCCAACCGGCAATGTCGCATATTCTGACAGCCAAGCGCAGGCGGTGGCCGAGCAGATAGGGGGTGACAGATGGGTGGTTAAGGCCCAAATTCACGCCGGTGGGCGAGGCAAGGCCGGCGGTGTTAAACTCGCTGAATCCTTAGAGGAAGTCCGCCAGATCGCCGACGGGATGATCGGTATGACCCTGGTAACGCCTCAGACCGGTCCAAAAGGTAAAGTAGTGCGGCGAGTACTGGTGGAAGAAGCCGTCTGCCTTCATCAAGAGCTGTATCTCGGCTTCGTCATCGACCGGGTCAGCCAGCGCATCACTATCATCGCCTCCTCCGAGGGGGGGATAGAAATCGAGGAAATTGCCTCAAAGAAGCCAGGTGGAATTATTCGGGAGCCGATAGATCCGGCCATCGGCTTGCGCGACTTCCAATGCCGCAAGGTTGCCACCGCAATCGGCCTCAGGGACAAGCACTTGATGGCGCAAGCCGTTCGGATCATGCAGAGAGTCTACCGCTTGTTCCGCGATAAGGACGCTCTCCAAGCCGAGATCAATCCTTTGGGCATAGTCGGCCGTGACCAGCGGCTGATCTGTCTGGACGCCAAATTCAATTTCGACCCCAATGCCCTCTACCGGCATCCGGAAATCAACGAAATGCGCGATTTAGAGGAAGAAGACCCCAAAGAGGTGAAGGCTGCCGGACACGGTCTAAATTACATCGCTCTAGACGGCGATATCGGCTGCATCGTCAACGGCGCAGGCTTGGCTATGGCGACCATGGATGCCATCGTGCTCCACGGCGGCTGGCCCGCCAATTTCCTGGACGTGGGCGGTGGCGCCTCACCGGAGAAAGTGCAGAACGCTTGCCGGATCGTGATCCAGGACGCCAACGTCAAGGCTCTATTGGTCAACATCTTCGCTGGCATCAACCGTTGCGATTGGATCGCCACTGGCTTGGTCCAAGCCTATACCCGTTTGAATATCGACAAGCCGTGTGTGGTGCGCTTGGCCGGAACCAACGTGAAGGAGGGTTTAAGGATTCTGACCGAATCGGGTCTGCCTTTCGTCCAGGCCGCTAACTTAGACGATGCGGCGGCCAAAGCTGTCGCCAGTGTTAAGGGAAAGGGTTCATGAGCATCTTCGTCAATCGCCACTCGCGCGTGATCTTCCAGGGTTTTACCGGCCAACACGCTACATTCCACGCTCAAGAGGCACTTGAACACGGCACCAACGTGGTCGGTGGCGTCACCCCTGGCAAGGGCGGAACCAGGCATCTGGGGCTGCCTGTGTTCAATACGGTTGCTGAGGCGGTTCAAGAAACCGGTGCCGATGTATCCGGGATCTTTGTACCTCCTGCTTTCGCGGCCGATGCCATCATGGAAGCGGTCGAGGCTGGCATTCGGGTAGCTGTGGTCATCGCCGACGGCATTCCAGTCCAGGACATGGTCAGAGTGCAGCGCTACCGAGTCGGGCGCGACTGCGTGGTGCTTGGTCCGAATACCCCAGGGATCATCACTCCGGGAGAATGCAAGGTGGGTATTATGCCCGCAAGCATCTATCGTCCTGGGCGGATTGGAGTAGTATCGCGTTCTGGCACCCTCAATTACGAAGCCGTCGAACAACTGGTCAAGCTCGGCCTGGGTCAGTCCACTGCGGTCGGCATCGGCGGAGATCCGATCAACGGTACTGACTTCGTCACTGTGCTCAAGGCCTTCGAACAGGACCAAGACACCGACGCGGTGGTCATGATTGGCGAGATCGGTGGTCCCCAAGAGGTCGCTGCTGCTCGCTGGGCCAAAGACAACATGCAAAAACCGTTGATCGGCTTCGTCGCAGGGGCCTCTGCTCCCCCTGGCCGGCGCATGGGCCATGCCGGGGCGATCGTCGAGGGCGAAGCAGACACCGCCAAGGCTAAAATGGATGCGATGGAGGCACTAGGATTGTACGTGGCAAGAAATCCTGCTCACATCGGAGAGACGGTGCTTAAAGCCCTCAAGGAGCACAAGCTCGTACGCTAAAGCGCGCGCAGCTGCTGGCTAAACCGAGCCAGCTCGCTGCGGTGGTAACAGTCGAACGCGACTTCGGGCAGCCAATCGGGGAAGGCTTCATCCACGATTCCGCTCTTTGTAAGGGCTATGGGATCGAGGTTGGCGGGAGCTTTGGATTTTACAAGTACCAGTCGCTCTGCGTTTAGTCTTCCCGCCAGCCAGGCCGCCAGGCTGTCTGAAGTCACTTCCCAGCTTGCTGGAACCCCGGCTCGATCCAATTCAGCTACTTCAGGCAACCAAACTGGGGTTTTTCCCTGTCTTAGGGCCTCTTTGATTTCCGCGGTGCGGGAAAGTGCTAGGCGGGGGTCCAAACCGAGGAAAAGAAGGCCAGTTTGATGCATGGCCAAAATAGCCATGCGGTGGGCGATCCGATCATCGATTTTCCAACGCTGCTGTAGGATGCGGACCTGGTCTGCGAAGCGCCCTCCTCCTGGAACGATGACCGCTTTTCCTCCGCCGTATTCGGCCAGGTTCCATAACCACCTTTTGAGACTTGCGTCTTCGCTAAGGCTTCCGCCCAGTTTAACTACCCACATGATCGGCGGTAGAGGCACAAAAGCGGGACATAACCTGAATCAATGCCGCCGCTTTGTCCAACCCCTCTTGGTATTCCCGTCTCACGTCGGAGTCTGCCACGATACCGCCACCGGCCCAAAAGCGGATGAGCCGGTCGATAGGAGAATACACTAGGGTGCGGATGGCGATATTGGTATCCATATTCCCGTCAAAACCGATGTAGCCGATAGCGCCGCAATAAACGCCGCGCCGAGTCGGCTCCAGCTCTTCGATGATCTCCATGGCGCGGATCTTAGGTGCGCCGGTGATGGATCCCCCAGGGAAACAGCCGCGCAAGAGGTCTAGGCTATGATAACATTCTTGCAACTCGCCCACGACGGTGCTGACCAAGTGGTGGACGGTAGCAAAACTTTCCACCTGGAACAGCCTGGGTACTTGGACTGTACCTAGCTTGCAAGTTTTGCTTAGGTCGTTGCGCAGCAAGTCGACAATCATTAGATTCTCAGCGCGATCTTTGGGGCTTTGTGCCAAAACCTCGATCTGAAACAGATCTTCTTCCGGACTTAAGCATCTGGCACGGGTGCCCTTGATCGGCTTGGTCTCTACCTTTCCCTGGCGTACCTGGAGAAAGCGCTCGGGTGAGGAGCTGAGCACGCAGAACTGCGGAAACCGCAAAAACCCACTAAAAGGCGCCGGGTTCTCTTGCCTGAGGTCAAGATAGACCGACCACGGGTCGCCTGAGGCTTTCGCTTCAAAGCGTTGAGCCAAGTTGACTTGGTAACAATCCCCTTCGCGAATGTAATGCTGCACTTTAGCAAATGCCTTGGAGTAGGCTTCAAAGTCCAGGTTGGATCGAATCGGGGTATGTAGGTAGAAACTGCCTCGGACGCGGGGTCTTGGGTTGCTGAACCTTGCCAGAAGCTTTGGCCACAGCTTAAGCACATACGGGGTAGTACGCCCTACTAAGAAGGTCTGTTTCTGGAGATGGTCCACAACTACGGCCCAATCGTAGATTCCGATTGCCATGTCGGGAACGTTTTCTACGTTTTCGGCAATCTGGGGCAGCCTTTCTAGGCGTCGTGCTAGATCATAGGCAAAATAGCCAAGCGCACCGCCGCAGAAAGGCAATCCGGGAATAGGTGGAAAAGGCTCGCCGAGGAGTTTTTTGAGCAGCTCAAAAGGATCTTCCGGAGACAATCGAATCCCAGATGCGCTTCGGATTTCGGTAAGATTCCCCCGCGTGATCAGAGTGGCCGACGGTCTGGCGACGATGATGTCATAGCGTCCCTGGGGATTTTGAGGGTAACAGCTGTCCAGGAACATCGCCCATGGCTCGCCTGACCACGCGGAAAACAGGAGAGTGCTGTCCTGCCGATAAGGGAGTTCTGCAATCAGGAAAGGTGATTCCATAAGTGGGTTCAAATAGCGATGGCTTCATGAAATCTTAACAGGAATCGTTTAAGCTCCCCAAATGGGCTGCAAGCAGGCACGCCAATGCCGCCGCGGGTGCGCAATCGGCAGCCGAAAAGTCTGTTCTGCAACTACTTTCGCAATCAAAGTGCTCTGATAGATCCCGATACCGCAGATTCAGGCGTTGGGCAAGCATTTCAGCCAAGAATCTTCCCACGCCTGCGCCAATCACTACGGTCTGATTAGAAAAACCGCGAGATAGCTGACGCAGACAGGCTTGCGTAAGCGACTGGAGTTGGATTTCGTGGAAATATCTGGCAAGTTCCAGCCACGCCTTGTCAGGAGCTGCTTCCCGGTCCAACCCAATCATACGCGCCAAGCGCTGCATGCTGGCTGCTTTAGTTTTAGGTTTACCGTCAGCCGTTTCAGCTTGATCTGCATATTTTGGAAGCAGATTCAAAATCCGGTAGATATCTCCAGTAGTAGCAAAGTGCTCTGCCATCAGAGGCAGCCACTCCCCGTCAAAAGGCACTGTCTTGGTGAGCGCAGCCAAAGGGGTTCGAATGACGCCGGTGTATACCAGTTCACCGCAGCGCAATCGCGAGTAGTCGTCGTCTCCCCGGCAATCTGGCTTTCCCTGTCGAATGGGGATGATGTCGCAGGTCGTGCTTCCAATATCTAAGCATAGGGTTTCTGTTTCTTTTTGGGAAAGGTACTGTGCCGTTAGCTTCCAGTTGTTTGAGGCGATTTTTTGAGGGTTTGGTGGAATCGAATAAGATAACGGTATAAATTTGCCATCGACGAACAAGAAGGTTCTCGCCCGTTCGAACTTGCTCGAAAAGGTATCTAACAAGGCGCTTACCCCATGCTGGCGATTGTCGAATAAATCGACCATTTCTCCAGTCATGGTCAAGCCATGGATACAGTCGTCCGGCAGATGCGCCGATACCAATTCCAGCGCTCGATCGAGATAGCTCAATCCCTGCCACAGCGGACAGGCTATCTGCCAGACAGCTTTCACCTTCCTCCCCTGGACCAAAGCTGCCTTCAGGTGAGCCCCACCAAGGTCCCATCCTACCCAGAAGCTCATGCACCCACCCAGACTTGCCGCCCGATAATTTTACTTCGGCGGCGAGAAATCTCTGAGAGAGACATTTCTCCTTTGGCCAGATCCACAATCCAAGCGCCAATGGATTCTCCCAAGGCGGAGCTAAGCCCAGCATAAGACAAAGTCAGCCGCGGATTGATTTCCAATACTAACGCTCCTTTTGCAGTCATGATCAAATCTATTCCCACATACCCCCAAAGCTCCGGAATGGCTGTGGCGATCCGATCGCATAGCTTATGCCAGCGGCGGTCAAGGCTAGGAAAGGCGTTGACTTCACAGCCCAAAAGATGGAAACTGCCGCTTCGATTCTGCACTATCTGCCGGTTAGCGCTAAGCAGCACCGATTCCCCGCCCGCGAATATAGCACTCAGACTCATAGCGTCCCCGAGGATAAAAGGCTGGAGCAACCAGTCTCTGGGAAAAGCATCCAAAGCAGCCTGATCTTGCACCAAAACCACCCCTTCGCAGCCAACTCCATCGCGGGGTTTGACGACCCACGGCGACGGCACCTGGCCGGTAAAATCGCCGAGCGGCCATACCGGAACACATTCCACTTTAGCTTGGGCGAGCTTGTGCAGGGTAGCTAGCTTATCGCCTGCCAAGGCGACTGCTCGCGGATGAGAACCAAGCAATTTCTTACCGGCTTTGAGAACCTGACCGCTCAATTCCGCCAAAAGACCACCGGTTTCCGGGGCAGTCACCCATACCATCTCCGCCCAGTCTAAGGCGGTTTGCCAAGTTGAGGCAAAATCTCTTTTCCCCTCGCCTACAGGCAGGATTTCCGCGGCTCGGCAGTGCCGAAACGCGGCAGGCATCGGCAAACGCCGGTCACGCAGGATTTTAAGCGGCCTTTCCGCCAGATCTCTAAGCTGGGCGTTTAGCATGACCTCAGCTTCGCGGGCCAAAGCTAGCGGCAAGGATTCTGCTGCTAGGCCGCCACCAGTAATATATTCAAACACTAAGATTTGCATTGACAAACGATGGAGTTAGTTCCAGTAATCGACCTCAAAGGCGGGCAAGCAGTGATGGCGATCCGCGGCCAACGCGAACATTATCGTCCTCTGGCTACGCCGTTATGCCCAGATAGCAATCCCGTGCGCGTGGTTTCGAATTTTTTAGCGTTGGCTCCGTTTTCTTCGCTGTATGTTGCGGATTTGGATGCTATTTTAGGTTTAGCAGATAACGGTATAATAATTGAGCGCATCCAGAAGTCGTTCCCCCATCTTCATCTCTGGCTCGACCGCGGCTGGCCACCCATCGAGCCGAGCGCCCACGCCACTCCCGTGGTTGGCAGCGAATCGCTCGGCCAGAACTGGAAGCTTAAGCTCGCTATGCTCCAAGGCCCTTGGATTTTGTCCCTGGACTTCAACGAGAATGGGTTTCTCGGTCCTGAAACTCTATTGGAAGAACCGACCTGGTGGCCGTCTTCGGTGATCTTGATGACCATGGCCAAGATAGGCAGCCGATCAGGTCCCGACTGGCCACGCTTGATCGCTTTCAAACAGCGCTATCCTAAAACGCACTGGATTGCCGCAGGCGGCATTTGCAGTCCCTACGACTTAACTCGCCTCAAAGCGCTTGGCATCAGCCACGCTCTAGTAGCCAGTGCCCTTCACTACGGCTTAATCCAGCCATGAACGCAGCAACCCTTCCACAAAAGGAAAAGCCGCCGTTTTTACGCTATCGAAACGGCGACTTTATCTTTGCAAAACAAGCGTCTCAGTCGTGAGCGGCAAATGGATGATGGACAGTCCTTGCTTTCTCCACTACCTCCCCTGGCGACGGTTTGCCTGCTACCGCATTCTTGATCGCTTCCTTGGTAGCTTCGTAGTTGTAATCCTGGATCTTGGCGTCGTCCTCCGCCAGCCAGTGGATGAACACCCCGACGCAAATGAACAGATCATCCGCCTCATCCATCGGAATAGTGCCATCCCGAACGCACTCGGTCACCGCCATGGCTACCCCCCGTTGGGCAGGACCGAACATTTGGGTGGCTTGTTTAGCGTTCTTGATGGTCACTTTGTTGAACATCACGGTTGCCGGCTTACACATTAGGTTCGGCGCCACGACGGCAAGCAGCGCGTTGTGGCCCGCTTTGTTGTTGGTCAGACAATTGGCGAATGCGGTTTCCGCCGCGCTGCCGCGCGGACCGATGATCAAGTCGATGTGGGCCACCTCGTTGCCTTCACCCTTTAAAGACTCACCAATCAGCATCTTGTTGATTTTTGCCATTCCTGTTGTTTCCTCTTTGGTTGATGATGAAAATAATGACAGAATTTTCCCAATTAACGACATGTCTGCTCTCCCCAATCGAGCATCAAGGAACCTTGGACTCCGCTTGACCCAAGCATCCTGCCAGTTTCTCCAGGCGCACGGCCAACAGGGTTGCGACGGTCAAATCCGCCGTAGTACCAGGATTGATACCCACTTGCTTGAATTCCGCATCCACCTCCCTAATCTGCGGTAAAACCTGTTCCATCGCAGTGGCTTGCGATAGCTCCCGAGTTAGCTCGGCCATCCGGTTCTGAATCATCTCAGTATAACGCTGGCCAAACTTACGTCCGACGTGGGTATCTGGAATGCGGCGCAATAATGCCACAAAAATCATCACCGTCGCCAGGCGCTCATCCTCCCATCGAGAAACTGCATCATAATAACTTGAAATGGCCAATTCATAAATATCCCTGTAAGAAAAAGCGTAGTTGAAAGCAATCCGGTCGTAGTCTTTCGCCAGCTGCATCGCCTCAAACAAGGTCACCGACGGCGGTCGGCAGACGTCTTGCGCCTCAACCCGACCCAATCCGCCAGGATTGGCAAGCCGGATCGCCCGATATACCCAAGCGGCATCTTCTTTAGTCGAACCGATCAAGACGCGACGCAAGCGCTCGCGCACAGAGGTGGTAGCAATCTCCTGTACGGCTTTGATCAAAGGCGCCGCAAGCAATATGATGCCGAGATTGGTATTGCATCCTACCTCCCGATGGGTGGCTTCGACCGCAAGGTAAATACGCTTCCCTAAAGGAAGGCTAGGATCACATACGAAGGGAGCGCTGACCTTGGCGCTGCGGTAAAAGTCGTCGGCGCACATTCCGTGCCCGCTCGAATACACGCTGACATTGCCGGGTTTGAAAGACTCCACGTCCAAGGCACAGGCTTCCAGGTACGCCTGCTGCAAAACTTCTTGCCGTATCATCCAACCAGGCGCAACGGCTCGCAACGACTTAAAAAGTCCTCCACCAAAAGCCGCGTGATGTCCAAACTACATACGCTCTGCAGCCCCTTCCAGGCCGGAATCCCATTCACTTCAATGACCCAGAGGCGACCTGTTTCATCCTGCATGATATCCACCCCCGCGTAATCTAACCGCAACACTTGCGCCGAATCTTGTGCCAGACGAACCAAAAACCCATCTAAAGTCGCCGGCGCAGGACAGCCTCCTTGCGCTACATTGGTGCGCCAGTCTGCCCCGCGCCTGATCATGGCCGCCACTGCCTTCCCAGCGATCACGAATACCCGCCAATCCCAGGCCGGCTTCTGGCCGACGTAACGCTGCAGATAATAAACCCCCCCTGCAGGATTGAGCGCACGTAAGGAATCTAAACTGGTGTGAAGTTCTACCCCTTCCCCTTGGGAGCCGAACAAAGGTTTGCTCACCACCCAATGGCCGAGCTTGAGTTCCTCCTGAGCCAGGGTGAGAGCTTGGGCCGGATCCGGCGTCACCCAAGCCGGTGGAGTCGGAATCCCAGCTTGAGTCAAGAGCACGCTCGTCATCCCTTTGTCCACGCTCAGTTCGATCGCCCGCGGCGGATTGTAGACTTTGATCCCGCAGGATTCGAGCGCGTGCAAGAGATCCAAACGCAAGATCAGCTGCTCTAAGGAGCCGCCGCTGATCCCGCGCACGAACACTCCAGCCGGAAGCCCGTCTTCAAACCCAGGAAACACCACCGGTGGCCGTCCGGAAACCGCCTCCAGCCTCCCTTGCGCCAGAGACACGCAGATCGCCTCGCATCCCCGCTCGGCCAGGGCCTCTTTGAGCTTTGCCCCATGCCAGCCAGGATCGTCGGTGACGATGGCATAGCGTTGCCTCATGCTCCGAACGAACGCGCCAAAAGCGCCTCATCTAGGTGCCCGCCGCGGAAACTCGCACCGGAATCCACCGCGGTCACGATCACGCTCGCAGGGCTAAACAGCATCGGGTCGATTCTGAAGAAATCGTAGCCGTACTCCTTGAAAATCTGGGCAAAAGGCTTGCCGTAATCGCGCGAAGTCGAGCTTGGAAGCTCCCGGGCTAATTTCTTGGCCTCTTCGTCTGGGCCTTTGACAAACAGATGCACCTGGCCGGCAAACAGAATCGCATCGTTGGTCCGCCCCATTGCGGTCACGAAATCGGGAGCCGGCGGAGGGAGCGGGGCGCTGCCGAAACCGTCGAGGATATGTTCCAGCGGAAAGCCAAGCGCATGCGCCTTGTGTATGGCGACCTCAAGCACCCGCGCTACCACCTGCAAACTTCCTGCCAGGCTTTGGGTAGGGGTTAAAATCACGCTCAAGGCCTCAGGTTTGACGCCGCAGTCGGCAGCAACCCGTATAAGCAGTTCCTCAGGCGGCAGTCTATCCACTTCCATCACCAGTACGGTCGCATTGGCCTGGTCGCGGTAACCGAGCTCTTTAAATAACGCCTCCTTCACGCTCAAAGACCTCGCTGGACCTGATCCCAAGGCATAAAACGCTTCCTTATCCTTGCCGTGCGAGAGGCTCCAACCCGCATACTGGCTGCCGAGACAGGAAAGCACAGGATCGGCCGCATGAACGTTGACCCGCAGCGGCCAAGTGGGGGTGATGGCGCTGTGGGTAAGGGTTACGGTTCCCAGCCCTCCCATGCAAATCTCGGCGATCAGGCGCCCCGCCTCCAACCCCCCTCGCGCTTCGATACCAGCGTCCACCAGGGTCACTCCACTAGATAGGCGGGAAATTTTCAATCGCAACATGGGGGCATCCGCCACCAAGGCCTCCAACAACGGACGGGTAAGGGAATTGATACTGACTACAGTTTCAAGCATTTCTCTTCATTCGATGAGTTGATAAAGCTGTTTTTTGACCCAAGATTCCCGCTCCGCAAGCCGCGCCTCCACCTCCGCCACCGAACTGCCTGAGGCAACCACGCTGCACAGCGGCGCATCCGCCGCCACGATCGTCCCCGGCGGAGTTAGATCGGCGCACCAGGGAGGCCATTGCCAAGCCAAGGGAACCTGAACCTCGCGGTGTGCAAATACGATCCTAAACCCATTGACCGGAACCGGCGCAAACCCCCGGACCTGCTCGCCGCGGCAGAGCCGAATCTGCGCCGCCATCAGCCCCAAAGGCCAGGCTGAATCCCAAAGCCCGAGCGCGGCACCGGGGCGGGGATTGAGCTCCAACACCCGCGGGAGATCGCCATCTAGCATGAAATCCAGGCCATTGAGACCGCGCAAATCCAGTACCCGGCTCAACCGGCTGGCATAAGCGATAACTGCCTCGGCCACTTTGGAGGGGAGAGAAGCGCGGTTGATCGCCCCAGCGAACAGGAAAGGGCGATGCGCATTATAACCTGCCTGAAAGAGCGTGTTAAATCCGTACCACCATACCTGTCCCATCCCGGCGAGAAAAGCCAGTGTGTACACCGCGCCTGGCAGGTAGCGCTGATAGTAACCTGCGCTACTCCCCCCCCGATAGACGCTGACTCCGCGACCACCCTCCCCCCCCTGTTTGACCACCCAGCCGGATTCCCCCAGTCCAACTGGGATAGGAGGTGCAGACCAGCGGATCTCCGGGTACGGGATCGCCAGGCGGTCGAGCAAAGGAAAAAATTCCCGCGGATTGGTACAAATGCGCGCTGCCTCGGCCCGATTGCCAAACAAAGGACAACGCCTGGAAAGCTGTTCAATGAGATCTGGAAAAGCCTCCAAGCCGCTCCCGTACAACCAAGCTTGCGGCCGGTGCTTGGCCAGCACGCTTTGGATCATCTCCCAAAGCACGCCTGAATCGAAGCGGCCATCCCGATCCGGCACCCGATACCAAGCCAGGCAGGCAAGGCGGGTATCTAAGTCGGCGAATAGATCCAAAGCAATCGGCTGTATCCCTGCGCGCCTGAGCGACTGCGCCAGCATCCGCGCCGAATTGGCGACGATCAAGACAGGACCGTCCATCCTCTAACAGATCTCGGCGCCCCGATTGCGGGACTTAACCACCTGGAAGCGCAAGCCAGAAGCTGCAAACTCGGCCATCAGCGCCTGCTTGATCTGCTCGGCGGTGTCAGGGTCAGGAAGCAGGCAAAATCCGGTCGGACCCCAAGAACTTTGGCCGACACCGATCCAACCCTGACCCTCGAGCCAGCTAAGCACCTGGGCGACTTCCTGGCTGGCATAGCGCCCATTCTGGGCAGGAGCGAAATATTCCCCATTAGCCCGCTGCACCTCGGCAAGACAGGCACAAAAGTCTTCGAACCGGCCCTCCGCCATCGCCGGCAACCCTCGAATCATAAGCTGATAACACAACTCGGCCGCAGTCGCGCGGGGAAATGGCGGCAGCGTGCGAAAGGCTTGGACCTCTCGGTGACCGGATAAGCCCTGGGAACGCTCATCGAAAACGAGCAGCCAGCGCCAGCTTTCCGGTACCTTCAGGCGGAAGAGGAGCGGCGGCGTCTCGGTCGTCTCAGCGCGTCCTCCATCGACGATGAACCCTCCCCCTTCAAACGCCGCGATTCCGATTCCGGAACGCTCGCCCCGCCCGCTCAGCCAGGCAATCCGGCGCACGTCCAGCGCTCTTTTCCAAAAACGCGCCAGCGCCACACCTAAGCCTAAGGCCAGCTGAGTGCCAGAACCGAGCCCGCAATGCGCGGGAATCTGAGAGGCGATGTGAATGTGCACCCGATCGGGCAATTGCAGCCGCTTGAGCAAGCTCATCACCACCTGGACTGCCCGAGAGGAATTATGGCCGGTGATGGACAAAGCCGGGGCCGGGGTCACCTCGATCTCAGTGACAATTGTCTCCAACGCGACCCCAATGCTACCGAACCGTCGCCCCAAGTAACCCCCAGGATCCAAAAACCCCAGGTGTAAGCGTGCCGGTGCCCGAACTCTAACCCCGATCCTATCCTGGCGCAAATCAGAGGTGTCTCTGTCAAGCACTAAGGTACCGTTTGGCCTATCCATCCATTTCAAGATTAACACAACCGTCGTCGCATCCGCCATGCTTCATAGAGCCCCCGCAAGGAAACCCGCGACCTCTCAAAGGTGTTATTGGTCATTTCGAAGGAGCGCAGCGACTTAAGAAATCCTTTCAATCCGCGAGAAATCCTCTAAGATTTCTCCTCGCTGGCGCTCGTCGAAATGACATGCTCACAAGCTCCCTCACATTCGTTCGGGACAGGGTTCGAGGAAGGTCCTTCCTTCGTCAGGACAAGCTTTAGTCGAGGGTTATTTACAAAAAAGGCAGGTATGGACATCCCTCTATTTGCCCCTGCACAATGAAAATTTCAAGTTACCGGATTTTGTCCCTCAAAGGCAATGCAGCTCTTCCACCCAGCCGTCGCCACCTGGTTTCAGGAAACCTTTACCGCTCCCACCGAATGCCAGCGCCGCGCCTGGCAAGCGCTCAAAAGCGGGCGCCACGTGCTGATCTCCGCGCCCACCGGTTCTGGCAAGACTTTGGCGGCGTTTTTGGCCACCATCGACGACTTGGTCCGCCAGGCCGAACAAGGCTTCCTGGAGGATGCTACCCAGGTGGTCTACGTTTCGCCTTTGCGGGCCTTAAGCTGCGACATCGAGCGCAACCTGGAAAAGCCCCTGGCCGAGATTCACCAGAAGCTTCTGGAATCCGGCTACTCTTACCCGCCCATCCGCGTCCAGAGCCGAACCGGCGATACTTCTTACGCTGCCCGCCGCGCCATGGCCAAGCGCCCGCCTCACCTTTTGGTCACTACCCCGGAATCGCTGTATATCCTTCTGACTTCCGCCAGCGGGCGCAAGGCGCTTTCCACCTGTCGCACGGTGATCGTCGATGAAATCCACGCTCTGATCGACAAAAAACGCGGCGCGCACCTGGCCCTTTCGCTAGAGCGCTTGGAACACTTGGGCGGGCGCCCCCTGACCCGGATCGGCCTGTCGGCGACGGTCAAGCCGCTTGCAAGCGTCGCTCGCTTCCTTCTCGGCGTCCGAGACGAGCCTTGCGAAATTATCCACACCGGCCACCTGCGCCGCTTGGACCTGGACATCGAGCTTCCCGAGCGGCCTTTGGAGGCCGTGCTGTCCCAAGAGGCTGCCCAATCGATCTACGACCGCTTGGCTGAGTTGATCTTGGCCCACCGCACGACCTTGGTCTTCGTCAACACCCGCCGCCAGGCCGAACGCGTCGCGCGGGCGCTGAGCGAAAGGTTAGGCGAGTCTCAGGTCACCTCCCACCACGGCAGCCTGGCACGCACCCAGCGCCTTGAAGCCGAACGCCGCCTCAAGGCGGGCGAACTCAAAGCGCTGGTCGCCACCGCTTCGCTGGAGCTGGGGATAGACGTCGGCGCAGTGGAGCTGGTCTGTCAATTGGGAATGACCGATTCGGTAGCGACCCTGCTGCAACGGGTAGGGCGTGCAGGTCATCGCCCGGATCGGATTCCGAAAGGGCGATTGTTTCCCTTAAGCCGCGACGAACTGGTCGCCGCCCTGGCGCAGGTCTTAGCGGTGCGCCAGGGGGAGCTGGAAGCGTGTCGGATCATCGATCGCCCCCTGGACGTTCTCGCCCAGCAGATCGTGGCCATGGTCGCCTGTGAGGATTGGGACGAAGACGAACTGTTTGCTACCGTCAGGCGCGCCGCCCCCTATCGCCAACTCAGCCGGGAGGAATTCGACCAGCTAATCGCCATGCTCGCCGATGGCTATGCCACTTCTCGCAGCAG
>JBKBMR010000037.1:0-10495 GCA_046295755.1 Methylohalobius sp.
CGATCCGATGCAAGACCTCGCGCAGGCTTTGGGTAGCGGTGGTAAAACGGACCAGCACGGCAATCCGGGTGAAACGCTCCTCCTGACGATGGGGGAGGACCTGGGTGCTGATTAGTTCGCCGCCGGCGGCGCGAATGATCTCGGAAAGGTGCTTTTGCAACTCGGCCGAAGCGAGCGCCGGGGTTCCCCCGCTGAGATAATGCCGTTCTGAGGCCTGATGAGCTTGCACCGCCTCGAGCCGCGCTCGCCAGCGGCGCTCTAACTGAAACTTGAGATCGGCGATGCGCTCTTGGTTAGAGCGCAGCCAGCCAAGGTAAGGCGCGACCAAAGCGAAGTAAACCAGAAGGGCGGGCAGGATCAACAAAACGAGCGCCAGGAAGCGCTGTTGGGTATCACTTAGCGGTGGCATCGTGCTCGTACCCAACGGTCACGCTAATTTGAAAGCGTTCTAAACCCGTGCGATGGTCTTGAGTGACGGGAGAGACGAAATGCGTGTTTTGCAGAAACGGTGAGCTTTCCAGAATCTCGATCAGTTTCGACGCTCCCGGCGAGGAGCCATCGATGCGCAATTCTCCATTGCGGTAGCTGAAACCGGTCAGCCAAGTATCCTGTGGCAACCTTTGGGCAAGGTCTTCCATCACTTGGATCATAGGAGGAGTGGATTGTTTGCGGGTAAGACCGAAGTGGGCTACTTGCTCCAAGGCGGTGACCTGCTGTTTCAACGCAGTGGTCATCTGGGCTGCCCGCCTGAGCTGAGCGACCTGGTTTTCAAGCGCGTTTAGGATCCGGTACTGAGTCAGGATCGGTAGGGCTAAGCCCAAGCCGACGAGTAACGCCAGGCTACCTGCCAAGGTCCAGTCCAACAGCCGGTACCAACGGCTTTCGATGGGACGCCAGCGGGGTGGAAGCAGATCCACGCCGAAGGGAATCGGTAATTGTCCTTCCAAGAGGGCAGCATCTACCCGGTGGGGTTGCAGGTTGGCTTGATGCAGGCGAGCGAGCCGGGTGTCGAGAAACTCGCGTGGCGTCAGGATGATCTCGACTTTGAGTTGTCTGCTCGCGGGAAGGCGTTCCAGCACCCGGCTGGAAAAATACACCTGGTCGGCGCTGAAGGGAGTGTGGCGATCCAGCTCAAAACCGATCACCTGGCGTAAGTTTTCTTCTGCAGCTAGAGGTAAACTGATCGTCTTGCGCAAGTATTGGCCAGGCAACAACAGCAGTGTGAGGGAAACCTCGCTGTCGGACTGCAGCCCGCGCAAATAGTGGAGTGCCGACGCCAGTTGGCTGTTCTTCGAATCAGATTCCAGAGGGGTGATGGTGCTTGTCCCCCTATGGGCATCCCAATGCCAGAACTTGACCGTCTCCTCCGTAGGCAGGGCGATCAAGATGTGGGTGCGATGGGTAAACCAGTTTCTCAATCCCTGGGGGACGGACTTTAGCAACTGGCCCTGCCACCAGTGCCAAAATTGCCGCCATGCTGGGGGTAGAATCAAGCGATCCGCGTAAATGGCCATCTAAGCTTGGGTATCAGGAAGCAAGGCGTCGATAATTGAGAGGCATGACGATCCAAGTAAGTGTAAGTTTTTCATTATACCAAGATTGAACAGGGGTGCTGCATGCCGAGAGCGAATCGTTTGACCCTAGCCATGGGGCTGGCGATCGTCGGTGCCATCTTGTTAGGTTTGGGGGAACCGCGTTTGGCACGGCCTTTGGAGGTCGGCGGTGAGGTTTTCCTGCGGCTTTTGAAACTGCTGGTGGTTCCCCTGGTGATGTCCAGCGTCATGAGCGGTATCATCGGCCTTAAGGACGTGCGTAAGCTACGTCGCCCCGGTACGGTGGCGGTTTTGTATTACCTTGCTACCACCTTGCTGGCGGTTGGCACGGGGATCTTTTTGGTCGATTGGATCGCCCCGGGGTCTTCTGAGGGGCAGCGGGAAGCTCTGACCGGCCTGGCCGAGGGCAAGGAGATCGCTGCGCCAGTTAAAGCAGATATCGGCACAGTCTTTAAGCATTTGACGCTGATGCTGTTTACGGACAATCTGTTTGCCGCTATGGCCGAAGCCGAATTGCTCCCCTTGATTGGGTTTTCCATCCTGTTTGCCGCCGTGTTGACCGTCCTCGGCGAGCAGGTCAAAGGGCTTAAGGAATGGATCGTGCAGCTCAACGAGGCGTTGATGGCCTGCGTTTTAACGGTCATGCAGGTGGCGCCCCTGGGTGTATTTTGCCTGGTAGCTGCTCGCTTCGGTGAGGCTCAAGCTCAGGGAACCTTTGGGCAAGTCCTCCAGCAGACGGGATGGTACGTGCTGACTGTCCTGTTGGGGCTTGCAGTGCACGCCTTCGGAGTGTTGGCGGCGATTCTGTGGGGGATCACTCGCCGCCACCCGTATCGATTCATGGCTCAGATGTCACCGGCCCTCTTGACCGCGTTCTCCACCGCCAGCTCCTCCGCCACTTTGCCGGTGACGCTGGAGTCTGCGGTGGATCGGGCCGGGGTGGCGCGAGCGTCCGCCGAGCTTGTGATCCCCTTAGGGGCTACCGTCAACATGGATGGAACGGCGCTGTATGAGGCAGTAGCGGCAATTTTCATCGCTCAGCTGCTGGGCATCGAGTTGGGTCTCATGCAGCAGGCAACTGTTGCACTCACCGCCACTTTGGCTTCCATCGGTGCGGCGGGTATTCCTGAGGCAGGCTTGGTGACTATGGTGATCGTGCTCAACGCCATCGGATTGCCGGTGGAGTATATCGGGATTCTCCTGTCAGTGGACTGGTTTTTAGACCGGTTTCGTACCGCCGTCAACGTCTGGGGAGACAGCGTCGGGGCAGCGCTGGTAGAAAAAGCGTTTCCGGTACAGCTCTCACCGGACAGCAACCACCCTTCGTAGCCGATCAGGCTGAGGTAAAAGCAAAACAGCCCAAAGAGGATGCTGCGCACCGGAATTTTCCAAAGCGTGAAATTGACGTGTAGGAGAATGAAGAAGACGGCGACCGCGGTGAGCGAATATTTCACAGAGAAAAAAGCTGGTATGCTGATCTGAAGCAGGAACGCCATCGCCGGGTTGAGCTCGACGCCGCCGCGGTCCAAGATCTGGAGAGTCAACAAGGCATCCAGGGCACAGCCGCCGAGGACTCCCACAGACCATGCCAGCAGCTTTGGGTCTTCATAGATATCCAGGTAATGAGGCGCATTGAGTTCGGCGGCGCGCCGGGGACCGCGGCGCCGGCCGCCGGCAAAGGCGTACAGCAAGGTTCGCCAATTCGTGCGGCGTCGGTCAGGGTGGCGGCGTAGGTCAGACACGATTTATGTCTCCCGAGCTACGAGGACGATTAGGCTGCGTTCGATCAGGCGCAGTCGGTTACTTCCAGAAAGCGGAACCTCGGTGCCTATCTCGTGGATGTCGTTGGGAAAAGCAGCGGCGGTGTCTATGGCAAGGTGCCAGCGCTGCCTAGATGGAGGAGGCGGCAGATCGAATTCGACCGGCTCGCGCCCGGAGTTGAACAATAAGCATAACTCGCGCCCTTGCGGAGAGTCGGGGTGGATGCGGGCACCTAAGGCGTGACCTTCGTGCCAATCAGGAGGCGAATGCTCAGGTCCAAACCATTCGATCTCGTGCGGTTGATAGAAGGCCTCTCGGCTCAAGACCGGGTTGGCGCGGCGGAAGCGGATCAACTCCCTGACGAAGCGGATGAGGTGAGCGTTCTTCTTCGCCAGCCGCCAGTCGTACCAGGAAATTTCGTTGTCTTGGCAGTAAGCGTTGTTATTGCCTTGCTGAGTGCGGCGAAACTCGTCCCCGCCTAAAAGCATAGGGATGCCGCGCGAGACGAACAAGGTTGTTAAGAAGTTCTTGATCTGGCGAAGCCGTATCGCTTCGATGTTTGGGTCGTCGGTCGGGCCTTCGACGCCGTAGTTACAGCTGTAGTTCTCGTTGCTGCCGTCTAAATTATTTTCGCCGTTGGCTTCGTTGTGTTTGTGCTTGTAGCTGACCAGGTCGTTTAGGGTGAAGCCATCGTGGCAGGTGATGAAATTGATGCTGTTGACCGGCGTCTTGCCGCTGTGCTGATAGAGATCGGCGCTGCCGCACAGGCGGGTGGCAAATAATCCCAGCATACCGCGGTCGCCGCGCCAGAATCTGCGGACTTCGTCGCGGTAACGGCCGTTCCACTCCGACCAACGCTCGCCGGGAAACAAGCCGACCTGGTAGGCTCCCCCAGCGTCCCAGGCTTCGGCGATGAGCTTGACCCCGCGCAGGATGGGGTCCTCAGCGATGGACTCCAAAAGCGGCGGGTTGGGGACGAGCTTGCCTTGGCGGTCCCGCCCCAGAATCGAAGCTAGGTCAAAGCGGAAACCGTCCACGTGCATCTCGGTGACCCAATAGCGCAGGCACTCCAAAATGTAGTTGCGTACCACCGGGTGGTTGCAGTTTAGCGTGTTGCCGCAGCCGGAATAATTGACATAGCGGCTTTTGTCGCGTTCGTCCAATAAGTAATAAATGCAGTTGTCTAGCCCCTTGAAGTTCAAAGTAGGGCCGGTCTCATTGCCCTCGGCGGTGTGGTTGAACACCACGTCGAGCAAGACTTCGATCCCAGCCTCGTGCAAGGCCTTGACCATCGCCTTAAACTCAGTCAACTGGCTGCCTGGCCTGTGGTTGGTGCTGTACTGGGCGTGCGGGGAAAAAAACGCCACGGTGTTATAGCCCCAGTAGTTAACCAAGGGCTCTCCGGTCAGGGGGTTTTTGCGATCCAGTTCGTGGGGATTAAACTGGTGCACCGGCATTAACTCTAAAGCAGTGATGCCCAGTTGTTTAAAGTAAGGGATTTTTTCAATTACCCCCAAAAAAGTACCGGGCCTTAAGGTTTCCGATGAGGGGTGGATGGTCAGGCCGCGCACGTGGGTCTCGTAGATTACAGTTTCGGACCAAGGAATCTTGGGCGGCCGGTCGTCGCCCCAGTCGAATTCGTCTTCCGAGGGAACCAGGCACTTGACGCGGTATTGCTCCTTGGGGAGCGGCTGGCCAGGGTGCTGGTGCAGCCAGGTCTCGCATAGGATGGAAAAGTCCCAGTGCTGAACTCCGACTAAAGCGATCGCATAAGGATCGAGCAGAGCGCGGCGGGGATTGAAACGATAGCCCTGGGACGGAATAAATGGCCCATCCGCCTGAAAAACGTATGAAAGCCCAGCCCAGACCCCCTGCACGCCTACGTGCCAGATGTCGCCGGTGCGGTGGTGGTTAGGGTCCAGCTCGATGCACCATTTGGGATCAAGCGCTTGGTGATCATCGAACAACAGCAGCCAAACCCGGGTAGCGTGGCGGCTGAACACGGCGAAGTTGAAACCGCCATCGTAGGCGTGTACGCCCAAGGGCAAAGGATAACCCCGGCTGATCGTTAAAGCCGTTTCCATCTTGCTCCATCCAGGCATAAAATGTTTTTTTACATAGTTAGCCAGGATTGAAGCGCTCATGCAAGTTTCGCGTCGCAAACTGCTGGTTACCAGCGCCTTACCGTATGCCAACGGTCCCATCCACCTAGGCCACATGGTCGAATACATCCAGACCGATATCTGGGTGCGTTTCCAGAAACTCAAGGGGGCCGAGTGCTGGTACGTGTGCGCCGACGACACCCACGGCACCCCTATCATGCTCCGCGCCCAGCAAGAAGGAATTAGCCCAGAGGAATTGATCGAGCGCGTAGGAGCAGAGCACCGAGCCGATTTTGCCGAATTCGACATCGGCTTTGACTGCTATTACTCCACCCACTCGCCGGAGAACCGCGAACTTTCCGAGCGGTTATACCTTCGCCTTAAGGAAAGAGGGTATATCGAGGCCAAAACCATCAGGCAACTGTACGATCCGGTCAAACAGATGTTTCTCCCCGACCGCTTTATCAAGGGGGAATGCCCGCGCTGCGGGGCGCAAGACCAATACGGCGACAGCTGCGAGGCGTGCGGGGCGACCTATTCCCCGACCGAGCTTAAAAATCCGCGCTCGGCGGTCTCTGGGGCCAAGCCGGTAGAAAAAGAGACCGAACACTATTTCTTTAAGCTCTCTCAGTTCCGGGAGTTCCTTGCAGAATGGGTCCATCAGGGGCGCTTGCAACCTGAGGTGGTGCACAAGGTGGACGAGTGGCTCAAAGCCGACCTTAAGGATTGGGACATCACCCGCGATGCGCCGTATTTTGGATTTGAGATTCCGGATGCTCCGGGCAAGTTTTTCTACGTCTGGCTCGACGCTCCCGTAGGGTATATGGCCAGTTTCAAGCGCTTATGCCAGGAACGCGGTCTGGATTTTGAAGACTACTTCGGGCCTGAGGCCACCGCCGAACTCTACCATTTCATCGGCAAGGACATCGTCTATTTCCACGTCCTGTTCTGGCCAGCGATGTTGCGCGGGGCTGGGCTTCGCACACCAACGGCGGTGTTTGCCCACGGGTTTTTGACCATTAACGGCGAGAAGATGTCCAAATCCCGCGGCACCTTTATCAAGGCGCGCACCTATCTCGATCACCTCGATCCCCAGTATCTGCGCTATTACTTTGCCGCCAAATTGGGGGCTGGGGTAGAAGACATCGATCTGAATTTCGACGATTTCATCCAAAGGGTAAACGCCGATCTGGTAGGCAAAGTGGTCAACATCGCCAGCCGCTGTGCCGGCTTTGTCCATAAGCGCTTTGCCGGCGTATTGGCTGAGTCTTTGCCAGACCCCGATTTGTTCAGGCGTTTCTGCCTAGCTGGCGAGGAGATCGCCAAGTGGTATGAAGCGCGCGAATTCGGCAAAGCGATGCGCGAGATCATGGCCTTGGCCGATGCCGCCAACCAGTACATAGACGCGCACAAGCCCTGGGTGTTGGCCAAGGACCCGGCCAAGGAAAAAGAGCTTTTAGCCGTATGCACCCAGGCTTTAAACCTCTATCGGCTGATCGTAGCTTACCTCAAGCCGGTGTTGCCGCGCCTGGCGCGGGATTCAGAAGCGTTTTTGAACCTTCCCGAACAGAAATGGCCGGATCGTTCTGCCCAGCCTCTTTTGGCCCACCGCATCTTCGAGTTTCGGCCGCTCATCCTGCGGGTGGACCCAAGCCGAATCGCCGCTGTCCTGGAAGCTTCCAGGGAAAGCTTGGAACCAAAGGCAAGTTCCCAACCCGCGTGGATCGATTATGCCGATTTTGCTAAGCTCGACCTGCGCGTTGCCCGCATCCAGAAAGCGGAAGCGGTGGAAGGTTCGGATAAGCTGCTCCGGCTGAGCCTGGACTTAGGTGGGGAAAAGCGCACCGTGCTGGCCGGGATCAAAGAGGCCTATGCTCCTGAAGCGCTCGAGGGCCGGTTGGTGGTCGTAGTCGCCAACCTCAAGCCGCGCAAGATGCGCTTTGGCGTTTCCGAAGGCATGGTGCTGGCGGCTGGGCCGGGGGGAAAAGAGGTTTTTCTCCTTTCGCCGGATGCCGGCGCCAGGCCAGGGATGGCGGTCAAGTAAACCTTAAGTTTACAAGCTAGAGAATGGCCGTGAACCAGTGAGAAAAATCGCCATTGCCTTCATCGATGAAGGCCGCTGCGTAGGGTGTGCCCGCTGTCTGCCCGCCTGCCCAGTAGATGCGATCGTGGGGGCGAGGAATTTCGCCCATACCGTGATCGCGGCCCAATGCATCGGCTGCAAGTTGTGCTTGGAGCCTTGTCCGGTCGATTGCATCCAAATGCAGCCTGCGCCAGAAGAACTTCAGCCTAAGACCTCACAGGCGAGAAAGGAACGGGCTAGGCAGATTAAGCGCAGGATTTTGGCCAAGCGCAGGCGATTGGCACAAGAGGCAAAGGAACGATGGGCTAAATTAGAAGCCAAAAAGCGGTTGTTAAGTGAATCAGCACAAACGCCGGCAAATTTTTGAACGCTTAGCCCAAGCCATTCCCAATCCGACCAGCGAGCTTAAGTACCGCACGCCGTTTGAGCTTTTGGTGGCGGTGGTGCTTTCGGCCCAGGCCACCGACAAGAGCGTCAACCAGGCGACGGAGCAGCTGTTTCGGCTCGCCGATACCCCGCAGAAACTCTTGGCCCTAGGCGAGGACAAACTCAAGCAGATCATCCGCCACATCGGCCTGTACAACCACAAGGCTAAAAATCTCATCAACCTGGCCAAACAACTTGTGGAACGGCATGGGGGGCAGGTGCCGCGCACCCGCAAGGAATTGGAGGCCTTGCCTGGGGTGGGGCGCAAGACCGCCAACGTGGTTTTAAATACCGCTTTCGGCGAGCCCACTATCGCCGTTGACACCCACGTCTTCCGCGTCTGCAACCGCACTGGGCTGGCGCCGGGAAAAACCGTGCGCCAGGTGGAAGAAAAACTGAACCGAGTCACACCGCCCAAGTTCAAACGGGTAGCCCATCACCTTTTGATTCTCCTTGGCCGCTATATCTGCACCGCACGAGCGCCTCAGTGTACCAAGTGCCCAATTGTGGAGCTGTGCGAATATCCGCACAAATGCTTGACGGATTCGCAGGAGGTAGTCTCCATCCCGGTCGGGGAGAAGGCGCAAGCGGCTGACCGGACGCCCGGGGGCTAAGGATAGCGGTTTCCCCGCAACCCAGTAAGGGTGTTGGTCGGCGTAGTGGGAGGAAAGGGGGTGGCCGGATTGGCCACCGGGCATCTGCAGTAACCCTACGCCAGGATGCCCGGCCACTGCTACCAGCCGCATGCTGGCACCGTAATTGGGGCGCGCGGCGCGCACGCACTCGGGACAGCCGGCTAGAGGGTCTTTAGGAAAATTCAGCCAGCGTCCAAGCCAGGGCAATCCTTGGGCCAAAGGGTGGGCGATGTTTGCCCGGTTGACTTCACCCCAGGTGAGCTTGTCTATGGGTTTGTGATAGGTCTGCTCTTGCTCTTGCGCGATTTTAAATAAATCGGCGCGCAGGAAGGCTTGCCAGTCAGGAAAACCTTTGTCGGGCAGGGTGTCTGGATGGCGTAGAGTTAACAGCTTGCGCAAAGGTACCTCGCTTTTTAGCCAGCGGTAGCGAAAGCTTGGATCCAGGGTTAAGCACGAAGCAAACAAAGGGCTTAAAACTTTCCGGCTAAGACTGGCGCGCCAACGATCGAGGATCGCAATTCCTAAGCTTGCTACATCGGCCCGCCCGTTCCAGCCGGCAAGGGCAACGCGAATCCGCCCGGCTAAGGGGGAAATTTCGCCTTCCAGCAGGCTCAGAGCCAAGTTCTGATAAAAGCGGTAAAAGCTTGCATCGGTGTCAATTTGCAAGGCAAAACTTTGCAGCGGATCTGGGCTAGGGCTTAGCTGAAGCTGTTGGTAAATGCGGTAAATTCGAAAGCTTGAGGCAAAATTGTGGCCGATTGGGAGCTGATCGCAGCCTAAAGTACGGTGGTTAGCGGTGGCAAGGAATCTTTGAGGAGGGTCGATGAGGCGCGGGAGTTCTTCCGGCGGATAGTATCCACGCCAGCCTTTGCCGTCGGCCCAGCTTAGGCTGATGGTGCCGTCAAACCCTTGTCGTTTCGGCAAGCGGCCGCTCAAGGTCCAGCCGATGTGGCCTTGGGCGTCGGCAACCAGCGCGTTCTGCACTGGCATCCCGGCGCGGTTGAAGATCTCCAGCGCCTCGGCGACGGTGTCGGCCTGATCTAGTTCCAGTAGCATGAGATCAACCGCCGCGGGGTCCAATGCGCTCCAGTGTGCCGCCAACGGGCGTTGCCGCCAATCGTGCTCTGCGATCGGCCCCCAGCGGCTCAGGTGGATAGTGATTTGTCGGGCCGGCTCGCCTTTAACGGCGATGCTTTCAATCCGGGTCTGAAGCGGCTCCCAGCCTTCTGGCGTTCGGTATCGACCGGGATGGGCGGCGTCGGTTTCCAACACGACCCAGTCGCGCACATCAGCCATGGCGTTGGTGAATCCCCAGACGATATGGCCGTTGCTTCCGGCAACGATTCCGGGCACACCCGGCAAAGTGATCCCGTCCAAGGTGATTCCGGCATAACGGAGTCTCGCCCGGTACCAGAGGTTGGGAACGCTTAGCGGAAGGTGCATGTCGTTGGCCAAAAGCGCGCCTTGGGGAGAGGCGATAGCCCACTGGTTGGATCCCCAAGGAGAGGCTACCTCAACTACCTCGGCAGCGGGAGCCTGCCCCAAAAGCTTGGCAATGGCGGCGATTGGCACCGGATGGAGCGGACGGCGGCTGCAGGGTTTGCCGAGTAGGAGGCGATCCAGAGGGTCCTGGTCCGGGGTGAGGAAGGCGACGACTTCCTCTGGCAAAGCCTTGGCCATCACCGTCAGCATCCGTTCCTGGTCGCTGATCTCGTCTAGTTCCTGGAACATGGACAGGACGACTAAGAGGGTGTCGCGGCAGCGCCAGGGATCAGGTTTAATGCCTAATAGCCAAGCGTCAACGGGCAGTTTGCGCCCTAGGTAAGCGTTGACGCCATCGGCATAAGCCTCGCAGAGGAGACGGTGCGCTTTGGGCAAGCGCTGGGCGGCATCCTGGGCGACCTGATGGAAACCTAGTGTGCGCTGACGAAGATC
>JBKBMR010000037.1:10595-12330 GCA_046295755.1 Methylohalobius sp.
GATTCCAAGGCGATCTCACCGAAAACCTCGGCGAGCTTGCCGGACATTTTGCGCCGGGTCAGCTCCATTTGTAAGAAGCGTTCTTGAGCATGGAGGAATCCCAGCGCGCGGAACGCGTCCTGCCGGCTTTGCGCCTCGACGAGGGGAATAGCGAAGCGGTCAAAAACAACGGTCACCGGCGCGTCCAAGGAAGGCAGGTGGATTTTCCCCCGATAGGCAGGAAGCAACTGCCAGCCAACTCCCCAGACAACGAGGCAGACGGCGACCAGAGCGAGGATGAATGCGTTAACTGCCAAACGCATCCAGCCAAGACAGCTTAAGGTGCGATTTGTTATGATTTTTCACTCCCCAAGCGTGCGGGGTGAAAAATTCCAATACCAACCTTAAACTTAAACGAGGAGGATGTACGATGGCGGCAACCGAAACCCCACTGTGCGAGTTTGGTAAACCCTGCCCCAATTTTGCTTTGCCCGGGGTGGACGGCAAGGTATGGACCCGGGACGAGTGCCGTGGTCCTAACGGTCTTTTGGTGATGTTCATCTGCAATCATTGCCCTTACGTCAAAGCGGTTCTAGATCGCATTATCCGCGATGCAGCAGAGCTTAAAAAGTACGGAATCGGATGCGTGGCGATCAACGCCAACGATCCTAGCCAATATCCCGAAGATTCGTTCGAAAATATGAAAAAATTGGCGGAGGAAAAAAAGTTTCCTTTCCCTTATCTATTTGACGAAACCCAAGAAGTCGCCAAAGCATTCGGCGCCGTATGTACCCCCGATTTCTTTGGCTACAACGCCCATCTTGAGCTGCAGTACCGGGGGCGGCTAGACGAAAGCAAAAAAGAGCCGGTCCCTGACGCGCGCCGGGAACTGTTCGAGGCGATGAAAAAGATCGCCATCACCGGCAATGGCCCCAAAGAGCAGATTCCCAGCATGGGCTGTTCGATCAAGTGGAAGCCCGAGCCTGAGGAGACTCCCCAGGCCGAATCCGTGCAGACAGGTGGATAACTTTTGAGGAGGCGACATGACCATCAAGCCAATGACTGATTTGGATTTGCGCGGCAAGCGGGTGCTGATCCGGGCCGATCTCAACGTCCCAATCCAAGAAGGTAAGATCACCTCCGATGCTCGAATCTGCGCCAGCCTTCCCACCATCCGCCAGGCCCTTGCGCAAGGCGCGGCCAAGGTGATGGTCATGTCCCATTTAGGACGCCCTAAAGAGGGAGTTTACGATGAGCAATACTCCTTGGCACCAGTAGCGAAGCGTTTAGGGGAATTGTTGGGCCAGGAGGTAAGGTTGATTCGCGACTGGATCGATGGCAACTGGCAGCAGGCGCCTGGGGAGGTGGTATTGCTGGAAAACGTCCGCTTTCTGCCCGGCGAGAAAGCGGACGACCCGGAGTTGGGGAAAAGGATGGCGGCGTTGTGCGACGTATTCGTCATGGATGCCTTTGCCACCGCTCACCGCGCCGAGGCTTCGACGCACGCAGTGGCCAAATTTGCGCCAAAAGTGTGCGGCGGACTGTTACTGATCCGGGAGCTCGACGCTTTGAGCAAAGCGTTGGAACATCCCCAGCGTCCGCTTTTGGCCATCGTCGGCGGGGCTAAAGTTTCCACCAAGCTTAAGGTGCTGGAAACTTTGGCGCAAAAAGTAGATCGGTTAATTGTAGGAGGCGGCATTGCCAATACATTTATCGCTGCGCAAGGCTTTAAGCTTGGCAAATCCCTCTATGAACC
>JBKBMR010000037.1:12429-15771 GCA_046295755.1 Methylohalobius sp.
GTTAATTGTAGGAGGCGGCATTGCCAATACATTTATCGCTGCGCAAGGCTTTAAGCTTGGCAAATCCCTCTATGAACCGGAATTGATACCAGAGGCTAAACGTCTTTTAGAACAAGCCAAGGCGCGTGGCGCCGAGATTCCTCTGCCTGTCGACGTGGTCGTCGCCAAGGAGCTCTCGAGGGCGGCTCAAGCCGAAGTCAAGGCGGTCGATCAGGTCGCCGACGACGACCTGATTTTGGATATTGGCCCCCAGACTGCGGAACGTTACGCGGCGCTGATTCAAAGCGCTGCTACCATCGTCTGGAACGGGCCAGTGGGAGTGTTCGAGATCGATCAATTCGGCGAAGGTACTCGTAAAATCGCCGAAGCGATTGCCAAAAGTTCTGCGTTCTCCATCGCCGGTGGGGGAGATACTCTAGCGGCGATTGAAAAATACGGCGTCGAGGATGGGATCGATTATCAATCCACAGCGGGGGGGGCTTTCCTCGAGTTCCTCGAAGGCAGGAAATTGCCGGCCGTAGAGATTTTAGAGCAGCGCGATTGTTGAGTGGTTGTTCTTGCAACGGATTTGTTATATTTTTACAACAGCTCGATTTCTAAGGAGCTAGACTCTAGTTTAACAATAAGTGAACAGTGTGTTATTAGGACATGGAACGCACTATGAGCACAGGCAAGGCGGCCAACGGCTGGCAACCGCAACTGCCCTACCCGTGGCGAGTCCGTCCGGCAACGGCGGCGCTGCGGCAGGAATGGTTCCTGTCGTAGTCGGGAAAGTCACGCCTGTCAGATACGAATGGGTCAAAGACCCGTCGGGGCAGGAAGAGAACCGTGCGCACCTTCGCGCACTTTCTTGATAGCAGTCTAGATGGCACGTATTACTGTTGAAGATTGTCTAAATCGAGTAGACAACCGCTTCGAGTTGGTGCTTCTAGCGGCCAAGCGCGCGCGCCAGCTTTTGGCTGGTGCAGAACCCTTGGTCGACTGGGGCAACGATAAAGCCACGGTGGTGGCTTTACGTGAGATTGCCGCCGGCAAGTTAGACCTCAACAAACTCAAAGAAGTGGACATGGATGGGGGAGTCACAAGGGTCAAAGAGATCATGCCGGAAGAGCAGATGATTTAGGTGAGCATGATGGCAGCGCCAGCCTGGAAAACTGAACGGCCTCAAGACGTCCTGGCGAGGACTCTGGTTGAAGCAGTGACCGACTATTTCGATCCGGCTCAGATAGAAACGGTCAAGCAGGCATACCGCTTTGCCGACGCCGCGCACGCGGCTCAGTTTCGCTTAAGCGGGGAACCTTTTGTTTGCCATCCGCTCTCGGTGGCGTTGATCCTAGCCCAGGAAATGCGTATGGATTCAGCCGGTATCGCCGCGGCCATTTTGCACGATGTGATCGAGGATACTCAGGTCACCAAGGCGCAGCTTGCTGAGGCTTTCGGTCAGGAGGTGAGCGATCTTGTGGACGGGGTCACCAAATTGACCCAGCTGGACTGCAAGTCCAAACAGGAAATCCAGGCTGAATCCCTGCGCAAAATGATCCTGGCTATGGCCAAGGATCTCAGAGTGATCTTGGTCAAGCTGGCCGATCGTCTCCACAACATGCGCACCTTGGGGCCCATGGCGCCGGAGAAGCGCCGGCGCTTTGCCCGCGAAACCCTGGAAATCTACGCACCGTTGGCTGAACGCTTAGGGATGCATAGGATGCGCCTGGAGCTGGAAGAATTGGCCGTGCAGGCTATGTATCCTTGGCGTTACCGGATTTTAAAGAAAGCGATCCGGCGCGCCCGGGGCAACCGCAAGGAAGTCGTCGCCACCATCGAACGGGCGATCTCCCAGAGATTGCGGGAAGCCGGCTTAAATTGCTCGGTTTCCAGCCGCGAAAAACACATTTTTAGCATTTATCAGAAGATGCGCACCAAGGGATTGTCTTTCCGCCAGGTCTACGACGTCCATGCAGTGCGTATCCTCACTCACGACGTGGACGAATGCTATCGGGTGCTAGGGTTGGTGCACGGCTTGTACAAGCCGATCCCAGGTCGGTTTAAGGACTACATCGCCTTGCCCAAGGAGAACGGTTACCAATCCCTCCATACTGGGGTGGTGGGGCCTTATGGAGTGCCGGTGGAAGTCCAGATCCGCACCCGCGACATGCATCGGATCGCCGAGAACGGGATCGCTGCCCATTGGCTCTACAAGAAAGAAATCGATCAAAGCGATGCGGTCAAGGCAAGAGCCTACGCCTGGATCAACGAATTTCTAGAGCATCAGCGCAATGCAGGTGGTTCGCTCGAATTTCTCGACAACCTCAAGGTCGATCTTTTCCCCTCTGAGATATACGTGTTTACGCCCCAGGGCGACATCGTCAAACTTCCCCAAGGGGCGACGGCTTTGGATTTCGCCTATGCGGTGCACACTGAGATCGGCGATCGCTGCGTCGGAGCCCGCATCAATGGCCAGCTAGTCCCGCTTCACACCGTGCTTGACAATGGCCAGACGGTGGAGGCGATCACCAAAAGCTGGGCTCGCCCTGATCCTTCCTGGCTCAACTACGTGGTCACCGCTAAAGCCCGCAGCGCCATCCGGGGCTTTTTGCGCAACCTAAAGACCCAAGAAGCGATAGATTTGGGCGGTCGGATGCTCGAGGCGGAACTCAACAAGCTAGGATTGAGCTTGAAATCGCTGCCTGACAGCCAGATCGCAGCTAGCCTTCAGGCAATGGGTTTTGCGCGGCTGGATGACTTGCTCGAAGCCATCGGTTTCGGCAACCGTATGGCCTTGTTGGTGGCAAGGCAACTGGCTTTGCAGGCAGGGGAGGGCGCAGAGGCAGTCTCGGATGATCGTCCCGGGGGTGGGGCGCCGTTGCTCATCAAGGGAACCGAAGGCATGGTGGTGAACCTAGCTAGGTGTTGCCGTCCGATTCCAGGGGACGCCATCGTTGGCTTTTTCAATCCCGGTAAGGGGTTTGTGGTCCATCGCAGCGAATGTAAAAACGCGCTGGAATTCCAGAAGAAACAGGTCACCTGGGTGCTCGCTGAGTGGGACGAATGTACCGATGGTGAATTTCCGGTGGAACTCCGCGTAGTTCTATGGGATCGGCCTGGGACGCTGGCCAAGGTAGCCTCCGCCATCGCCGAAGAAGGCGCAAATATCGAAAACTTTCAGATCACCCAGCAAGACAGTCACACCAGTACCGACATCATCACCCTGACGGTAAAGAACCGCGTTCATCTGGCCCGGATTATTCGAAGATTGCGCAAGCTGGAAGTAGTGCTTAGGATTCAACGTACCAAAGCCTAAATGGCGGCAGAAGCTGCCCCTATTCCCCATGTTTTATCCCTTCC
>JBKBMR010000038.1:0-3964 GCA_046295755.1 Methylohalobius sp.
CACCGACTTCAAGGCCTACCCTAGCTGGCGGATGGGTTTGAAACGCGTAGAGGTCTATCAGGCTGAAGACGGCCTGCCGATGTGGATCGAGGTCAGTTCAGAAGCTGGCAAAATTCCGTTCAAAGTCGTGGAAGCCAAGCCGCCTTCCTGGCTGGTGACGCAGATGGCCGATCCTGCGCTGCCTTTGCGCGGCCGCTGGACCTACCAACTGAAGGAGGAAAACGGCGAGACCGTGCTTACCATTACCGAAACCGAACACGTCTACCACCCCTTGTTTCGGTTCTGCATCCGCTATCTGCTCCGCTACCACAGCGCGATGGATGTGTTTTTGGCAGAACTCGCTTTGAAGCTTGGCCAAGCCCCGAAAGTGAGACACTTGCAGCTCAAGCGCGTGCCTTAAGGCCAAAGCTCTTCCGGCAAATAGGCCAACCAGTTGCGGGAATTGTCTCCATAGGCCAGAAAATAGGGATTGAGGATCGATTCCTTGGTGTTGTAGCGCAGAGGTTTTCCGGAAAGATCGACTACGTATCCACCCGCCTCTGCCACAACGCAATGGGCGGCGGCAGTATCCCATTCCGAAGTCGGGCCAAGACGCGGGTAAAGATCAGCGCGGCCTTCGGCCACCAAACAGAATTTGAGGGAGCTTCCGATGAAGATCAGTTCATACGCGCCGTCCAACTTTTCTAGATACGCTTTAAACGCGGGAGTCTGATGGGACCGGCTACCGACGATGACGAGTTTGGCAGGGGCCGGCTTGCGCACGCAGATCGCTTCCGGCGCCGCCTCCCCCACTTGCTTGAAAGCGCCAAGACCCCTTGCTGCATAATACGTAGTGTCTTGGACTGGCACATGGACCACTCCGAGAAGCGGCTCACGGTTGTGGATGAGCGCCACATTGACGGTGAATTCGCCGTTGCGCTTGATGAATTCCTTGGTTCCATCGAGTGGGTCAAGCAGCCAATAAGTTTGCCACTTTTTGCGCTCCTGATAAGGCAAGATCTCCTCCTCGGAAAGGATAGGGAACTTCACCGGCAAATTCGTCAGCGTTTCCTTCAGGCAACGGTGAGCAGCGGTGTCTGCAGCAGTCAGAGGGGATTGGTCGCCTTTGAATCCAACTTGAAAATCAGAAGCGTAGATTTTGAGGATTTTGTGCCCAGCCCGGCGAGTCGCATTCAATACCGCAGCTTGTAATCCGGCCAAATCGAAGGTATGCATAAGGCAGTCCTCTAAAACCATGATCGGGAAATAATTTTAAAAAAATTAGTCTATAAGGTGTCTGCTGATGCTACCACCTCTCTGTTCGTTCGCTTAGCCCCCACAAAAAACTTGAAATTCAGGACTGATTAAGCTCAAATTAAGGCAAGCAGTTCCCGATTTTGACCTTTTCCAACAACCTAAATTGGAGACGCGCGTGAGTGATGCAACCGTGCATGTAACCGACGATAGCTTTGAACGTGAAGTGTTACAATCCGAACAACCGGTGCTCGTGGACTTCTGGGCGGAATGGTGCGGTCCCTGCAAAATGGTGGCCCCTATTCTCGATCAGATCGCCGAAGAGTATCAGGGGCGTTTGAAAGTAGCCAAGCTGAACATCGATGAAAATCCAAGAACCCCCCAGCACTACGGGGTGCGAGGCATTCCCACCCTGATGCTGTTCAAGAACGGTGAGGTGGAGGCGACCAAAGTCGGCGCTTTGAGTAAATCCCAGCTCAAGGCTTTTCTGGAACAGAACCTGTAATTGAACCTACCCGCCTATAATCGTAGGCATAGGCGGGAGTTGAGCATATCTCACCTGCTGTCATCCCTCTTTTCAGATCGCTCATCCAATCGGTGGGTGATCTGGCTACTATCAAAAACTTAAATGACTTTCACCCATGAATCTGACTGAACTTAAACGTAAATCCGCGGCAGAACTGTTGGAAATTGCAGAATCCCTGGAAATCGAAGGCGTCTCCCGCAGCCGGAAGCAAGACCTGATCTTTGCCATCCTTAAGAAATTGGCAAAAAACGGCGAGGATATATACGGAGACGGGGTTTTGGAAATCCTCCAGGATGGCTTCGGTTTCTTGCGCTCGGCAGATTGCTCCTATTTGGCTGGCCCCGATGACATCTATGTCTCTCCTAGCCAGATCCGCCGCTTCAGCCTGCGTACCGGGGACACGATCTCCGGCAAGATCCGCCCCCCCAAAGAAGGGGAACGTTACTTTGCCATGCTCAAGGTGGAGCAGATCAATTTCGAGCCTCCGGAAGTGGCCAAACACAAAGTCGATTTTTCCAATCTGACCCCGCTGTTTGCCCAGGAACGCTTCGTGTTAGAGCTGGGCAACGGTAGCACCGAGGACCTGACTGCGCGGGTGATCGACCTAGTCGCCCCCATCGGCAAAGGTCAGCGCGGCCTGATCGTGTCCCCGCCGAAAGCCGGTAAGACCATGATCCTGCAGAAAATCGCTCACTCCATTGCGATCAAGAATCCAGAGTGTTATCTGATCGTGCTCCTCATCGACGAGCGGCCTGAAGAAGTGACCGAGATGGAACGCAGCGTCCGCGGCGAGGTCATCTCCAGCACCTTCGACGAGCCGCCGACCCGCCACGTCCAGGTCGCCGAGATGGTGATCGAGAAAGCCAAGCGCCTGGTGGAACACAGGCGGGACGTAGTGATCCTGCTCGATTCCATCACTCGCTTAGCGCGCGCTTATAACACTGTAGTCCCCTCCTCCGGCAAATTGCTGACCGGCGGGGTAGACGCCAACGCCCTGGAAAAACCCAAGCGCTTCTTCGGTGCCGCGCGCAACATCGAAGAAGGCGGAAGCTTAACCATCATCGCCACTGCCTTGATCGAGACCGGATCGCGCATGGACGACGTGATCTTTGAAGAATTCAAGGGCACCGGCAACATGGAATTGCACCTTGAGCGTAAGATCGCCGAAAAACGCGTCTATCCTGCGATTAACATCAATCGTTCTGGAACCCGCAGGGAGGAGTACTTAGTGCCCCCGGATGAGCTGCAAAAGGCTTGGATCTTGCGCAAGATCCTCCAGCCCATGGATGAAATCGCAGCCATCGAATTCCTGCTGGATAAGCTGCGTCAGACCAAAACCAATGCCGAATTCTTCGAGTCGATGAAACGCGCCTGAGCAGTTTTTCAAGAGCTGCCCGGAGACCTTGGCGGCCAAGCCCAAAGACGCCGGCGCCGAACATCATCGCCACCCCTGGCACAGCTAGCCCTACCACCGCCAGGGATTCCAACCAAGCCACTAGAAATACTAGTCCCTCGGCCCAATGAGGGTAAGCGATCACCCAAAAGTAGAGGGATTCCACCGCTCAGCTGGTTTAAAGACGCCGTAAAACCCGCTCGGCGGCTGCTAGGGTGGCGGTCAGGGTATCCTCATCGTGGGCGGCTGAGACAAAGCCGGCTTCGAAGGCAGAAGGCGCAAGATACACCCCCTCGCTCAGCATGCCGTGGAAGAAGCGTTTGAAAAGCTCCTGGTCGCAGGCCATCACCTGGGCGAAATTAGTGACCTCAGGGGAAGCGGTGAAAAACAGCCCAAACATGCCGCCGACCTGATTGGTGCGAAGCTCTACGCCGCAGGCAGCCGCCCGCTCTTGAAGCCCTTGGGTCAAGGCCAAGGTCTTCTCCGTCAGCCGAGCGTAGAAACCGGGTTCGGAAACCAGCTCCAAAGTCTTGATCCCAGCGGCCAAAGCGACCGGATTGCCGGACAAGGTACCTGCCTGATAGACCGGACCTTGCGGCGCAAGGTACTCCATGATCTCGCGCCGACCTCCGAAAGCCCCTACCGGCATTCCGCCACCGATGACTTTACCCAGGGTGGTAAGGTCCGGAGTGACCCCATATAGCGCTTGTGCCCCCCCTAAGGCTACTCTAAACCCAGTCATGACCTCGTCGAAGATCAACACGCTGCCAGAACGAGTGCACACCTCACGCAGGGTCTCCAAAAACCCCGGT
>JBKBMR010000038.1:4063-15716 GCA_046295755.1 Methylohalobius sp.
CTGTCGGCGTGGCCGTGGTAGCAACCCTCGAACTTGACGATTTTGTCGCGCCCGGTGAATCCGCGCGCCAAGCGAATCGCGCTCATGGTCGCCTCAGTGCCAGAGTTGACTAGCCGCACCATTTCCAACGAAGGAACCTTGTCGCACAAAAAGCGCGCCATCTGTACCTCGATCTCGGTCGGCGCGCCAAAACTTAAACCCTTTTCCGCAGCTACCGTCAACGCCGCCAAAACCTCAGGATGGGCATGGCCTAAGATCATCGCTCCCCAGGAACCCACATAGTCTATGTAGCGGCGCCCTTCTACATCGTACAGAAACGGCCCCTTAGCGCGATCGAAAAATACCGGTCTGCCGCCTACCCCCTTGAAAGCGCGTACCGGCGAGTTGACACCGCCGGGAATCAGCGTCGCGGCTGCCTCGAACAACTGCTGCGAAGATCTCATCCGCCTGCCCTTAGAAAAACACTCCATCCAGGGGCGAGGAAGCCGAAGCATAGCGCCGCCTAGGCATGCGCCCGGCAAGATACGCCTTGCGCCCTGCTTCCACCCCCAGCTTCATCGCTTGGGCCATCAGCACCGGGTTTTTCGCCTCGGCGATGGCAGTGTTCATCAGCACCCCGTCACAACCCAGCTCCATCGCGACAGTTGCATCGGAAGCCGTCCCTACCCCTGCGTCTACCAGAATCGGCACGGTCGCATTCTCGACGATGGTGCGAATGTTATACGGATTGCGGATTCCAAGCCCAGAGCCGATCGGCGCCGCCAGCGGCATGACCGCAACACAACCTAGGTCTTCGAGCTTTTTGGCCACCACCGGATCGTCGTTGGTATAGACCATCACCTCAAAGCCATCCCGGATCAAAACCCTGGCGGCCTCAAGTGTGCCCACTACATCCGGATACAAGGTCTTATCGTCTCCTAAGACTTCCAGCTTCACCAGTTTGTGCCCCCCTAAAAGCTCACGCGCCAGATGACAAGTACGCACGGCATCCTCGACGGTGTAACAACCCGCCGTGTTGGGCAGGATGCAGTAGCGCTCAGGGGAAATGACATCCAAAAGGTTGGGCTCATCCTGGCGCTGGCCGATGTTGGTTCTGCGGATCGCCACGGTGACGATTTCGGCGCCGCTGGCCTCGATGGCGGCTTTTGTCTCGGATAGATCCTTGTATTTTCCAGTCCCCACCAACAACCTGGAACGAAACACCCGACCGGCAATGCGCAAAGGATCCTCGTCATCCACTGCTTGTCCTCCACCGATGGCGCGGACGATCTCGATCCGATCACCCTCCTTGAGAATCTCCTCGGCATAGCGGCCGTGCGGAACGATGCGCCGGTTCAACTCTACCGCAATCTTGGACTCGGAAAGACCCAATTCTGCCACTAAATCTGCCAGGGATGCGCCCGTACGGATCCTGTGCGATTCGCCATTGACGATAACTTCTACCGTTTCTGCCATTACGCTCCTCACCCTACCACCGAGTTGCCCCGGCGCTTGCGCACCGCTTGCGCCAACATTTCCAACACCGTCTCGCTGTCCTCCCAGCCCAGACAAGCATCGGTGACGCTTTTTCCGTACTCCAGCGGATGTCCTGGCCTGATATCTTGCCGCCCCTCTTTCAGATTGCTCTCCACCATCACCCCGATGATGCGCTCATCCCCAGCTGCGATCTGCTGACTGACGTCCTCAGCTACCAGCAATTGCCGCTTGTACTGCTTGAAGCTGTTGCCGTGGCTGAAGTCGATCATAATCCGTGCCGGCAGCCCTGCCTGCTCTAAGGCCTCGGCCGCTTCGTTGACGCTTTCGGCATCGTAATTGGGACGGCGGCCGCCGCGCAGGATCAGGTGACAATCCTCGTTGCCGATGGTGGAAAAAATCGCCGAATGCCCCGCTTTGGTCAGCGACAGAAAATGATGCGGGCGCCGCGCTGAGGCGATGGCATCCACCGCCACCTGAACCGAACCGTCGGTGGCGTTCTTGAATCCCACCGGGCACGACAAGCCCGAGGCCAACTCCCGATGGACCTGGCTTTCGGTCGTACGCGCACCGATCGCCCCCCAGGCGATCAAGTCCGAGACGTATTGAGGAGTAATCAGGTCCAGATATTCAGTAGCCGCTGGCAAGCCCATTTCGTTGATATCTAGGAGAAGCTTGCGGGCCAAGCGCAGCCCTTTATTGATGTTGAAGCTCTCGTCCAAGTCTGGATCGTTGATCAAACCCTTCCACCCGATGCGGGTACGCGGTTTTTCAAAATACACCCGCATTACGATCAGCAGCTCGTCCGCCAACGATTCCTTCCACCTCACCAAACGGCTAGCATAGTCGCGCGCCGCGTTTGGATCATGGATCGAACAGGGGCCGATGATCACCAACAGGCGTTTGTCCTCTCCGGTTAAGATCGCGTGGATCGCCCGGCGAGTCTCGTAAGTGGTGCGGGCCGCCGCTTCGGTCAAAGGCAGTTCGTCGTGAAGCTGCTGGGGCGGAATGACCTCCCTGATTTCCCGAATTCGCAAGTTTTCAGTACGGTAACGGTTGGACATGGCCGAAAACCTCTTTGGATTTAAGCTAAGGTTAAAATCTATTTTACACTTCGAGCGAAGCGCGTGTCGTTTTGAGCAAGACCGTGTCATTTCGAGCGAAGCGAGAAATCTTCAAGGTGGCTTAAGGATCATCAGCTTCCATCAAGCTTGGCCAAGCCAAACGCAGATAATTGACCATCGACCATAAGGTCATCAGCGCCGCAAGCACCAGAAAGAGATAGCCAAATGGCCGCAGTACTTCGGTCCACCAATCCACCGCGAACAACAGCAGGGTGATCGCGCTCATTTGCAATGTCGTCTTGACTTTGCCTAGCCAGGAAACCTCGACTTTCTTACGCTGGCCGAGTTCGGCCATCCATTCCCGCAGTGAAGCGATCGCGATCTCGCGTCCGATGATGATCACCGCCCCTACCGCCAGCCACGGCTCAGGATCGTTCTGAACCAAAAGGACCAAGGCCGCAGCTACCATCAACTTGTCAGCGACCGGATCGAGAAAGGCGCCAAAAGCGGTCGTCTGATTCAACCGGCGCGCCAGATACCCGTCCAACCAATCGGTCAAAGAAGCCAACAGAAAAATCAAGGCGCATATTACCCGCGCCCCCGACCACGGCAGGTAAAACAAAAGCACTAATACCGGGATCAGGGCGATGCGCAGCAGCGTCAACCAGGTCGCGATGTTAAATGAGCTCGTATTCAAGCGCCTTGATCGTGCAAAGTTTGATAGATTCGTTGCGCCAGCTGCCGACCGATGCCTTCTACTGAACTCAACGCCTCCACGCTCGCCCTTTTGACGCCTGAAAGCCCTCCAAACTGCTGGAGCAGACGCTGACGCCGGCGCGGTCCCAATCCCACGATGGATTCTAGGATCGACCGGCGCCCGCTGCGGCGCTGCCGATGCCCACTTGCGGCAAAACGGTGGGCTTCATCGCGGATTTGGCGGATCAGCAGCAACCCTGGGTGATCTCTGGGATACAGCCAGGCGTCCTGCCAAGCCAAATAGAGGCTCTCCTCTCCACCCCGCCGATCGCGTCCCTTGGCAACCCCGACGATTGGAATTTGAGCCAATCCCAATTCTGCCAGGACCGCGTTGACTGCCCGCACCTGCCCTTTGCCGCCGTCAATCAACACCAGATCTGGCAGCTCCTGCCGTTCTCCATCCGCGCGCTGGAATCGACGCCGGATTGTTTGGGCCATGGCGGCATAATCGTCACCCGCGACGATGCCGCGGATGTTGAACCTCCGGTAGGCGGGTTTAATCGGTCCTTGTTGGTCGAACACCACGCAGGCGGCGACCGTTTGATCTCCATGAATATGGCTGACGTCGAAACATTCCACGCGCCTTGGGGGCTTTTCCAGAGATAAAAGGGCGGCGAGCGCCTCTAGGCGCACTTCAGTTTCGCGCCGCCGGGACAGGCGCTGGCGCAGCGAGGCAAGTGCATTGACCTGGGCCATCTCCAGCCACTCCCGACGCTGGCCGCGGGGTTGGCTGATCAGCCGCACCCTGCGGCCGGCTTGGCGGCTCAGCACTTCGGTCAGCAAATCCGACTCCTCCGGCTCTTGGCTGAGGACGATCTCGGCGGGAATCGGCTTGTCCAGATAATACTGGCCTAGGAAGGCCGTTAGCACTCGGGCAGGAGTCGCCCCAAAAGGGAGCGTCGGGAAATAAGCCTTATCCCCAAGATAACGCCCGCCTCGAAACCAGGCCACCTGGACGCACGCAAGCTTATCGTCTAGGGCTACGGCGATCGCATCCAGGTCTCCCCGACCTCCTGCCAGCGCGCTTGTCTCAAGAATTTCACGCAGGGCGGCGATCTGATTGCGGTAACGGGCCGCCTGCTCGAACTCGAGCTTGTCTGCCGCAGACTCCATCCGCCGGACTAGATCGTCCACCAATTTTTGCCCTTGACCTTCCAGAAACTTGAGCGTGTCTTCCACGTCTTGGCGGTAATCGGCTTGCTCCACGTAACCGACGCACGGTGCGGTGCAGCGCTTGATTTGATACTCCAGGCAAGGCCGACTGCGGTGGCTATAGTAGCTGTCCTCGCATTGTCGGACCGGAAATATCTTTTTGAGAACTTTCAAGGTCTGACGCACGGAGCTTGCGCTGGGATAAGGTCCGAAATACCGCCCTGGGAGGTTGCGCGCTCCCCGGTGAAAACTCAATCTAGGAAAGGGATGCTCGGTGGAAACATAAATATAAGGATAACTCTTATCATCCTTAAGGCAGATGTTGTAGCGCGGCTGATAACGCTTGATCAGCTGGCTCTCGAGCAGCAAGGCTTCACCTTCGGTGCGTGTGACCGTCACCTCGATCCGAGCAAGCCTTGCCAACATAGCCCGTTGCTTGGGAGATTGCTGGCCTCGAAAATAGCTCGCTACCCGTTGCCTCAAATTACTGGCCTTGCCTATATAGAGGGGGGTTCCTTCGGCATCGAGCATTCTATAAACCCCGGGCAAGGGGGTAAGGGACTTAAGGAACGCTTCGACATCGAAAGCTGGAGAGCTCATGTTACTTAAGCGTTCTTCAACATCCCTCGCAAGACTGTCTGCAAGATTCCACCGTTTCGGTAATACTCCAGCTCCGCCGCACTGTGCAATCCAAGGTCTACTGGAAAGGAAGTCCTAGCCCCATCATCGGCTTCAGCGACCACCTCAAGTTCGCCGCCTGGGAGAAGATCCTCGCTCACCGGGATAGTGTAGCGTTCGTGCCCAGTCAGACCCAGGCGCTTGATGCTATCCCCGGGCTTGAAGGTCAAAGGTAAAATCCCCATGCCCACCAGATTACTGCGATGAATCCGCTCGAAGCTTTCGGCAATCACCGCCCGCACCCCAAGGAGCCTCGGCCCCTTTGCGGCCCAATCGCGCGAACTCCCCATGCCGTAATCCTTGCCGGCCAGGACGATCGTCGGTATTTTTTCCTTAAGGTAACGCATGGCGGCATCGAAGATCCACATTGGCTCACCCGTCGGCAGATAGATCGTGACCCCTCCCTCTCTACCCGGCACCAGCAGGTTCTTAAGGCGAATATTGGCGAAAGTGCCACGCATCATCACCTCATGGTTACCGCGTCTTGCCCCGAAGGTATTGAAATCTTTCGGTTCTACTCCTTTTGCGCGCAGGTAGGCTGCCGCCGGCCCCTCTGGGATCACCCCGGCTGGCGAGATGTGGTCGGTAGTCACCGAATCCCCAAACAGCGCCAGAACTCTGGCGCCTTCGATCGGCCCGATCGGCTCAGGTTCGAGTTTGAAGTCTTTAAAGAAAGGCGGCTCCTGGATATAAGTGGACTCAAGTGGCCAGTCATACAGGATGCTTCCTGGGACCTGGATTGCGTTCCACTCTGGGTTAAAATCATCGAGCTTGGCGTAGACTCGGCGAAACTTCTCCGGATCGACCGCCGATTTGAGCACCTGCTCGAGCTCCTCCCGGGTGGGCCAGATCTCATGCAGATATACCGGCCGTCCATTCGAATCGGTGCCAATGGGTTCCTGGAGCAGATCGATATCGACGGTACCTGCCAAGGCATAGGCCACCACTAACGGTGGCGAAGCTAAATAGTTGGCCCGGGTCAGGGGGTGAATCCGACCTTCGAAGTTGCGATTGCCAGATAAAACCGCCGCTACCACTAGGCGGCCAGACTGAATCGCCTGCGCCACCGGTTCGGGCAAAGGACCGCTGTTGCCAATACAGGTAGTGCAGCCGTAACCCACCAAATGGAACCCTAAACGTTCCAGATAGGGTAAAAGACCTGCTTCTTGTAGATACTCGGTCACCACCCGCGACCCAGGCGCCAGGCTGGTCTTGACGTAAGCTGGGGGTTTAAGCCCTCTTTCTACCGCCTTCTTCGCCAAAATTCCCGCTCCCAGCATGACCGAGGGATTGCTGGTATTGGTACAACTGGTGATGGCGGCGATCACTACCGAACCATGGCTAAGTTCGGCTGCTTGCCCGGCTAATTTAAGCGGCGCTTTGATGTCCACCTGGTCTGCGGAAACACCAAATCCCCCTTCGTTCACCGGCCGGATCAAGGTTTGCCGGAAAGAAGTTTTAAGCGCAGCCAAGCTCACCCGATCCTGGGGGCGGCGTGGGCCAGCTAAACTCGGCTCAACTGTGCTCAGATCCAGCTTAAGCACCTCGGTAAACCGGGGAGGCGGAGTGGCATCGGTGCGGAATAGCCCTTGCGCCTTGCAATAGGCTTCGATCAGTTCGATCTGGGAAGCAGGCCGACCGGTAGCGCGCAAGTAATCCAGGGCAAGCTGGTCTACTGGAAAAAAGCCGACCGTAGCTCCGTATTCGGGCGCCATATTGGCGACCGTAGCGCGGTCAGGCACGCTGATAGTGCTCAAACCCGTGCCGAAGAACTCGACGAATTTCCCCACCACCCCGTGCCTACGCAGCATTTCTGTAACGACGAGCACCAAGTCGGTAGCGGTCGCCCCTTCGGGCAGGGCGCCTGTCAGCTCCAATCCGACCACTTCCGGGGGAAGCATGTATAAAGGTTGGCCAAGCATCCCGGCTTCTGCCTCGATGCCGCCCACCCCCCAACCCAGGATGCCCAAACCATTGATCATAGTGGTATGCGAATCCGTCCCCACCAGGCTGTCCGGATAGGCGATTCCCTGGTGGAAGAATACCCCGCGGGCCAGGTATTCCAGGTTGACTTGGTGTACGATCCCGACCCCTGGAGGAATAACCTTGAACGACTCGAATGCCCCCTGGCCCCATTTTAAAAACTGATAACGCTCTAAGTTGCGGGCCAATTCCAGGCGCATGTTCTCGGCCAGGGCATAAGGAGTGCCGAAATGATCGACCTGAACCGAATGGTCCACTACCAGTTCGGCTGGGATCAAAGGTTCGACCCGTTTCGGGTCTTTCCCAAGACGCTGCATCGCTGAGCGCATCGCCGCCAGGTCCACGAGCGCTGGCACTCCGGTAAAATCCTGCAACAGCACCCTGGCTGGCATGAACGGAATCTCGCTCTGCTTGCCTGCGGCTGGATTCCAATTGGCCAGTGCGGCAACGTCATCCTCCTGGATCAACCGGCCATCGCAGTGGCGTAAGACGGATTCCAGCAAGATTTTGATGGTAAATGGCAAACTCGAGACGTTGCCGATATTTCTGGCTTCTAGCCGTTCCAGGCTAAAGTAGATGGCCTTGCCCAAGCTCGTGCTCAACTCGGCACGGCTACCGAAAGGATCTAAATCATGCATCTTCCAACTCCATGCAACCTGGCGACGATCACAACCCTGTCGCTTTAGTAAATGCTCACCAGCGCTCTCAGCACGTCTACCCGGCTGATCAGTCCGATCAGCCGGCCGTCCTCGACGACCGGAAAGTGGCGCAGTTTGCTTTTCTGAAACCTCTCGGCTACCTCGATGATGCTGGTATCTGGGCTGACGGTCTCAATGTCGGTGTTCATATATTCACCGACTTTTCCTCCCATCTGCTCGTGATAGGCAGCATCCAATACCACGTGTAGGCAGTCCGTTTCTGAAAATGACCCTACCAGCCGACCGTGCTCATCCACTACCGGGGCGCCGGTGATCTTGTGTTTGAGCAACTCACGAATCGCTTCGAATACTCCCATGTTCGGGGTAAAAGTCACCAGATTGGTGGCCATGTGTTCCCGAACGCTGATCTTTCGCAACATAATTTCCTCCTTGAGCAATCATCGCGGTTTTTCAGGCAACGAAGGCACCTTATCGTCACAGCTTTTTTTGCCTTGCGCGCACCAACATTTACTCCCCCCGACCCCGCCGCAACTGCCCTTGATGGCCGGACGCCCAAACAGCACGCCGATCGCCATCATGCCGACGACGACAGCGATGACGGCAAAAGTCATAAGAAAAACTGTCATGATGCACCTCCGCGAATCTGTTGCAAAAACGCTGTGGTCGGCTTTTCTCTGAAGCGACCGTCGTCTTCTTTGACGATAAACAAGGCAGGAATTTTATCCTTTTCCGCCTTGGCAAAACCGGCATCCGGCCCCAACACCATCAGTGCGGTCGCCAAGGCATCTGCCTGCATCGTAGTATGACAGAGCACGGTCACCGATGCCAAACGGTGCTCTATGGGCCGTCCGGTGCGGGGATCGATGGTGTGGGAAAACCTTTTGCCTCCCATCTCGAAATAATTGCGGTAATCCCCTGAGGTAGCCACAGCGATCTCGGTCAAAGTGAGAATCTTCTCGATTTGGCGTTCTTGCGGAACCGGCTTCTCGATCGCAATCCGCCACCCTCTCCCCCGAGGACCGTTCCCCTTCAAACGCAACTCGCCGCCGATCTCTACTAGATAATCCTTGATTCCCAAGGATTCAAGATGCTCGCCCAAAAGATCGACGGCAAACCCTTTAGCGATGGCCGAAAGATCTATGTAAAGGTCGGGTCTGTGTTTACGCACGGCGGGCGGATCGAGCCGCACTTTTAGGTTTTCATAGCCGACACGCGCCTTGGCCGCTTCGATGTCTTCATCGGATGGTGCTTGATCTCGCCTAGGATCCGGTCCAAATCCCCACAGGTTGACCAGGGGACCTACGGTGACGTCGAATGCCCCATCGCTCCACCGGCTGACTTCCAAGGCCGCGCCCACTACTTTGGCCAAATCTGGCGAAACCGCTTGCCAATCGGTGCCAGTGCTGCGATTGAACCGAGACAGCTCAGAATCCACAAGGTAGGTGGACATTTTCCGATCCACCTCCTCCAACCTGGCTTCTAGCTGAGATTTAAGCTTTTCTAGGTCGATTCCAGCCGGCAGCCGGCTCACTTTGACCGAAAAGCTCGTCCCCAGGGCCAGACCGAAATATTCGAACTGAACCTTGGGCGATTTGCTGCAACCAGCTATAAACAAAACGAGGAGCACCAAGGCCCCTCGCAGCAGGCTAACTAAGGCACACTTCGTGCCTTTGTTTTTAGCCGCCGAAATCATCCAGCATGATGTTTTCTCGTTCGACACCCAAATCCTCCAACATCTTGATCACTGCGGCATTCATCACCGGTGGACCGCATAAGTAATACTCGCAATCCTCGGGAGCTGGATGATCCTTGAGATAGTTCTCGTACAACACCTCGTGGATGAAACCGGTAAAGCCCGTCCAGTGATCCTCCGGTTTCGGTTCAGACAGCGCCAGGAACCAGCGGAAATTTTCATTTTCCGCTTGTAATTTATCGAAATGATCTACGTAGAACGCCTCGCGCAAGCTCCTGGCACCGTACCAGAAGGTCATCTTGCGTTTGGATTTTAACCGGATCAACTGATCGAAGATATGAGAACGCATCGGCGCCATCCCAGCCCCGCCGCCGACGAAGACCATCTCGTTGTCGGTCTCGCGCGCGAAGAACTCGCCGAACGGCCCGGAGATGGTCACCTTGTCTCCCGGCTTGAGGTTGAAGATATACGAGGACATCTTCCCTGGCGGCACATCCAGCCCTGGCGGAGGGGTGGCGATGCGCACGTTGAGCATGACGATGGTATTTTCCAGGGGGAAGTTGGCCATCGAGTAAGCTCGAATCACCGGCTCATCCACCTTCGATTCGAGCTTCCACAGATCGTATTTGTCCCAATCGGCGCGATATTCCGCATCGATGTCGAAATCGGAGAACTTGACGTGATGCGGCGGGCATTCGATCTGGATATACCCGCCGGCGCGAAAGTCCAAGGTTTCCCCGGGCGGAAGATCCAAAACCAATTCCTTGATGAAAGTCGCCACGTTGCGGTTGGAACGCACTGTGCATTCCCATTTCTTGACCCCGAATACCTCCTCGGGCACTTCGATCCGCATCGGCTGCTTGACCGTGACCTGGCACGACAGCCGCTCACCTTCTCGGGCTTCGCGCTTGCTGATATGGCTGGCTTCGGTGGGTAAAAGCTCCCCGCCTCCCTCCAGCACCCTCACCCGGCACTGGCCACAGGTTCCTCCCCCGCCGCAGGCGGAAGAGACGAACAAGTGGTTGTTCGCAAGCGCCATCAAGAGCTTGGAGCCTACCGGAGTTTTGATGGTCTTTTGGTCGTTGATGACGATTTCCACTTCGCCTTGCGCAACGAGCTTAGACTTGGCCCATAGGATCATCATCACCAGGGCGATGACGATGAGGGTGAAAAAGATAACGCCTAGGATAATCTCTAACATGTTTATTTATTTCAATCCACTCTAGATTAGAGCTGAATCCCCGAGAACGCCATGAATCCTAACGACATAAGGCCTGCGGTGATAAAGGTGATGCCAAGCCCCTGAAGGCCAGCCGGCACATCGCTGTATTTTAATTTTTCCCGTACCGCAGCCATGGCGGTGATCGCCAGCGCCCAACCGAAACCGCTACCTATGCCGTAAACCACGCTTTCTGCTAGGTTGTAGTCGCGCTCGATCATGAACAGGCTGCCTCCCAAGATGGCGCAGTTGACGGTGATCAAAGGCAGAAAAATTCCCAGCGCGTAATAGAGCGCCGGGAAAAACCGATCGAGCACCATCTCCAGAATCTGGACGATGGCGGCGATCACCCCGATGCTGGCGAGGAAGGTTAAAAAGCTCAAATCTATCTTAGGCAAACCCGCCCAGGCCAGCGCTCCCTCCTTGAGAAGATAGGCGTGGATCAAGTGATTGGCCGGCACCGTGAGCGTCTGAACCACCATCACCGCAATCCCCAAACCGATGGCGGTGGCGATCTTCTTGGAAACCGCCAGGAAGGTGCACATCCCGAGGAAAAAGGCCAAAGCCAGGTTTTCGATAAAGACCGATTTGACAAACAAGCTGAGCAAAGCTTCCATCACGCCACCTCCGCATGGGCCGGTAAGATTTTGAATTCCGGTACTTCCCGCTGCTTGGGTTTGAAGGTCCTCACCGCCCAGATCAAAAGCCCGATGATGAAGAAGGCGCTAGGCGGCAAAAGCAGAAGGCCGTTGGGCTCGTACCAGCCGCCGTTCTTGATCAGGGGTAAAATTTCTGCGCCGAACAAGCTGCCGGAGCCGAATAGCTCGCGGATGACGGCTACCGTCATCAGGATCAGGCTGTACCCCAAACCGTTTCCAAGCCCGTCGAAGAAACTGGGTATGGGGGGATTTTGCATCGCAAACGCTTCAGCCCGCCCCATCACGAGGCAGTTGGTGATGATCAGGCCGACGAACAC
>JBKBMR010000039.1:0-8004 GCA_046295755.1 Methylohalobius sp.
GGGAACCCCAGCGGCGGACATCGTAGAAAGGGTTCTGGCGAAGCGGGCGACGGCGGATTTGTGCAAGATCTGGGGGCCGATGATGGGGATCTTCAAAAACACCCGGTCGAGAAAATGGTTGAATGCTCTTGAGCGTTTCTTAAAATAAACAAAGACATAGCTTAGGATAGCGATGCTACCTAATAAATAATACCAGCTTTCCTGCATGAACCGAGACAGCTCGATCACCAATTGGGTGAACGCTGGCAAGTCGGCGCCGAAACCTTTGAACAGCTCCTCGAATTGTGGCACCACGAAGATCAGGAGAATGGCGGTCACGATGCAGGCCACGACGACCACCGCCGCAGGATAAAACAAAGCTTTTTTTACTTTGCCTTTTAAAGATTCGATTTTTTCCTTGTAGGTGGCGATCTTGTCGAGCAGGGTCTCCAAGACTCCCGCCTGCTCGCCGGCGTGGACTAGGTTACAGAACAGTTCGTCAAAGTACAAAGGGTGCTTGCGCAGCGCCTCGGTCAGGGTGCTGCCTGATTCGACGTCTTCCTTGATCTTAAGGATCAGCTTTTGCATGCTCGGGTTCTCGTGGCCGCGGCCGACGATGTCGAAGGCTTGCACCAGAGGCACGCCAGCGGTCAGCATGGTGGCGAGCTGGCGGCTGAAGACGGCGATGTCCTTGGGGGTGATTTTTTTAGCGCGGGCAGAAAACAGGGATTTGGGTTTTTTCTTGACCTTGATCGGTTTTATGCCTTGTTGGCGAAGCTGGGCTTTGACCAGGGTTTCGCTGCGTCCGGATTGCTCGCCCTTGACGCGCTTGCCGTTTTTGTCTATGCCTTCCCAAACGAACAGAATCGCTTCGGTCTCTTTCGCTTTAGCTGCCATGGTGGTTATTCCTGTGTGACTCGGTCGATCTCTTCGATGCTGGTAATCCCCTGACGAACCTTGTTCAGCCCAGATTCCCTAAGGTCATTGATGCCTTCCGCTTTGGCCTGTTGAGCGATCGCCACAGCTGAGCCGCCTTCTAAAATAAGCTTGTTGATGGCTTCGGAGATGGGCATGACCTGATAAATGCCCACTCGGCCTTTGTAGCCTTTGGTGCAGTGCTCGCAACCTTCCGGGTTGGCAGTGAACAATTCCAGGTCTGCCAATTCCTCCTCTCTAAAACCCACCTTGAGGAGCAGCTCCGGCGGATAATTGGCCGGATGCTTGCAGTACTCGCACAGGCGCCTGGCCAACCGCTGAGCCAGGATCAAAAGCACCGAGGAGGCGATGTTGAACGGCGCAATCCCCATTTGCGCCAGCCGATTGAGGCTTTGCGGAGCGTCGTTGGTGTGCAGGGTAGAAAGCACCAGATGGCCGGTTTGGGCGGCTTTGACGGCGATTTCAGCGGTTTCTAGGTCGCGGATTTCTCCGACCATGATGATGTCGGGATCTTGTCTTAAGAATGCCCGCAGAGCACTGGCAAAGGTCAGGCCGGCCTTGGGGTTGACGTTGACCTGGTTGATGCCGGGAACGGTGATTTCGACCGGATCTTCGGCGGTAGAGATATTCTTGTCTGGAGTGTTGAGAATGTTGAGGGCAGTATATAAGGTTACGGTTTTGCCGCTGCCGGTGGGGCCGGTGACCAAAATCATGCCATAGGGTTTGTGGATCGCATTTAAAAAGCGCTCTTTCTGCACTGGCTCGAATCCCAGCTTATCGATGCCGATCTGGGCGCTGGTTGGGTCGAGCAGGCGCAAGACGGCTTTTTCTCCAAACAGCGTGGGACAGGTGCTGACGCGGAAATCGATGGTTTTGTTGCGCGACAGCAGCATCTTGATGCGACCGTCTTGGGGAATACGGCGTTCGGCGATGTCCAACTTGGACATGACCTTGATCCTGGAGATGATCCGCGTGGCCAGGCTTGGAGGCGGAGAGGTTACCTCGTGCAATAAACCATCGATGCGAAAACGGATACGAAAGCTTTTTTCATAGGGTTCGAAGTGAATGTCGGAAGCTCCTTTCTTGATCGAATCGAGCAAAATCTTGTTGACAAAGCGCACGATCGGAGCGTCTTCCACCTCCGATTCGACGACAGCTGGACCTTGATTCTCATCGGCGCTGGCGAGCTTGAGGTTTTCTAGGTTTTCGTCCAAAAGCTCCTGAAAGCTGCTGTCAGCGGCTTCTAGTGCGGCATCGATGGCCTTGGCGAGTTTGTTCTCCTCGACCAAAATGATTTCGGTCGCCAATCCGGTGTGAAATTTGACCTCGTCCAGAGCTTGCAGGTTAGTAGGATCGGAAACCGCTAAAAACAAGCGATTGCCGCGTTGGTAAAGCGGCAGGATATGGTGTTTTTGAATCAGCTTGTCGCTGACCAATTTGATCGGCACAACTCCCATATCCATCGCGTCGAGGTCGAACAGGGGGACACCGAATTGGCGCGAAGCTGCAGCCGCGATGGTGAGGCTGTTTAGGATTTTGTTGGCTACCAGAAACGTCACTAAGGGGGTTTTCTGCTGGTATGCCTGCTCCTGATAGCGCAGTGCCTCCTGTTCGCTCAAAAGACCCGCATCGACCAGGCAAAGGGCCAGACCACTGAGCTTGGGGAGAGTTGCAGTCGATGTCGCCATGGGTTTTGTGTTCTATCCGCGAGTATGACAGGATGTGTTTTTTAATATAGTTGATGAAGCGGTTTTGTCCACTTGGCAGGAAGATTCATGCGGGTGATCACACTCAACGTGAACGGGATCCGATCGGCAGCGAGTAAAGGATTTTTTGCCTGGCTGGCGGCTGAGAACGCAGATTTCGTCTGTTTGCAGGAAATCAAGGCGCAGCCAGACCAACTTCAAGATAGCGTGTTTTGGCCGCAAGGCTATCATTGTTATTATTCGAGCGCCCTGAAAAAGGGTTATGGCGGGGTTGCCTTGTATGTGCGCAGACAGCCGGATGAAGTGATCGAAGGCTTCGGCTGGCCGGAAGCAGATCGCGAGGGGAGATATCTGGAAGGGCGCATCGGAAAGCTAAGCGTAGCTTCGGTGTATGTTCCTTCAGGGACTTCGGGGGAGGAGCGGCAGAATTTCAAATTCGAATTTTTAGCGCATTTCCTTAAATTTCTGCGCCGCTGCGGTCAAACCGGGCGGGATTACGTCTTTTGCGGGGATTTCAATATCGCGCATAAAAAGATCGACATCAAGAACTGGCGAGCCAACCAGAATCGTTCAGGATTTTTGCCCGAGGAGCGCGCCTGGATGGATAAGCTGTTCGAACAGGAGGGGTGGGTGGATGCTTTCCGCGTCCTCAATCAGGAGCCGGATCAATACACTTGGTGGTCCAACCGCGGGCGGGCGTGGGATAAAAACGTAGGTTGGCGGATCGATTATCAGATTATCTCTCCTTCGTTAAAAGACCGTGTCTTACGCGTGGAAATTTATCGCCAGCAGCGTTTCTCTGACCATGCGCCTTTAATCATCGATTATGATTATCCTTTCTGAGCGTTCCTGGTTGCGGTCGATAGTCAACCGCCGTATGGCCGTGGCGTTTGCCATGGGTTTTTATAGCGGTTTGCCGTTGCTCCTTACCGGATCGGTGCTACAGGCCTGGATGCGGGAGGAGGGGGTGGATTTGGCCACTATCGGTTTGTTTGCCTTAGTTGGGCTTCCCTATACCGGTAAATTCCTATGGGCGCCTCTGTTCGACCGCTTTTCCCTGCCGGGGGGTCGTCGCCGGGGTTGGCTGCTATGGGTGCAACTTATGCTTGCGGTGGGCCTGGTCTGCATCGGGTTTACCTGCCCCGCGCCGGATCCTGCTTGGGTAGCACTGATTGCTTTCTGGGTGAGCTTTTTGTCTGCCAGCCAGGATATTCTGATCGATGCTTATCGACGGGAATCCCTAACGGATTTGGAGCAGGGGCTGGGAGCCTCTTTTTACGTCAACGGCTATCGGCTGGGCATGCTGCTGACCTCTGGCGGTGGGTTGATCCTTGCTGATTTTCTCGGTTTCCAGAAGGTATATTGGTTGAGCGGCGCGCTGATGGCCTCGGGCGTTGTGGTCACTTTTTGGTCTCGGGAGCCGCAGCTTGGCTGCGAAGACCCTGCATCGCCTGCTGTTTCGATGATCGAGCCTTTCTTGGAATTCTTCAGGCGCCAGGATGCGCTGCTGATCCTTTTGTTTATCCTCTTATACAAGCTCGGCGACACTATGGCCAGCCACATGACTATGCCGTTTTATCTGGACCTCGGCTTCAGCAAGACTGAAATCGGCGCGGTGGTCAAGCTGTTCGGGTTTTGGGCTACTGTCATCGGTGGACTAATTGGCGGAGCGTTGATCTTACGCCTGGGGATCTATGCCGCCTTGTGGCTGTTCGGCATTCTTCAAGCGGCTTCCACCGCTGGGTTCGCAGTGTTGGCGCATCTTGGACCGAGCCTGTGGGGGCTGACCTCGGTGATCAGCTTCGAGAACTTATCGTCGGGAATGGGGACAGCCGCTTTTGTAGCCTTCATGGCTACTCAGACCGATCGGCGCTTCACCGCAAGTCAGTATGCCTTGCTTTCCAGTCTCATGGGGGTTCCGCGGGTCATGGTCGCCGCGCCCACCGGCTGGATCGCCGAGCAGTTGGGGTGGACAGAGTTCTTTCTGGCGTGCACCGCTGCGGCGCTACCAGGATTGTTCATGCTGCTTAGATTCAGGGACAGGTTAGGCCCCCTGCCTGCTTCCGGGCAAGGGGCGGTTTCTGATTCAAGCGTTCAGCCAGATATGGACTAAAATGCTGATGAAATACCCAGCGACGATAGCAGGGGTCCAGCGTAGGTGAGAAAAGAAAGTGTATTTACCTTTGGATACCCCCATCAGGGCTACCCCCGCCGCTGAGCCGATAGACAGCATCGACCCCCCTACGCCAGTCGTCAAAGTCACCAAGAGCCATTGATATAGCGGCATGTTCGGGTCCATCTCGATGACTGCAAACATGACCGGAATGTTGTCGACCACCGCCGACAAAATACCGATCAGGATGTTGGCAGTAGTGGCGCCCACATCCCCGTACAGCCACGCGGCCGTCACCTGCAGGTAGCCGATGTAAGCGAGTCCTGCCACGCAAAAGATCACGCCAAAGAAGAACATCAAGGTGTCCCATTCGGCGTCGCGCACCATCTCAAAGATGTCAAAGCGCTTGTCTTGAGGTAAATCGTGCTCTTGATGTTTGAGCCAAAAACCGTAGATGGCCAAGATCCCCCAGCCGAGCATCATGCCCATAAACGGCGGCAGGTTCAAAAACTGCTTAAGTCCAACCGCCAAAGCGATGGTCAGGCCGAACAAGGCGCAGATGGAGTAAGCCCCGATCTTGAGCGGAACCAAGCCGTCTTCGCTTTGCTCGGGCTGCTCGTCGGGGATGGCAAAGTGCATCGCAGCCGCCGGCACGACGAAGTTGACGAGCGAGGGGATGAACAGCTCGAAGAACTCAAAGAAGGAAGCTTTTTCTGCTTGCCAGACCATCAGCGTAGTGATGTCGCCAAAAGGACTAAAAGCGCCTCCGGCGTTGGCTGCCACCACCAAGTTGATGAGGCCTATGGCGATAAAGCGCGGGTTGTCCTTGCCTACTGCTAACACCACCGTGCCTATCAGCAAGGCGGTAGTCAGGTTGTCGGCCACAGCGGACAGAAAGAAGGCGATGATCCCGGTGATCCAAAACAGCTTGCGGTAGCCGAAATTGCGGCTGATCAGCCACGAGCGCAGGCGCTCGAATACGTTGCGGTTGGCCATCGCGTTGATGTAGGTCATGGCGACCAACAAAAACAGCATCAGCTGACCGTACTCGTTGACGTTACCGGCAATCACGCGCTGCAATTCCTCTGCCGAGACTCCCTTGCTGCTGGCCAGATACGCGACCTCTGCCCAAATGATGACAGCGGCGACGATGACCGGTTTGGATTTTTTCAGCTCGATGAATTCTTCAGTCATCACCAGGATATAGGCGATGATGAAGATCAATACGCAGTAAATGCCGCGTTCGGTGGCTACTAACCCTAAGATTTCTGCTTCTGATGCGCTGGCGATCTGAGGCAGTAGCGCTAAAATTGACAATACAAGTGCGAGTCTAAGCAAGACGACCTCCCTTTTTATCCATATTAATTAAATTTTAGTGACAATTTACTTTTCTTTTAAGGAATAAAGTTTTTTGCCAAAGCCGCGCTTGATCCCAGCACAGGCACTTTGCTACCCTCAAGATCCCCTTTTGAGGATGTTGATCGCCTTGAGCACGTTCAAGGCCTCATGTAGATGGTAGTCCTCAAGCAAGCCGTCTTCTTCCTTGCCACCATCCTTGCCTTTATCTGTTTCCGGTTTGGATTTCTTATTTCCATTTTCCAGGTGACGGGATAGATCCGCTTCAGTCAAAGGCTTAAATTCCTCGGCTTCGCTGATCTTTTCTAGACGCACCATCCCCAAGATGATGTCGGGGACGATTCCCTCGGCCTGGATCGAACGCCCCGAAGGGGTGTAGTAACGCGCCGTGGTCATTTTGACCCCTCCACCGTTGCTTAAAGGCAGGATGGTCTGGACCGATCCCTTGCCGAAGGTTTTTTGCCCTAGGAGGATGGCACGCTTGTGGTCCTGTAGGGCGCCGGCGACGATTTCCGCCGCCGAGGCAGAACCTGCGTTGATCAAAACCGCCATCGGAACGCCTTCTAAAATATCGCCCGGGGTAGCCTCGAACTTCATTTTCGACTCCTCGATCCGGCCGTCGGTATAGACGACCAGGCCGTGGTCCAAGAAAGCGTCGCTGACCGCTACTGCCGCATTTAGGACGCCTCCAGGATTGTTGCGTAGGTCAAGGATGACCCCCTTGAGCGGTCCTTCCTCCTTCAACTTAGCGACGGCTTTGGTCAATTGCTCACCGGTGCCCGACTGGAAGCTGGTGATCCGTAGGTATCCATAACCAGGTTCCAGGATCTGATGTTTGACGCTTTTAACTTTGATGATTGCGCGGGTGAGCGTGATCTTAAGCGGCTTGTCTAGACCCTCGCGTACGATGGTGAGGGTGATTTGGGTTCCGGCTTCGCCGCGCATTATCTTGACCGCTTCTTCCAAGGACATGCCTTTGACCGGCTTCTCATCCAAGCGGATGATCAGGTCTCCAGGCTTGATTCCAGCCTTTTGAGCTGGGGTATCGTCGATTGGGGCGATCACTTTAATAAATCCGTTTTCCATGCCCACCTCGATTCCCAACCCTCCAAACTGGCCAGTGGTGCCGATACGCAGCTCTTTGAGTTCATCGGGAGTCAGGTAGGAAGAGTGAGGATCGAGTCCAGACAGCATGCCGCGGATAGCGTTTTCCAACAGGGTTTTATCCGAGACTGGCTCCACATAGTCTTCTTGAATGCGTTCGAAAACCTCGGTGAAGGAGCGCAGCTCTGTGAAAGGAATCGTTTCAGTCCTTTTGGTCGAGCGTTCTGCCAGGACGCTGCCACAGGTGCCAAGCAAAATACCGAGCAAAGTACCTAGGGCAAGCAGTAATAAGTTCGTAGTACGCATCAATGCTTCCTTAAGGAGGATCAGATATAAATTGTTATAAGTATGACATTATTTTCTCGGCTTGAAATCCCCTCTCTGCATTCGGAAGATCGTAGTTGGAATGCTGACTGGATTGAATCAGGACAAAGGTAGATCAATGTTCTCTGACAGCAGAGAGTAAAAGAAAAAAACTATTATAATCACGTATCTTGCGATGCTAAAGGGCAGTAGTCCAGAATTGGATCGGTTTAAAAGGTGATCGACAAAGCGTATGTCAGAGCAGTTGATCGTCGATGAGGCAGACGTCATCCACGCGGCTAGATGCTTGAAGGCTATGTCTCACCCATTGAGACTGAAGATATTGTGTACTTTGGGTAAGGGGCCGGCGAGCGTGCAGGAAATTCTGGAACAGGTAGGCACGACCCAGAGCAATGTTTCCCAGCACTTGGCTATTCTGCGCATGAAAGGGATTTTGACTTTCGACAAACGGGCAAATCGCGTCTATTACCGCATCGACGATCCGCG
>JBKBMR010000039.1:8099-15629 GCA_046295755.1 Methylohalobius sp.
CCGCAGACTGTGCACTTGATTGAGATGATCCGGTCGGTGTTCTGCGACCATGGTAAAAGCCGTTCCCATATCGATCAGTAATAAACATATCTCTGAAGGATCATTTTATGGAGCGTTTGTTCGAATTCGTAGGTAACCATTTATACTTGGTCCTCGCCTTTGCGGCGGTGGTAGCGCTTTTGATCCGCGATTTGGTGGAGAGCCTGCTGCGTAAGTATCAAGTCATCACCCCGCTGGAAGCGGTGATGCTGATCAACCAGGAGGATGCGGTCGTGGTGGATGTGCGTGAACCCCATGAATGGGCCAGGGGGCATATCGTCAATGCCAGGCTGATCCCGCTTGGAGAGTTGGAAAAACGCCTAAGTGAACTAGAAGACTTAAAACACAAGCCGGTAATCGTGGCGTGTCAGTCTGGCACCCGCTCTCCCGCAGCGTGCAAAAAGTTAATCCAGGCAGGTTTCGACAAGGTCTGTCTGCTAAAGAATGGCATGGCAGCGTGGGAAGACGCCAGCCTGCCGGTTATCAAACCTAAGCCAACTTAAAGGAACTTAAATCATGGCCGATCAACCGGAGAAGCAATTTGCGATCCAGAAGCTTTATGTCAAGGATCTGTCCTTTGAAACGCCAAATTCCCCGAACATCTTTACGCAACGTTGGGATCCCCAGGTCGAATTCAACCTGTCCAGCCATGTCCAGACGTTACAGGAACACTTGTATGAGGTGGTCTTGACCGTGACGATCACGGTCAAACTCAAGGAAATGACCGCTTATCTGATCGAGGCGGCGCAAGCTGGGATTTTCTCCATCCAAGGATTTGGACGGGAGGAATTGGAGCCGTTGCTTGGGATTTATTGCCCCACCATCCTGTTCCCTTATGTCCGCGAAGTGGTGTCTGACCTCTCCCTCAAGGGCGGGTTCATGCCCATGCTTCTGCCACCGGTGAATTTCGAAGCCATCTACGCGCAAAAGATGCAGCAGACGGGGGAGAAACCCCCTGTCAGGCCAAACTGAGCATGGAGCTAGCCTCTGTTTGCGTGCTCGGGGCAGGTTCGTGGGGGACGGCGCTCGCCAATCTGATCGCCGGCAACGGTTTCGACGTTAGTCTTTGGGACAGAGACTCTAAGTGGATTCAGGCGCTGCTTAGCACTCGCACCAACGAGCGCTATTTGCCGGGATTTTCGCTTTCTCCCCGAATCCGCTTCGAAAGCGAGCTTAGCCGGGCGGTAAGTGCCAAGGATTTGGTTCTGATCGCTGTGCCTAGCCATGCTTTTTCGGCCTGCCTGGCCAGCTTGCGGCCTTATCTTCCGCATTTTCCCAAAATCGCCTGGGGTACCAAAGGGCTGGATCCGGACGGCGGACGGCTGTTGCACGAGGTGGCGCTGGCAATAGTGGGGCCTCTGTGTCGCCTGGCAGTGCTGTCGGGGCCGACTTTTGCACGTGAGGTCATGCTCGGTTTGCCCTCCGCCATCACCGTTGCTTCGCACGACGCCGAGTTCGCTGCAGCGGTAGCAAAACTCCTCCACAATGAATTTTTCCGCGCTTACACCTGTGGCGATCTGATCGGGGTGCAGCTAGGGGGGGCGGTCAAAAACGTCCTGGCTATTGCCGCCGGGGTCTCTGACGGTATGGGGTTCGGTGCCAACGCTCGCGCAGCCTTGATCACCCGAGGGTTGGCGGAGATGATGCGGCTGGGGGAGGCGATGGGGGCTCGGCGAGAGACCTTCATGGGGTTGGCCGGGGTCGGTGACCTGCTCCTGACTGCTACCGATGATCAATCTAGGAACCGAAGATTGGGATTGGGTCTCGGCAAGGGGCGGGCGGTCGCGGAACTTAAAGCCGAGATCGGACAAGAAATCGAGGGAATCCTGACCACGCGGCTGGTCTGGCAGTTGGCCGCAAAGTTCGGGGTCGAGATGCCCATAGTAGAGCAGGTCTACGCCTTGCTTTACCAAGGGGTGTCGCCCAGCGAGGCGGTGCGCAAGCTATTGCTCAGGGGTCGCAAGCCAGAGGCTTTTTAGCCGTTCGATCAGAGGCCGTAGAGCTTGCTCCAAAACGATTTCGTCCCCCGGCGGGAGGAAGGGGACCGGATAGATCGGCGCCTGGCTGAATCTTTGGAGGTCCTCAAAATTGTCCATGGTTGGGGCATCCGAACGGCGGATTTGGTTTAAGACCACTCCGACGGAATCCAGCCCGCGGCTAGCGACGGCCTCTAGGGTCGTTAATACCTGATGGATAACCCCTAAGCGATCGGCGGCGACCACTAGCACGGGGAACGCAAGCGCCTGGGCCAGATCGGCGTTTAAACTTGCGGCGGCGATAGGAGAATAGAATCCTCCCGCACCCTCTACTAGCATCACCCCTTTGCCTGGCGGACGACAGGCCTCGACCAGGAGTTCCAGCTCGAGAGCTTGACCGCAGAGCCGCGCAGCGCGTTCTGGGGAGACGGCTGCTTCGAAGCGGTAAGGGCAGACGGTCTTTAGCGGTTCCAGGTCCCCAGCGGCGCGGTTCAAAAGCTGGGCGTCCTGGGGAAGAAGGCCGGATGGCGTCCGCACACAACCGGTCTCGACCGGCTTGCGCACCCAAACCTTAAGTCCACTCCTTTTGAGCGCTCGAACCAAGGCCGCACCGATGAAAGTTTTGCCTACCCCGGTATCGGTGCCGGTAATGAACAAGCCACTGACCTCAGGCATAGACACGCCGAGTCGAAAAAGGCTCTACTTCCACGCTGTCGCCGGCGCGCACCCCGGCGCTTTCTGCCGGAAGGACGATAAAGCAATCTGCTCGGCTGAGCGTGGCGAGTTGATGCGATTCCTGTCCTGCTAGCCCAATGACGGTCAGCCGTCCCTGTTCGTCTAGACCGAGCCTGCCGCGCATGAATTCCAACCGTCCAGGCGACTTATCCAAGTCGTTTAGACAGAGCGCTTTGAGCCTAAACGGCCTGAACTCGGCTAAACCCGCCAGTTTCCATAGGGCAGGGCGGACGATTTGGGTGAAGCTGACGTGCACTGAGACCGGATTGCCCGGCAAACCAAAGTACCAAGCGCGACCGGTGCGACCGAAGATCAAAGGCTTACCCGGTTTGATCGCGATCCGCCACAGGTTTATTTGGCCGACCTGGGCAACCGCCTGGCGCAGCAGGTCTGCATCGCCTACCGAAGCCCCGCCGGAGCTCAAGATGAGGTGGTAGTTTTGCCCAGCTTCCTTAAGCAGGTCGGTAAGCTGCGCTAAGTCGTCGGGTACCGTGCCGAGATCGCAGGCTGAGACGGGAAGCTCTGCTAAGAGTCCATACAGGCTGTAACGGTTGCTGTCGTAGATTTGACCGTGGTCTAAAGGTTCATCCAAACTGCACAGCTCATCGCCGGTGGAGAAATAAGCCACGCGCGGCTTTTGGAACACCGCCACTTGGGAGATTCCAAGCGCCGCAAGCAAGCCCAAATCGGCCGCCTGCAAGCAATGACCCTGGGACAGCACGGTTTCGCCGCAGCGGACATCGCTGCCGGCCTGGCGGATGTTTTCCCCGGGGGCGGGCAGACGCTTAAGGCGGAGAGATCGGCCTTCCTGGGTTGCTTCTTCCTGCATGATGACAGCGCTTGTTCCTTCTGGAATTACCGCTCCGGTGAAAATCCGCACGGCTTGGCCTGGCTCCAGTCGATTCGGATAGGGCCTGCCGGCAAAACTTTCCCCCACCACGGTCAGTCCTTCCTTAAGGGTGTTCGAGAGGCTGACGGCATAACCGTCTACAGCCGAATTGGCAAACGGGGGCAGGGCTACCTTGGCCCTGACCGGCTCGGCAAGAATCCGTCCCAGCGCGGCCTTGAGGGTCACCTGTTCCCAGGCGTCGAGTGGAGAAACGGCGGTTAGGATCTGCGCAAGCGCAGCCTCGAGGCTGAGCAAGTCGGCGTGGCAGGGGTCAACGCGAGAGGAAGCCATGCAGGATAAAATTGCAGATCTCTTGCGGCTGGTTGAGGTCCAACAAAGGCAGCGGGCAGGCCATCCAGACATCGCTGGCTACCGCGATGATATTGGAATCTTCTGGAAAGAGCAACGGTTTGCCCAGAGCCGGACGATGGAGTTCGATTTTCGGGATGGGTTCGTGTTTGAAGCCTTCCACCAAAATCAAGTCCAGCCCGGAGGCGTCCAGAAAAGGCAATTGCTCAAAAAGCCCGACCTTACCTTGCTCTGGGTATTCGTAGACGATCGCCCGCCTTCGGCTTGAGACCACCATGATCGGGGTGGCACCGGCTTGGCGGAGTCTGTAGCTGTCCTTGCCGGGTTGATCGATGTCAAAACTGTGATGCGCGTGCTTGATTACTCCCACTTTCAGCCCGCGTTGGACAAGCTCGGGAATTAACCGGACCAGCAAAGTCGTTTTGCCGGTTCCGCTGAAGGCGGCAAAGCCGAGCAAAGGAGGATGAAGCATCATCGGTAGCCGTAATAGTCCTTATACCAGGCGACGAAGCGGGCAATCCCTTCTTCGATCGGAGTAGCCGGGGCATAAGCTACCGCTTGGATCAGGTCGGTGATGTCGGCGAAAGTTTCGACAATATCGCCTCGTTGCATCGGCAGAAAGTGCTTTATCGCTTTGATTCCCAGGGCATCCTCTAGGACTTCGATGAAACGCATCAGTTCCACCGGACGGTGGCTGCCGATGTTATAAATGCGGTAAGGGGCCAGGCTGGTGCCGGGGTCGGGGTTATCCCCCGACCAATTGGGGTTAGGTTCTGGGAGCTTGTCCAAAACGCGCACTACCCCTTCGACGATGTCGTCGATGTAGGTGAAATCGCGTTTATGCTGGCCATAGTTATAGACCTCGATCGGCTTACCCTCCAAGATGTTGCGGGTAAACTTAAACAGCGCCATGTCCGGCCGCCCCCAGGGGCCATAGACGGTGAAAAACCTCAAGCCAGTGGTGGGAAGGCCATAAAGATGGCTATAGGTGTGAGCCATCAGTTCATTGGCTTTCTTGGTGGCGGCATATAAGCTGACCGGATGGTCGACATTATGATGGACCGAGAACGGCATTTTGGTATTGGCCCCATAGACCGAGCTGGAAGACGCATAGACCAAGTGCTCCACTTCAAACCGGCGGCACGCTTCGAGAATGTTGCCAAAACCTACCAGATTGGCATCGATATAGCTGAACGGGTTTTCTAGCGAGTAGCGCACCCCGGCCTGAGCAGCGAGATTTACTACGCGGGCGGGGCGAAACCGGCGGAAGGTCTCGGCAATCGCTTCGCGATCCTCTAGGCTAGCGCGGATCTCGGTGAATCCCAGGCGGGCATTGAGCCTTGCCAAGCGAGCCTCCTTTAAGCGGACGTCATAGTAAGCGTTGAGGTTGTCTATGCCGATGACCTCGTCGCCACGGTCGAGCAGCCTATGGGCCAGAAAAGAACCGATGAATCCGGCAGTGCCGGTTACCAAGACTCTCATAGACGCCCATCCACGCTGTCTTGGGGTAAAATTCCTTTGACGTCGAACAAGACCGCATTAGGTTTCCCCAGCGCCCGGATCTTTTCGGCTCCCATTTCCCGGAACTGGTCGTGGGCGGTGGCGATGATGATCGCATCGTAACGCCCAGGCTGTAGCTTTTCGAGCAAGCCGACACCAAGTTCTCGTTGGGCCTCGTCGGGATAGGCTAAAGGGTCGTAGACATCGACCTTGGCGTGGTAGGTCTCAAGCTCGCGGATCATGTCGATCACCCGGGTGTTGCGGATGTCCGGGCAGTTTTCCTTGAACGTAATCCCCAGGATCAAGACGTTGGATTGACACACGTGGATGCGGCGTTGGTTCATCAGTTTGACCACTCGGGCGACCACGTATTCGCCCATGGAGTCGTTGATGCGCCGCCCGGCCAGGATAATCTCCGGGTGGTGACCGATCTCCTGGGCCTTATGGGTCAGATAGTAAGGATCGACGCCGATGCAGTGACCGCCCACCAGCCCTGGCCGGAAAGGTAAAAAATTCCACTTGCTACCGGCTGCCTCCAGCACTTCTAACGTGTCTAAACCCAGTTTGTGGAACAGCACCGCAAGCTCGTTGATCAGGGCGATGTTGACGTCGCGCTGGGTGTTCTCGATCACTTTGGCGGCTTCGGCGACCTTGATGCTGCTAGCTTTGTGGGTGCCGGCAGGAATGATGCTGCGATAGAGTTGATCGATGAATTCGGCCGCTTCCGGGGTCGAGCCCGAGGTGACTTTGACGATGGCGGTAAGCCGATGCTGTTTATCGCCGGGATTGATGCGCTCGGGGCTGTAGCCGACAAAAAAGTCGCGGTTGAACGCAAGCCCCGACTCCCGTTCCAGGATCGGAACGCACACTTCCTCGGTGGCGCCGGGATAGACAGTGGATTCGTAGATCACGACAGCGCCCGGTTTGAGCAAGCTTCCCACGGTGCGGCTGGCGGAAGTCAAAGGTTCTAAATCTGGGCGCTTGTGCTGGTCGATGGGGGTAGGGACGGTGATCACGAAAACGTTGCAGCCGGCAAGATCGCTGGGATCGGTGGTAAAACGGAGCCGCGCGGCGCGCTTTAGTTCCTCGGCTTCTACCTCGCGGGAGCGGTCGATTCCGCGCTTTAATTCCTCGACCCGCTTTAGATTAATGTCTAGGCCGACAGTTTCGAAGCGGCGCCCGAATTCTACCGCCAGGGGCAAACCCACATAGCCTAAACCCACGATTCCTAATTTCACCTTGTCCAGCGACAGCATGGAACCTCCTTAAGGCAAATTTTGCTTAAATTTTTAGCAAAGCATAGCCGATTTGCGACTATAACGTTAGATGATAGCAACTTGTCCTTGCACCGAGCTTTTTTGTTAGCATGAGTGCGCTGATGGAAGGCGGCTTCATCCCGAACGATAAAACTTAAGGCAGGCCATGATCCGGATTTTCCGTCACTATGTCTCGACTGCTTATCTGGGGCTGATGGTTGTAGAGGCGGCTATCCTTTCGGCTGCGATCTTTATCGGCGCGCATCTTCGTTTCCTGCGCGAGGCGGGGTGGCAGGCGGAATCCGATTGGTGGGTCACTGCCTTGCTGTTTGCTTTAACGATGGTGGTTTTGAACGCCGCCCTTGGGCTGTACCAGCGTGCAGCTCACCGCTTTGGACTGGCCGAGTTGTTGTTGCGCTTGGGGGTAAGCTTTGCCTTTGGTGCAGTGGCAATGAGCCTTATTTTTTATGCTTTCCCGGATTTGTTTATAGGGCGTGGGATTTTCGGCTTGAGCTTGTTGTTTTCCGCGCTTGCCATAATCGCCATCCGCTTGGTGTTTTGCCGGCTCGTAGACAGCCAGCGCCTTAAGCGAAGGGTGTTGGTACTGGGGGCCGGTCAACTGGCACGCCGCATCCTGGAAAGTAGCCAAAAGCTCGCCGATGCCAATTTAACCCTGCTTGGGTTTGTGCGCATGGGGAACGAATCGTGCCAGGTGGATTTGGATCGCGTGCTTGAGCTTGAAGGGCCTTTGCGCGATTTTGCCGAGCGCGAGGATATAGACGAAATCGTGGTCGCCCCCGACGACCGTCGCCAGGGGTTTCCCGTG
>JBKBMR010000040.1:0-15438 GCA_046295755.1 Methylohalobius sp.
GCTGGATTGATTTCTTCGGCGCGGCGTTAAGCACGTCCAGTTGATGCTATAGTTTTATTTAGCGATTGGAACCAAAACGAGGAAGTGGGGGAAGCATGCGGTTGCGAATTTTATGGCTAACGAGCTTGTTGCTTACTTGGAGTGCCACAAGCCAAGCGCTGGAGGTGATAATTCAAGGACAAAAGCTGGTACCTCCGCGGGAAAGCGAAACCTGCATCGAAATCGCGGGGGAGTATCCAGGGATCAGGATCGAACCAAGCGAAGCGGGCAAGGTCCCGCAGATCTGCTACAGCGATGCCAGGCGCGACATCTTGAACATCCATAACGCTATATTCGTGGCCACAGAAGGAGCGGTTTCCGGGTTGCAGGGCGGGGAAAAGACCCAAGGAGCAGCTGGTCCCGAGGCCACCGGCATCCCCCAGGAAGTCATCGTCGAGTTTCAGCATACTTTTCCTCCAGGTCCGAACGGTCTGATCATGGCCCGGGCTAAAATCGAGGGATTTTTTGCCACCGCCACCGGCTTGGGGGTGGCGGTGGGAGACAAGATCCGGTTTGCCGGATCGTTTTCCCAGGGAGACCAGGAGGACTACATCGCCGAACCTTTTGTGCATACCGTGGGGGAAGAATTAGAAAGCGCGATCTTCGAGAGCAAAGGCAAGAAGCGTTATTTGATCGCAGGTCCTCGCACTCTCAAGGCAAAGCTGGCCTTTAGCTTTACTGCGGCGGGGCACAAGCTGGCTTTGGCCAAGGGGGCATCCGTGAGCATAGATACCGGTTCCACTTTTGAGGATAAGCTGGAGGAGATGGAAACGGGCGCGGAGGAGTTGCTCAAGGAGGGGGAGTCTCCTGAGGAGGAAGAAGCACAACCGTCTGAAGAGGAGGAATTTTCGTTTTGAAGGATCATTTTTGGCACCGAGGACAGTAATAAGTCGCCCGCTGTCCCAAAACGATCCGACGGATCGGCGTGGTGCAAAGCGGGCAAGGGTGCTCTTCCCGAGCATAAACCTGCAAGGCTAACTGGAAGTAACCCGGTTGGCCTGTTATATCGCTGAAATCGCGTAGCGTCGTTCCTCCCTGGTCGATGGCTGAAGCCAAAGTGTGGCGGATGCTTTCGACCAGCTTCTGATAACGCATCTTGGTGATCTGTCCGGCATAGCGAGCTGGATGGATCCCAGCTCGAAACAGGGCTTCATTGGCATAGATGTTGCCGATTCCTACGACCACGCGTTGGTCCATCACTAAAGATTTGACCGTTTGGCGGCGGCCCCGGGAAATCCGATAGAGCAATTCGCCGGTGAATAAAGGGTCGAAAGGTTCTATTCCAAGGCGTTGAAGCAACGGATGGGCCGCCCACGGATCGGCGGTCCATACCAAGGCGCCGAAGCGGCGCGGATCATAGTATACTAGCCGTTGTCCGGTATCCAAGGTGAACGCTGCGTGATCGTGAGGGCGCAGGGGAAGCTCGGAAGGAAGCAAGCGCAGGCTGCCGGACATCCCAAGGTGAATGATCAAGGTGCCGTTTCCGGTTTCCACAAGCAGGTATTTGCCGCGCCGCTTGAGTCCTGCTATCGGTGCTCCCGGCAAGCACTTTGCCAAATCTTCTGATACTGGCCAGCGCAGCCTGGGTTGACGGATCTCTATGGATTGAAAGCGCCTTCCCAAAAGATAGGGTTCAAGGCCCCGGCGTATCGTCTCGATCTCGGGAAGTTCCGGCATCGGTTTCGGATTGCCGCTTGGGAGTCAGCAGGCGCTGACCGATGGCGCCATAAAAATGGTAACGTAGCTTTTGCTCCGGGCGAAGCAAGATGAGCTCCGGCTCTCGTTGCAAAATGATGAATTCAAGTGTTTTGTCGTCGATTGCAATTCGAATGCGTTGATCTTGGGGCGACGGTTCATCGGTGTAAGGCGTGACCTGGATCGCCCGTGCGGTGCGCCAGGTATCCACCAGCTGCTCCAATTCAGCGGCGGGGACCTCAGGTTCAGAAGTCCAGCCTCCTGTATCCGTATGGGTGATGCGCCAACCGGGCAGTTCTATACCTTGCAAGATGCCAGCCGGTAACAGCTTATGCTCGACCCAGGTGGTGGCCGGTGCAGTCAACTGATGAAACAGGGTGTCTGCGGTCATGTGGACGACTTCGCCTACCTGGAGGTAGCGCTGGAAATTCAAGGGATTCTGACCGCCAAATCGGAATTCAGCATCTTCCAGTCTGACGATCGCTTGAGGGGGGTTCAGTTCGAATCGGCCCAAGTCGAGTCCTGCTGCAGCGTAACGGGTTTGACTGGTCTGATTGGGGAGGGCGAGCAGCTGTTGAATGTGATACGCATCGGCCAGTGCGTTGAATGGCTCAGTCATGTACCAACTGTCTCCCTGGCGCTTAAATTCCATTCGGTCGGTTTGGCGTTCGATGACGATGTGGTGCACCTTATCTGCGGTAAAGCTTGCAACCAATGGGGGGGATTCTGGCTTCGGGGAGCGCTCGATCCAATAAACCCAAACCGCTAGCCCGGCCACCAGGAGCAGTAAGATCAAAATCGGCAGCCAACGCTTGGACATGATTCAAGCGCGCCTGCGTTGCCACCAGATGAAGAGGCCAAAGCTGAACAAGATCAGCGGCAAGAAGATCAGGAATCCAAACCCGATCAGCACCAAAGCTGTGGGTGAGAGCTCAAGCCGGATATCGGGTGCAGCTTTGGCCGGGATGTCGATGAGCTGGTCGTTGTGCGTCAACCAGCGGATGAGGTTAAGGCCTAGGTCTAAGTTGCTGCCATTGCCAAGGTAGGCATTGGCCAAAAAGTCACCGTCGCCAACGACAGCTATGCGCTGTTCCTCCGGTTCGGATTGCTCGGTCTGTTTTTCAAGCTTGCGAGTCAGAGCCACCCCTAAAGGCAAAGGGCCCTCGCGTTCGCCCTGGTCGGGATCGAGGCGGATTTCCCCTTCCAGAGGACCGGTTTCGTTCCAGGTCCTAGGCAGTGTCTCGAGGAAGGCTTGGGCGTTGAATTTATCTTTGGCGCCAACTTCCAAAGCGACTGCGCGCGGAAATAAGGTAAGGCTGCGGAGTTCTCGGGTGATGGGATGGAACGGGTACTGGGCCACCAAGGCAAAAGTAGGATCGTGGATGCCAAACACCTGGCCGGCCGGGTCGACCACGATGCCGGGCAGAAGTTTAAGACTCAAAGCCTCTGCCAATGGCTCAAGCCCTTTGAGATCTGCCGGTTCGGCCAGCCACAATAGGTTTCCTCCTTCGCTGAGAAAGCGAAGCAGGCGCTCGGTTTCACCGGGTAAATAAGGTGTCTGGGGGCTGGCTAAGACCACCAGCGAGGTGTTGGCCGGAAGGTCTGGATTTGTGGCCAGGTTCCAGGCGTGAACCTGAAAACCCTGGTTTTCTAGAACGCGTCCAAACTGACCTAGGTCAAAATTGGCCTGGCCGAGAGGAGCGCGTTCGCCGTGGCCTTCCAAAAACAGGATTTGTTGCTCACTCCGTTTTGCCAGCCTAAGGAGGGCTGAGGTTAAGGCCTGTTCGGTCAAGTCTTGGACCTTTTCGGTCCGCCCGGCGTATTCGACGACCAGTTCGCCGTCGGTAGTGACGCCTTGTTTCCGCACCTGATCTGGGTAAAGATCCGGGTTGACAAAGCGCAAATGAACGTCGGCTTTATGGCGTTGGTAGCGGGCCACCAGGTCTTGGATCCGGCTGCGCAATTCGTTGTTCTCGCGCGCGTAGGCGGTGATCTCCACCTTTTGCTCGAGGGTGGCTAAAACCTTGGAGCTGGATTCGGCCAGGCTGTGGCGGCCTTGGGCGGTCCAGTCGAAGGTGTAGGAGTAGTGCTGGGACAACCATCCTAGAAGCCCCACCAAGGCTAAAAACAAGACAGTGAAAAGAAAGTTTTGCAGCCGAATCTGATGATGGAGCCTGCGGTCGATTCTCATTTCTGCAGCCGGTCATTGTCGAGTTGGCGGATACTGAGGACGACGAACGCAGCGCTCAAGAGAAAGAAATACGCCAGGTTTGAGGTGCTGACCTGCCCTTTGAGCAGATTTTCATAGTGACGCAACAGAGAGAGATATCCAAGCACTTTGCCAGACTCAGTGCCTATCGTGCCGCTCCAGTCGATGATCCACAACAGGAGTAGGGCGCCAAATCCCCCGATTGCCGCCACGATGGGTTGGTTGGTGAGGGTCGAAAGATACAGACCGATGGCGGTGAAGGCAGCCAGTAGCAAGCCTAAGGCGAGAATGCACGCTGCGAGTTTGCCCCAGTCCAGAGAAGTCCCTACGGCCAAGGACAAGGGCATCAGTGTGATCATGAGCACGAAGATGCCCATCAAGCCTAAGGTGCCCAGGTATTTCCCCAGGATGATCTCGGATACTGACACCGGGGCGCTGAATAACAGGCTCAAAGTGCGACTACGCCGTTCTTCGCTGATTAGGCGCATGGTAAGGAGCGGGGTGACCAGGAGCAGGATGACGCCAGCATTGCCATATACAGGGGCTACCACCAGATCGGTGACTCCCGGGCTGTCCTCCAGGACAGCGATGCGCGGTTCGAGCATTCTGAAATACTCTATCTGAGCTAAGAAAAGGTAGCCCAAAAGCAACTGCACTACCGCCAGGATCGACCAAGCTAAAGGCGATAGAAACAAGCTGCGCAGTTCCCTGGCGGCGATAGTGAGGATGTTCATTGCAGGCTTGGTTCTTGTTGGGTGATGTCCACGAAAATCTGTTCGATCGAGCGCCTGACCGGGCTTAGCTCCAACAGACCCCAGCCGCGCTCCACCACTAAGGTAGCGATGTTCTCGGCTGGGCTTTTCTCTTTGGCAAAGTAAACCTGGTAACGAAACTGCTGGCCAGGTTCCTGGGTGACGGTCTGGACGCCGTCCACGCGCATCAAGGCGTCGATGTCAACAGGCCTTTTGGTTTCCAGGATCAGGCTTAAGGCGCGCATTTTCAGATCCAGTTCGGCGATGTTAGCGTTCAACGCCAAGCGTCCCTTGTGGATGATGAGCACCCGGCTGCACACTGCCTGGACCTCGGGCAGGATGTGAGTGGAGAGCAAGACTGCGTGCTCCCGCCCCAAGTCCTGGATTAGTTCGCGGATTTCTCGAATCTGGATCGGATCCAAACCGACGGTAGGCTCGTCCAGTACCACCACCGGCGGGGAATGCAGAATCGCTTGAGCGATGCCGACCCGCTGCTGGAATCCCTTGGACAGGTTGCCGATCAGGCGCCGACCCACCTCTCCCAATCCACAACGCGCCTTGGCATTGTCGAGTGCCGAGCGCAGCGCCTGTCCCTTAAGGCCGTGCAGGCGGCCGCAATAGCTTAAGTATTCGTCCACGGTCAGTTCCCGATACAGGGGCGGGACCTCGGGAAGATACCCCAGGTGACGCTTGGCCGCCTTGGGTTCGTCCAGAAGGTCGATGCCGTTGATGCGGATCTGGCCGGCGCTGGGGGCCAGGTTCCCGCACAACATCTGCATCGTGGTCGTCTTGCCAGCGCCGTTTGGGCCTAAAAAGCCCAAGACCTCCCCCTTGCCCAAAGTCAGAGACAGGTCGGCTACGGCGCAAATGTCCCCGTAAAAACGGTAAAGGTTTTCGGCTTCGATCAGATAGCTCATCCCAGCTGATCCAACAGAGCCTGGGTTTCCTGCTGGAGTTTTCGGCGGTAGAATAGGAACTTCCAACGCGCTCCGCCGCATTGCCGCCACAGCACCGCTGCGCGGATTCCGGCGAGCAACAAGGCGCGAATTTTATGCGCGTTTTCAGGATCGGTCAAGAATGTCCGTTCCCCGGAGACGATGATCCTAGGGCCTAGGGGGCTGATATTTTTGTGATAGACTTCAGCTAAGATTTCCAGCACGGTCTCGTCGGTGATTGAGGTCTTCTGGGCCTGAAGCGCAGCTCTTTCTACGCCTTCGCGGATTCTTTGCTGGACGTCGGGGCGCTTTTCCAGCTTGCTCTCTAAGAAAACCAAAATGGCGCTGTAGCGGGCGTGTTCCGGGTCGATGCTCTCGCGACCGCCCAGTTGTTGCTTTAGCTTGAGCAGGCCGTCTTTGAGCCCTAAAAGCCCGCCGAAGACGTCTTCCACGCTTTCGGCGTCGATTTTCAGGACGCTGCCGATGCTGGTGGCCATCGCTTCCTGATCCACCTGCCCGCGCTTGGCGATCTGCTGCACTAAATGCACGGCTTGTGCTAAGCCGGCCAAAGCGATGGCTTGATTGCGGAAAGTGCGTAACATGGGCAATAAGATACCGATTGCCGCCTATGGCAGCAAGATTTACGGATGCAAGCAGCTGTATGCTTGCTGGGCCCAGGAGATACTGTCTAGATAAATATGGCCGATGGTGGGCAAGGAAAGGCCAAAGCAAGCCTCGGTAAGTTGCCAGCGTTCGTAGTTAAGAGTGCAATTTAAGATTTCCCCCAAAGGCCCTTGTCGGTTAAGCCCAGCTTGGACTTCTTCGGCTAGGGGCAAGGCCTTTGTGATTTCGGCAAGCGGCACGCCGAGTAGGGCGTCCAGGTTGGAAAACAATCCGACGAGAAAGGCCTGATGTGGAGCGGGATGATCGGTGGCGATCGCCAGGAGTTCACACATCCGCGCTCGAGTGAGAGCGGTCCGAAGCAGTTCGGTGGGTTGCGTTTGCGCTGCGCTGCTTAGCGTGAGCAAGGTGGCCCAGCGTTTGATCTGTTCCAGTCCCAACAGGATGACGGCCTGTTCGATCGAGTCGATGCGCCTGGGTAAAGCGAACCAGGCGGAGTTGATGAAGTTCAGTAGCTTGAAGCTCAAGGCTGGATCGCGGCGGACGAGCTCGGCAATCCGGTAGAAATCGATGGTCGGCTGGTGAAGCTCGGCGAGAAGCTGCAGCAAGGTCTGGTGAACAGCCTCAATGCGTTTACCGGCTTGAATATGGGGACGGTGGAGAAAATATCCCTGGAAATAATCCCCACCTAGGCGATGATAAAGCTCAAACTCCTGTTCGGATTCGATCTTTTCCAACAGGATTTTGGTTCCGTAAGGTTTGAGCTGGTGGATCAGTTCGTAAGTCTCGTTTTCTGGCTGCGCGCGCACGTCGATTTTGATGATGTGGGCAATCTGCACCAAGGGCTCCCAAGCCGGTTCGAATACGAAATCATCCAAGGCGATGAGATATCCGGCCGCCGCCAAGCGGCGTACCGAACTTATCAGGTGTGGAGTGATTCTGGCACTTTCCAGGACCTCAATCACTACCCGGTCTTTGGGAAGCAGTTCAGCGACTCCTGCAAGGAGGTTGTCTGCAGTAAAGTTGATGAAGGCCCGGGTGCCGCCGGTCAATTTCTCCAGACCCAACTCCAGAATGGCATCGACGATCAGTTGCTGGGTGATGGCGCTGCCGTCGTCGGCCGGCGCAGAGCGATCGTCTAGGGTGCGGAAGAGTAATTCGTAGCCGAAGATCCTCAAATCCCGGTCGAAGATCTGCTGGCGGCCGATCAAAAAATCCGTCATCGGTGATTTATCTGGCTGATGGATTGGCTCGCTACTGGCAAGTATAGACGGTTTGAGGTCGGTGGCGAGGTCTTGCTGGATAAGGAAATTTATACTTTGTCAAGCGTGACGTGGAAGTGCCAGTCAAGTAAAATACTAAAATTTATTTTGATCGGGGATTCTCCCGACCTTGATCCATGAGACCCAAATACATCTTCATCACCGGTGGTGTGGTATCGTCCTTAGGCAAGGGCATTGCCGCCTCCTCGTTAGCCGCACTCTTAGAAGCGCGCGGGCTCAAAGTTACCCTGACCAAGCTCGACCCCTACATCAACGTCGATCCGGGTACTATGAGTCCATTCCAACACGGCGAGGTGTTCGTCACCGAGGACGGGGCCGAGACCGACCTCGATCTTGGGCATTACGAGCGCTTCGTGCGCACCACCATGACCCGCTCCAACAATTGGACTACTGGCCAGATCTATGAGACCGTGATCGGCCGAGAGCGGCGCGGCGATTACCTGGGGGCAACGGTGCAGGTGATCCCCCACATCACCGACCAGATCAAACACGCCATACGCGAAAGCGCGCAAGGGTACGAAGTGGCCCTGATCGAGATCGGCGGCACCGTAGGGGACATAGAATCTTTGCCGTTCCTGGAGGCGATCCGCCAGCTTGGGGTGGAGCTGGGTCCGCAGCGGGCGGTGTTCATTCACCTGACCTTGGTGCCTTATATCCGCTCCGCCGGTGAGCTCAAGACCAAGCCGACCCAACATTCGGTCAAAGAGCTTCGAGCCATCGGCATTCAGCCGGATGTGCTGTTGTGCCGCTGCGAAAAGGCGTTGCCCCAATCGGAGCGAAGCAAAATCGCCCTGTTTACCAATGTGCCCGAGGAAGCCGTGATCTCGGCGGTGGATGCCGATTTTATCTATCGCATTCCTTTGCTTTTTCACGCCCAAGGGCTGGACGAGATCGTTTTGCGAAAATTAGGCCTGTCTGCGCCGCCTGCGGACCTATCCGAGTGGCAAGCGGTGGTCGAGTCTTGGGAGCATCCTGAAAGCCAAGTCACGGTGGCCATCGTCGGCAAATACGTCGAGCACACCGACGCCTACAAATCCCTGCACGAAGCCCTGGTGCACGCCGGCGTCCATACCCGCACCCGAGTCATCATTCGCTATGTGGATTCAGAGGCCGTAGAAAGCTCTGGCACCGCCTGCCTGGAGGATTCGGACGCCATTTTGGTGCCAGGAGGATTCGGCGTTCGGGGTGTGGAAGGCAAGATTGCCGCCGCCCGCTTTGCGCGCGAGCGCAGGATGCCTTATTTAGGGATTTGCCTGGGGATGCAAGTGGCGGTGATCGAATTTGCCCGCAACGTGGCGGGACTTACGGCAGCGCACAGTACTGAATTCCGCTCTGATACTCCGCATCCAGTCATCGCGCTGATCACCGAGTGGCAAACGCCTTCCGGCCAGATCGAACGGCGCAGCCCAAGCTCCAACTTGGGTGGGACGATGCGCTTGGGAGCGCAGCCTTGTCGTCTACTGCCCGATAGCTTGGCGATCCGCCTGTATGGCCAAGAAATCATCCGCGAGCGCCATCGCCACCGCTACGAGTTCAACAACTATTACCGCGCTCCCTTGGAGCGGGCGGGACTTAGGATTTCTGGACTCTCCCTCGACGGCCAGTTGGTCGAGATCATTGAGATTCCAGATCATCCCTGGTTTTTGGGCTGCCAGTTCCACCCGGAATTCACCTCTACTCCGCGCCGTGGCCATCCGTTATTTTCCGGTTTTATCCGTGCTGCCTTGAACTACAAGACCAAGAAAGTATGACGAGCTTTACCTTGTGTGGCTTTGAGGTCGGTCTGAGCCGGCCTTTGTTTTTGATCGCCGGTCCCTGCGTCATCGAAAGCGAACAGCTAGCCTTAGACACGGCTGGCGAGCTGAAGGAAATCACGTCTCGGCTTAAGGTTCCGTTTATTTATAAATCCTCTTTCGACAAGGCTAACCGTTCCTCGGGGGAGAGCTTCCGCGGCTTGGGGATGGAGAGAGGGCTGGCGATTTTGGAGAAGGTCAAAACCCAAATCGGGGTGCCGGTCCTCACCGACGTCCACGAATATACTCCTTTGGAGGAGGTAGCCGCGGTGGTGGATGTGCTGCAGACTCCGGCTTTCCTATGTCGTCAGACTGATTTCATCCAAAACGTGGCCCGCCAGGGGCTGCCGGTCAACATCAAAAAGGGCCAGTTTCTGGCGCCTTGGGATATGAAGCACGTGGTCACCAAGGCCAAAGCGGTCGGCAACGAGCAGATTTTAGTCTGCGAACGCGGAGTCAGCTTCGGTTACAACAACCTGGTAGTGGACATGCGCTCTTTAGCCGTGATGCGCGAAACCGGCTGTCCTGTGGTGTTCGATGCCACCCACTCGGTCCAGCTTCCAGGAGGTAGAGGGACCGCCTCCGGCGGACAACGCGAATTCGTTCCGGTTCTGGCGCGTGCAGCAGTGGCTGCGGGGGTAGCCGGGATATTCATGGAAACCCATCCTGACCCTGACCGGGCCCTGAGCGACGGACCCAACGCCTGGCCGCTCAATCGGATCGAAGCGCTGTTGGAAACCCTGTTAGAGCTGGACCAAGTTGTCAAGCGGGGCAAGTTTTTGGAACACACCGTCGGGGCAAATCCCAATCTCTAAGGTTTAGGAGGAAGTATGACGAAAATCATCGATATTCATGCCCGCGAGATTTTGGATTCGCGCGGTAATCCGACCGTTGAAGCTGAAGTGAGGTTAGCCTCCGGCGCAGTTGGCTGCGCTAAGGTACCCTCAGGCGCCTCCACCGGCACGCGCGAGGCGGTGGAACTGCGCGACGGCGACCCCAAACGCTATCTCGGCAAAGGGGTCTTGAAGGCGGTGGCCAACGTCAACACCGAGATCCGTGCCGCGCTTCTGGGAATGGAGGCGACCGATCAGCAAGCCCTAGACGCGAGGATGATCGAACTGGATGGCAGCGAAAACAAAAGCCGGTTGGGTGCCAACGCGATCCTGGCGGTCTCTTTGGCGACTGCGCACGCCGCCGCCCAGGATATCGGCCAACCGTTGTATAAGTATTTGCATGTCGGTGATGGCTGGCGCCTACCGGTACCGATGATGAATGTAATCAACGGCGGGGCGCACGCTGACAATAACTTGGATTTCCAGGAGTTCATGATCCTTCCGGTAGGGGCTCCCTGTTTCAAAGAGGCGCTGCGCTATGGTGCCGAGGTGTTTCACCATCTAAAAGCCGTGCTGAAAAAGCGCGATCTTTCCACCGCAGTAGGTGACGAAGGGGGGTTCGCACCCGATCTTTCCTCCAACGAGGCAGCTTTGGAGCTGATTTTGGAGGCGATCGAGCAAGCCGGTTACCGACCGGGCGAGGACCTAGCCTTGGGGTTAGACGTAGCTAGTTCTGAATTCTATCGCCAAGGCAAGTATGTCTTGGCCTCAGAAGGCGTTGAGCTTACATCAGAAGAGTTTGCCGACTATCTAGCCGCATGGGTGGACCGCTATCCGATCATCACCATCGAGGACGGTATGGCCGAACAAGATTTGCACGGTTGGCGGCTGCTCACCGACAGCTTAGGAGACCGCATCCAGTTGGTTGGCGATGACCTGTTTGTAACCAATCCTGCAATTTTGCAAGCAGGGATCCGGCAGGGCATCGCCAATGCAGTTCTGATCAAGGTCAACCAAATCGGCACTTTGAGCGAGACGCTGGCAGCGGTCAAAATGGCGCATGAAGCCGGCTACACGGCGGTGATCTCGCACCGCTCCGGGGAGACTGAGGACACCACCATCGCCGATCTTGCGGTAGCTTGGGGAACCGGCCAGATCAAAACGGGTTCTTTAAGCCGTTCCGATCGGATCGCCAAATACAACCGCCTGCTTCAGATCGAGGAGCAACTGGGCGATCAGGTTTTCTACCCTGGACGGGCGGCGTTTAAGCAGCTGAAATGAGGGTTGGGATCTTGTTGGGGCTACTGCTTCTGGTTCTTCAAACTCGCTTCTGGTTTGGGGATGGTGGGTTTTTGGAGCGTCGTCAGCTTAAGCTGAAGATCGCTGAACTTGAGGCGCAAGTAAACTCTGCCCGCGAGCGCAACCAGGCGCTTGAGGCGGAAGTCTGGGACTTAAAGCATAACCTCGCGGCGGTGGAGGAGCGGGCGCGGCGAGATTTAGGCATGATCCGCCAGGACGAGACCTTTGTGTTGATCGTGGAGAGGCCGTGACGCGGTACTTCGCCGTGGTGCCTGCAGCCGGTGTCGGCAAACGCATGGGGGCTGATGTGCCCAAACAGTACCTTCCCCTCGCGGGTAAGCCGGTGCTCCAGCACGCGCTCGAAAGCTTGCTGCGGGTAAAGCGCCTAGAGAAAGTGGTAGTAGCCTTGGCGCCAGCCGACCCATACTGGCACAAGCTTGAAATCGCAAGCCATCCTAAAATTGTCGCGACGGTAGGAGGGGCAGAGCGCGCCGATTCGGTCCTAAACGGCCTTTACGCTCTACAAGAGGTGGCAGACGCGCAGGATTTCGTGTTGGTGCACGATGCTGCCCGTCCCTGCTTGCGTCCAGAGGATGTGGAACGGTTGATCGCTGCCCTGGCAGACGATCCGGTAGGGGGGATTTTAGCCATGCCTTCGGTCGATACCTTAAAACAGGTCGAGGCTGGCCGGATTCGTTCTACCCTGGAACGCTGCCGGATATGGCGCGCCCTGACACCGCAGATGTTTCGTTTCGCATTGCTCCTGGATGCCCTAAAGTCTGCTCTGGCAGCTGACGTTGCAGTTACCGACGAAGCCCAGGCAGTCGAATGGGCCGGATATGCGCCTAGGATCGTCGAGGGGAGCGTAGACAACTTAAAGGTCACTCGACCGGAGGATTTGTCTTTAGCCGAATTCTTTTTACAGCAGAGATGAGCGTGTTGCGTATTGGTCAGGGCTACGATGCCCACCGCTTTAAAGCTGGCGATCACGTCACTTTGGGAGGCGTGAAGATTCCCTTTGACAAGGGACTGTGTGCCCATTCTGACGGCGACGTTGCTTTACATGCCTTGTGCGATGCGCTTTTAGGGGCCGCAGGTCTAGGCGACATCGGACGCCATTTCCCAGATTCAGATCCAGCCTTCAAGGGAATCGATAGCCGGCGGCTGGTGCGTCAGGTGCGGCGGTTGTTGGCCGATAGAAACTTTGCACCGGTCAACGTAGACCTCACGATCATTTGTCAAGCGCCTCGCTTGGCGGCCTATATTCCTAAGATGTGCGAGAACATCGCGGCCGATTTGGGGATAGAACCGCAGCAGGTCAACGTCAAGGCCACTACCACCGAAGGGATGGGGTTCGAAGGCAGGGGTGAGGGGATCTCTGCCCATGCGGTAGCTTTGATCGAGCTCCGATGAAGCCGTTGCCGACCTGGTCCCGTGTTATACTTCCTTGGCGCGCGGGTTAATTGCAACCGAATTGGGGGGTGATCTTGGATTGTGTCCATGCGTTCTGGTTAGCTCTGATGCAGGGACTGTTGGAGTTTCTGCCGATTTCCAGCTCGGCTCATCTGATCCTGGTGCCGGTGGTTTTGGGTTGGCAAGACCAGGGCTTGGCCTTTGACGTAGCGGTCCACGTGGGTACCCTGCTGGCGGTGGTAATTTATTTTCGCAGGGAATTGGCCTCAATTCTCCAAGATTGGTTTAAGTCTTTGGCGACGAGGCGAGAGGTAACTCAAAACGCCGTGTTGGGCTGGGGAATGATCATAGGCACCCTGCCGGTGGGGGTTGCTGGCCTGGTGGCCAAAGATTGGGTCGAGACCTTGTTGCGTTCGCCGCTGGTGATCGCTGCGGCCACTATTGTTTTCGGCGGATTGTTGTGGCTAGCTCAGGTGTTGGGTTCACAGCGCCGCGGATTGGACCGGTTGAGGTGGCAAGATGCTTTAATCATCGGCTTGTTTCAAGCGGTAGCCCTGATTCCCGGGACTTCCCGCTCCGGCATCACGCTCACTGGAGGGCTCTTTTTAGGCTTGGACCGCACTGCTTCGGCACGGTTTTCTTTCCTTTTGGCTATCCCGGTGATTTTCCTCGCCGGCGGGCTTGAGGTAGTGGAACTGTTCAGCGCAGACGCTCCCCCAGACTGGTACGCCTTGGGATTGGGGGTAGCCGTGTCTGGCTTAAGCGCTTATGGCTGCATCGGCTGGTTTCTGCGTTTTTTGGAGCGCATGGGGGTAGTCCCTTTCGTGCTTTATCGGCTAGTCCTTGGGGCGGTGTTGCTCTATGTCTTCTGGCCGTGAGAACTCATCTCAGTTTAGCTCGTCGATGTTATCGACCCAGAACTTTGACGCCGAATCGATGCAACAAGTCAATGAGCTGAATCAAGGGCAACCCGATCAGCGCATTGGGGTCATCGCCTTCGATCCGGTGGAACAAGGCAATGCCCAGTCCTTCGATTTTGAAAGCGCCGGCGCAGTCATAGGGCATCTCGCGGCGGACATAATCGGCAATCTCCTCACGCGACAGAGTGCGGAAGTGGACTTTACACCTGTCTACCGCATTCAGCTGGCGGCCAGTGCGGGAATTGAGGACGCTGACGCCGGTGTAAAAGCACATGCTTCGGCCGGAAGCCGCTTGCAGCTGGGCCACTGCGGCTTCGAAACCGCCCGGCTTGTCCAGCTTGCGTCCGCCCAATACGGCCACCTGATCTGAACCGATGATCAGGTGCCTGGGGAATTCTTCTGCCACCGCTCTGGCTTTCGCTGCCGCTAGGCGCATGGCCAGTTGTTCCGGGGCTTCGTTGAACAGGGGCGTTTCATCGATGTGTGGTTCTGCGGTGACGAATGGAAGCTCAAGCTTTTCCAGCAGCAATTTCCGGTAAGGAGAACCGGATGCGAGGACCAGGGGCTGTGTTTCCATGAGAGCGAATGCTTGTGGAAAACCGATAATATTTTGACAGGTTTTGGCGATTGTCGATATTATTTTTCAATTATGTCGAGGCATTTACCCGATTTGATTGATCCGTTTGCCTGGGTGGACAGGGGTTGGCATTGGCAGGGTAAAGTGCCGTTGGCGCGTTTGTCCCGGCTGGTCGGAATGATCCTCAACCCAGAAAGCGAGGCGGAGGTGGATTTGACCTTTGGCCGGGAAGGTCAAGTGGCGGCAATTACCGGAAAGGTGTGGGCAAATTTGGAAGTAGTTTGTCAACGTTGTTTGGAACCATTGCAGATCGATGTCTGCAGTCCGGTCAATTTGGGGGTGGTAGGCTCCATAGACGAGGGTAACCGGCTTCCCGAGCCTTACGAGCCGCTCTTGCTTGAACAAACCCAGATTCCATTCAGCGATATCGTCGAGGACGAACTGATCCTCGCCATTCCGCCAATTCCGCGCCATGCCCATTGCAAACCGGCCAGTCTGAGGATCCAGAAGGTAACGGCGGAAGCATCTAGATTCCCAAATCCGTTTGCGGAATTGGCAAAATTGAAGACCGATTGTTGAGGATATTTAGGAGAAACTTGCCATGGCAGTACAACAAAATCGAAAGACTCGCTCCAAGCGCGGAATGCGCCGCGCCCACGACGCCTTGAGAAACCCAGCTATTTCCCAAGATCCTTTGACCGGTGAAACCCATTTGCGCCATCACATCAGCCCGGATGGATACTATCGTGGTCGGCGCGTGATCGAAGTCAAGTCAAAAGAATCCGAAGAGGAGTAACTCACCCTTGGTTGCCTGATTTTTGCAACAGGATCAAGTGGTAATAAACCGACAACGGTAGGCTTGTCTTATGCCTAATCGGGTGCCAGTCATCGCGTTAGACGCAATGGGCGGCGATTATGGTCCGGAAGTCACGGTTCCCGCCGCACTGGACTGCCTTAAGGAGTTCCCGCGTTTGCGTTTGATCTTGGTGGGGCAGCAGGAGGCGATCGAGGCCCAGTTGGCGCGCCATGCTAGCCCTCACGAGGAACAGCTTGCGCTTTTATCTCTCTC
>JBKBMR010000041.1:0-15414 GCA_046295755.1 Methylohalobius sp.
GCCGTGGGTGCGAGCGCGGCTACCGTTGATCTATTTGGGAGGCGAACTGGCGGCAGTAGCGGATTTATGGATATGCGAACCGTTTGCGGCAAAGCCGGATGAGATTGGAGTGACCTTGCACTGGAAGCTCGGAGGGTTGTAGCCAGGGCTAGAGGCTATGATAAAATTGCCAACGCATGTAGGCATTACCTAGTGTTAAAAATAAATATTTTTATATTTTAAGGGGTTGACCGATGAAGATGATTAAAAGTGTTTTAACTGCCGCGATGATTGCTGCTTCGATGGGAACGATGTTGGGCGCTGTGCCTTACGCGGCGATCGCTGCTGAATCCGCTGAGGGGGTGAACAAGGCTATCGCTGACACCAAGAAGGCATTGGCAGAAGCCATCCAAATCGCGGCTGAAGGAACTAACCAAGAAGCTTTGGTCAATAAGATAGCCGAAGCCAAGCAGTACTATAAAGAAATTACGGGGGATCAGTACGGCGCTAAGCTACAGCGTTTATCGGGCTCTCTGAGCAAGGCGCGTGGTATGGCCAAGCGTGGAGATTTGGCCGGCGCCGAGGAAGAGCTGAAAAGAGCGCTGGAAATCGTCAATCAGTTTCCGCCTTCCTGATCGATTGAGCGAGATTCAACTTTGGCCCGCCCCGGTTTACCGGGGCGGGTTTTTTGTACCCGCCGATCTGCGTTGCAGCTCGGTAAAGCCCTGTGCTTCAATATAAAAGCAACTAGAAGAACCATGAGGTTTTTAGACCCTACGCGTGAAGACCCACCAAAAGAGGAGGCTGATATGTTCAAAATTAAACCCTTATTGTCTGTTGCAGCGCTGATGGGGATAGTCCATTTGAGCTGGGCGGTCGAGTGGCAAGCGCTGCCTGAGACAGCACCTGCTCCATCCGACAACCCCGTTACCCCAGCCAAGGTCAAACTCGGCCAAATGCTGTTCTTCGATCCGCGCTTGTCGTCCACGGGTACCGTCTCGTGCAACTCTTGCCACAACGTCATGGCGGGAGGCGAGGACAACCGTCCGGTGGCGGCCGGAGTCCACGGCCAGACCGGAGACCGCAGCGCTCCTACAGTCTGGAATGCGGCCTTCCACGCCACCCAGTTCTGGGACGGGCGGGCGGCGAGCCTTGAGGACCAGGCCAGGGGTCCTGTGACCAATCCCATCGAGATGGGCATGAAGAGCTGGAACGAGGTAGTAGCGCGCCTGGAGCAGATCCCAGAATATCCCAAGCTGTTTGAAGAGGCTTTCGGGCCTGGAGCCAAGATCAGCGAGGATAACGCGGTCAAAGCCATCGCCTCCTATGAACGCACGCTGATTACTCCCAACAGCCCGTACGACCGCTATGTCAAGGGCGACCAATCGGCTCTGACCGAGCAGCAGGTGCGCGGGATGCAGACCTTCGCTGCAGTTGGCTGCGATACCTGCCACTCAGGTCCGGCTTTTAGCGGTCAAACCGGCCAAGGGGTAGGAGTGTTCCGCAAGTTTCCTATGTTCGATAACCCCTTCTTCGAAGGCAAATATGGCTTTAAGAAGGACCTTGGGCGTTACAACGTCACCAAGAAGGAAGAAGACAAGCATTTCTTTAAAGTGCCGACCCTGCGCAACGTTGCCTTGACTGCCCCGTATTTCCACAACGGTGCGGTCAAGACTCTGGATGAGGCGGTTCGAGTCATGGCCAAGCTGCAGCTCAACCGCGACTTGAGCGATCAGGAAGTGGCGGACTTGGTCGCGTTTTTGAACGCCCTGACCGGCGAGTTCCCCAAGCAGGAGATGCCGCGCCTGCCGGCAACTCCAGGCAAAACTTTCGATTACGTCAAGTGACTTAAGCTTTGGACTTCAATCGGCCATGGACGGCCAAATGCCGATCGCTGACCTTCTCGACTTGGAAGTCGGCAAGTCCTGCCTCGATCAATTGCATCTGAACCTCGGTTTGGCTGAAAGCCGCGCACAGAGAGTTGAAGAAGTCCCGGCGGAGGATTTCTGGCTCCTGGGCCGCGTACCGCTCGACCAGGGTCTTGGCTTGGAGCAAGGAGGCTGGTCTTTCTAGATCCATCACCAGCACGAAAGCCCCCGGCAGGCCAAAGCGCTGGATTTCACGCCACAGCAGCAGAGGGTCTTGCAGGTGATGGAGGAGGCTGTTGCTGAGGAGCGTGTCGTAACACTGGCGCAGGCAATCTGCAGGCAGGCGGATCTTGCGAAAACTTACTCGATCCTTGAGGTCTGGTCGGCGTTCAAGATTCCGGTAGGCAAAAGCCAACATCGCTTCAGCGCCGTCGATGCCGGTGATATGGCAGCTTAAGTGACGTTCGGCGAAACGCAGGGTGATTTCTCCCGGACCGCATCCTAAATCCAGCGCTTGCTTGGGTTTTGATTCGGGGAAATAACGATCAAAAAGATCCAAAAACAAACTGTTGGCTTCGGTGAAATCGGCCTGCGCGTAGGCTCGGGCCTGTTCTGGATCATTCATCAACTCGGGTTCGCAAATCCTATCCATGAGTGATGTTTCTAAGACGTCAAAACCTTAAAGGGAGTTGTCCGGAGAAACTGAGCAAAGTCACGATTTGTTATAATCGTTCACCCTTCGAACTTCAACGGCGTGTTCATGGGCCAAAAGCTTTACATCCATACCTTCGGCTGTCAGATGAACGAGTACGATTCCGACAAGATCAGGGACGTGCTGCACCGGTCTCACAGTCTGGAGTTGACCTTAGATCCCGAGGAGGCCGATGTTCTACTCCTTAATACCTGTTCGGTGCGCGAGAAAGCTCAGGAGAAAGTGTTCTCTCAATTGGGGCGCTGGCGGTCGCTGAAAAACAAGCGGCCGGGCGTGATTATCGGTGTCGGAGGATGCGTCGCCAGCCAGGAAGGAGCAGCGATTCAACAGCGGGCCCCATACGTAGACATCGTTTTTGGCCCTCAGACCCTGCACCGCCTGCCACAACTGTTGGAACAGGTGTGGCGGGAAAAGCAGCCAGTAGTGGACGTCTCTTTTCCGGAGATGGAAAAATTTGATGCCTTCCCGCCGCCCCGCGCCGAGGGCCCTAAGGCATTCGTTTCGGTGATGGAAGGATGCAGCAAATATTGTACCTACTGCGTGGTGCCTTACACTCGGGGTCCCGAGGTTAGCCGGCCGGTGCGCGAGGTGATCGAAGAGGTGAAGGCGCTAGCCGCCCAAGGGGTAAAAGAGGTCAACCTCCTAGGCCAGAACGTCAATGCCTATCGGGGTGAGACCGAAGACGGCGACGAGGCCGATCTGGCGTGGCTTTTGTTCGAAGTGGCCGCCATCGACGGCATCGAGCGGATTCGCTTTACTACTTCTCATCCGGCCGAGTTCGACGATAATCTGATCGAGGCTTTTGCGGCTATCCCAAAGCTCGTCGATCACCTCCATCTGCCAGTCCAATCTGGCAGCGACCGCATTTTGGCGCGGATGAAGCGCGGCTACAGCCGACGTGATTACTTGGAAAAGATCAGCAAGCTGCGCTTAGTGCGTCCAAACCTTTCTTTGTCTTCGGATTTCATCGTCGGCTTCCCCGGCGAAACTGAGGAAGATTTTGAAAAGACTTTGGATTTGATCGACCAAGTCGGCTTCGACTTCTCCTATAGCTTCATCTACAGCCCTCGTCCCGGCACCCCGGCGGCAGACATGGCCGACGACGTCCCGCTGGCAGTCAAAAGGGAGCGCTTGCGCCGGCTGCAAGGCAAAATCCAAGCGACGGCTGCGGAAATTTCCCGCAAGCTGATTGGCACGCGCCAAAAGATCCTAGTGGAGGGGGCTTCCCGCAAAAATCCAAGGGAGTTGTGCGGGAGGACCGCCAACAATCGGGTGGTGAATTTCCAGGGTCCGCCCACGCTGGTTGGGCAGTTTGTCGAGGTGGTCATCGCCGAGGCCTTGCCGAACTCCTTGCGAGGGCGATTAGTCTAAGTTATGCTGAAATAAATTTACTTAAGAGGTGTTGAACTAGCCTTCAGGGGCTTTAATTTTTAGCCGTTGACAGACGAATCGACAACTTTGCAGCTTACTTTAGAACCTGCTGATAATCAGCGCTTAGCGAATCTTTGTGGACAATATGACGAAAACATAAGACAAATCGAACGGCGGCTGGGGGTTGAGATCGCTAGCCGGGGTAATCACTTCCGAATCGTTGGCTCAAGCCAACCGGTAGAAGCTGCTTCCCGCGTCATCCTTCACTTATTTCAGGCTACCTCTTCGGAAATCATCACTCCGCAGCGCGTCCACTTGTCGCTTCAGAGTGCGAGCATCAACGCGTTGCTTGAGGGGGAAGCGGCGGAAGCTTGCGAGACTATCCGCACCCGCAAGCTGCTTGTCAAAGCGCGTGGTCCCAATCAACAGCGGTATCTTAAAAACATTCTCTCTCACGATATCAACTTTGGGATCGGTCCAGCCGGGACCGGCAAAACCTATCTGGCAGTAGCCTGTGCCGTGGCGGCGCTGGAGGAAGAGAAGGTCAAGCGCCTAATCTTGACCCGGCCAGCCGTGGAAGCCGGGGAACGGCTGGGATTTTTGCCCGGCGATATGGCGCAGAAGGTCGACCCGTACTTGCGTCCCCTCTACGATGCGCTGTATGAGATGCTGGGTTTCGAACGAGTGCTCAAACTGATCGAGCGCAACGTGATCGAGGTGGCGCCTTTGGCGTTCATGCGTGGACGTACCTTGAACGATGCATTCATCATCCTAGATGAAGCCCAAAATACTACCATCGAGCAGATCAAAATGTTTCTGACCCGGGTGGGATTCGGCTCCACCGCGGTGATTACCGGTGACATAACGCAAGTGGATCTACCCAAAGACCGGCCTTCCGGGCTTAAACACGTGCTTGAGGTTTTAGCTGGAGTCGAGGGAATCAGTTTCACTTATTTCAATGCTGACGATGTCGTCCGTCACCCTTTGGTGCAACGCATCGTCGCGGCTTATGAGGCTTATGAACGACGCGGGCCGTCAGGAGGCTAGCTCGACCGCTACCGTCGATATTCATATCGCCTGCGATCACGCTTGTCCCTCGAAGGCGATGCTGCGCCGATGGGTAATCGCGGCTTTAGAGGGAAAGCCCGCCGAGGTCTCTTTGGCGATCGTGGATGAAGCAGAGATCGCCGCGCTAAATCGGCGCTTTCGCCATCGCGAGGGACCTACCAATGTGCTCAGTTTTCCGTTTGAAGCGCCTGCAGGTGTTCCTCTGAGATTCCTAGGAGACGTGGTGATTTGCGCCCCAGTAGTGAGGCGCGAGGCAGTGGCGCAGAATAAACCGGAGACGGCTCATTTTGCCCATATGGTGGTCCATGGGGTGTTGCACCTGCGCGGCTTTGACCATCTGACTCCGGAACAAGCCGAGGTGATGGAAACCCGGGAGCGGGAAATCCTGGCCCATTTGGGCTTTCAAGATCCTTATTTGACCGAAACGATCGACTGATTATGAATGATGAACAAGCCAGTGAGATAGGTGACTCTAGAAATTGGGTCGAGCGCTTGAGCCATTTCTTCGTCGCCGAACCTAAGACGCGTGAGGAATTGTTGGAAGTTCTACGGGATGCGCAAAAGCGCCACCTTCTGGACCCCGACGCCCTGTCCATGATCGAGGGGGTGCTCAAGGTTTCGGAGCTGCGCGTGCGTGACATTATGGTGCCGCGGGCGCAGATGGATGTCGTCCAGCAGGATGCCTCGCTCGAAGATGTCCTGCCGCTGGTGATCGACACGGCTCACTCGCGCTTTCCGGTGATCGGCGAGGACCGCAGCCAAGTGGTGGGAATCCTCCTGGCCAAGGATTTGTTGCCTTACGCGCTGCGCCAGAACCTTGAGGTGCCGGTTAAGAAACTGATGCGCCAAGCATTGTTCGTGCCGGAAAGCAAACGCCTCAATGTCATGCTGCGCGAGTTTCGCATGCGCCGCCAACATATGGCCGTCGTCATCGACGAATACGGAGCTGCGGCAGGTCTAGTAACCATTGAGGATATTCTCGAGCAGATCGTAGGTGAGATCTCCGATGAGCACGATCTGGAGGAAGAATACATTTTCCGGCGCAGCAGCAGGCTCTATATCGTCAAGGCGATCACGCCAATTGAAGAATTCAATCGATACTTCCACACCGACTTTAAACACGAAGACTTCGACACTATTGGCGGTTTGATCGTCTCGGTTTTAGGTCACGTCCCAAAACGCGGAGAACAGGTTCAGTTGGATCGCTTCCTGTTCGAGGTGTTGCGCGCCGATAACCGCCGCGTCCATCTGCTCAAGGTGAAACTGCAAGAGCCTTAAATCCCAACCCACCCGTGCCGATTAAATCGATGCTTGCGCTGGCAGACGGCGCCCTGTTTCCGCTCGCTTTTGCCCCGTATGGCCAGGCTTGGCTGGCTCCTTTATTGCTGGCAGGACTGTTTTATCTTTGGCAACGGGCTGAAAACCCGCGCTCTGCGTTTTGGCAGGGGTATCTGTTTGGTTTGGGCCAATTCGGGTTTGGGGTTTGGTGGGTGTTCGTCAGCATGCATCAGTACAGCGGCGCCGGAGTGCTAGAAGCCGCTGTCTTGACGGCCTTGCTCATCGCCTTCTTGGCCTTGTATCCGGCGCTTGCGGGATGGTTGGCGGTCTGGTTGCGCAGGCCGGGTTCTTTTACTTGGACAGTATTGGGATTACCGTCGATATGGATTGTGGTGGAATGGCTAAGGGGATGGCTGTTCACCGGCTTTCCCTGGCTGGAGGTAGGTTACAGCCAAGTCGATAGTCCTCTGGCCGGATTTGTTCCCCTGATCGGCGGATATGGCGCAGGCTGGCTGACTGCTCTGACCGCTGCCGTGCTGCTGGTGGCATGGCAAAAGGGGTTGGCAGCCGGTGGCTGGCTTGCAGTGGCAGGGTTGATCTGGCTGGCGGGTGCGGGGTTTAAATCCATTTCCTGGACCAAGCCGGCTGGTGAGCCGTTTCAGGTAGTCCTGCTCCAGGGCAATGTCCCGCAGGACCTCAAGTGGCAGCCAGAGACCCAGCACCGGATTCTGGCGACCTATTTGGGCATGACCCGCCGTCACTGGGGGGCAGATCTGATCGTCTGGCCGGAGACGGCCGTTCCTTCGTTCTATCATCAGGTTCGCGACTTTATCGAATCCCTGGACCGGGAAGCTAAGGCGCAGGGGAGCGGTGTGTTGGTCGGCATTCCTGTGCTGGAGCCGACGACGGACCGTTACTACAATGCCCTGATCAGCCTGGGCAACTCTCCAGGAAGATATTACAAGCGTCATCTGGTGCCGTTTGGAGAATTCTTACCTTTACGCCCGGCATTGGAGTTCATCCTGGAGGTGATTCAGATTCCGCTGTCCGACTTCAGCCCCGGGGACCGGAACCAAAAGCTGCTGAAGGCCGCCGGCTTTCCGCTGGCGGCGACTATCTGCTATGAAGATGCGTTTGCACGCGACGCTCTGGTCGGGTTGCCGGAGGCGGCTTATATGGTCAACGTCAGCAACGATGCCTGGTTCGGCGATACGATCGCGCCCCATCAGCACTTCCAGATGGCCAGGATGCGCGCCCTGGAGGGCGGACGTTATCTGCTCAGGGCTACCAATACCGGAATCACCGCGGTGATCGGTCCTAGAGGTGAAGTGATCGCCCAGGCCGAGCCGTTCGTGCAGACTGGCCTGAGCGAATCCGTGGTTCCATTGACCGGAGCCACCCCTTACGTCATCTGGCGCGATTGGCCGCTTTTGCTCGGTATCTTCGGGATACTGGCTTGGGGGATATGGCCGAGCCTTGGCTATACCAGCTTGCGGGCACGGTTGAACGCTTCGTGGAAGTCGAAATAAACCGGTTTTTCGGTCTGAAGCAGGTCGCGCAGCATCGCATTCTGAAGTTTATATTTGATATTGCCCACCGCCAAAGGACCAACGCTCACCGCGCCGGGGCTGTTGGGCGCGGTGGACAAAGGCGTACCCATGTCTTTGCTCCTGACCCCTTCGATTCCAGCCGGCGGGACGGCGTTGACGTCACCGACCACCTTCAGGCGTTTGGCATCCTCCATGATCTCCCTGTCCAGCACCTGGATGCCGGCTTTGGTGGCATTGAAGACGAGGTCGGCACGGTTTACCAACCAGGCCTTGCTCGCGCCTGAGCTTGCGAACGTGCCCTTGAGTTTGCAACCACAGCGGCGACTATACTCGGCTGCCGTCTGCATGGCGGTATCCAGGCTCAAGTGGTCGACTAAAGTGACATCGGCGCCGGCCAGCGCGGCGATCACGCCGGTGGAGATGCCTACCGGGCCGGTGCCGCCGAAGACGATGGCGCGACAGTCTTTCAGTTCTAGCGCATGTTTTTCCTTAAGCTGCTTCTCCACGGCAGCGACTAGCGCGGTGGCGGTCGTGAAGGCGCCGGAAGGATCGGCCAGCACAGAGACCTCAAAAGGGGGTACCATGGCTTTTTTAATCGTCTCCATCATGTCTAAGGCGATGCCGATGTCGCGTCCGCCGATGAAAATGGCCGTTTTCTTTACTCCCGTCGGCCCGCGCGAAAAGATGATGTCTTGAGTCAAAGCATAGACGCGGTCCAAAGTCACGTTAGCGTGCGGGAAAATCATATCGAAGCCGGCATCTACCGCCATGTTGATGTCGAAAGGGCTGACTTGAGGGTGGGGGCTTAGCATGTGGAGCACAGTGCGAGTAGTCATGGGTCGATCCACTTATGGCTTGGATTGGACGAGTTCTCGGGCTGTGGCGAATGCTTGATCAAAATGCAGATACAGGGGCTTGTCGGTCTCGCGCATCTGCTTCAGAAGGCGGTGGTGGGTGCGGTATTTGACGTTCCCGATGGCGAGTGCGCCAATGCCCACCGCGCCGCTGGGAGAGCCTGGGATCGGCGTGCCATCTGCAGCCGAGTCGATACCTGCGATTCCAGGAGGAGGAACGGCGTTGACGTCGGCGGCTACCTTGAGCACGGAGGCCGCTTTTACTTGCTCGGCGCTCAGCAAGGGGATGCCTGCGGCACCGGTAGCGAAGATCACGTCGGCTTCGGGCAGTAACTCGGGCAAGCGGTCATTGGCCTCGCCCAGGATTTCAGTCTCGCCGGCGCCGAAAAACGCATTGCAAACTTTGGCGATGCGTTCGGATTTTTCCCGCTGCCGGCCCAGGATGGTCACCTTACAGCCGGCCTTGGCACAGAGCACGGCGGCGATTTGTCCGACAGGTCCGGTACCAGCCAGGATCAGCACCTTCTTGCCTGCCAGTCCGGTGCCGAATTTGTTCGCCAGTTCTCGCTCGGCAGCGGCGACCATGGCGGCGGCGGTGGTAAAAGCGCCGGAAGGATCGGCCAGGATCGAGATCGCAAATGGGGGTACCATGGCCGATTTGGCGACCTCGAGCATCTTGAGCGCGGCTTCCGGATCGCGGCCGCCGATGAAGCAAGCGGTACGCTTGACCCCAGCAGGCCCGCGCGAGAAGATCGCGTCCTGGATCAGCCCCATAACCTCGCTTTCGGCCACGTTCAGGTACGGCATGGTGACCTGCCAGCCGGCATCCTGCGCCATATTGACGTCAAAGGGGCTTAAATTTTTTTCGGTGGTGAGCATGTGCAGAATGTAAGGTTTCTCCATCGTCTCCATCCGTTTGGTCCTGGTTTTTAAAAAGTTTAAATTTTCCCTTGGAAAACGTGCAAAAACAAATTTTTCGCCTTTATCCCCCTCCTTTTGCGGAGGTGCCGCTTAAGGGGTTATATCTTAGCCAGCGCCTTTTCGAGCTGGGGACGCCCGGGCGTCCGTTCGTGTATGCCAACTTTCTCGCCAGCCTCGACGGCCGCATCGCCTTGGAGGATATTTATACTGGTCAGACCTATCTGCCCAAGAGTCTGACCACGCCAGAAGATTTCCGCCTGTTTCTAGAGCTTGAGGCTCAAGCCGACTGCCTGATCACGCACGGTGGATACTTACGCGCCCTGGCCGAAGGCAGGTTGGGCAATGTGCTCCAGATCGGTGCTCATCCCGTAGGCGGGGACCTGGTCGAATGGCGAAGATCCGTAGGACTTGCGCCCCAACCAGCGATCGCGATCGCCAGTGCCAGCTTGGATTTCGTCATCCCTGACTCGGTCCGTGCCCATCTCCAGCCAGTCTACATCTTCACCGGTGAGGGCGCCGACCCCAGCCGAGTCGAGGCCTGGCGCAAGGAGGGGTATCCGGTAATCTTTGCCGGTCCCGGCCAGACGGTACAGGGCCGGTGTTTGATCCCGATTTTAGGACGATTGGGCTATCGGAGCATTTACTTGATCGCCGGTCCGGCGATGCTCGACACGGTGGTTCGAGGGGGCTATCTCAATCGGCTGTATCAGACCATCACCCATCAGCTCATGGGTGGGGAGGCATTCCGGACCATGGTGCCGGGGCCGGAATTGGGACCGATCGGTCATCTGCGTTTGCGCGCTCTCTACTATGATCCGGCCGGTCCTGGCGGAGCGGGGCAATGGTTCGCCCAGTTTGATAATCAATAACGGCTGGCTTCTTGTTCTGCTAGGCGAGCGCCTGCGATGTCTCCGCTGATCCGTCTGGCTTCGGCGATCAGTTGCCAGTTGCGGCGTGAGATTTCCCGTTCCCCGCGCGCCAAGCTTAAAGATTTCTTGGCCAGTTCTTCCGCTAACCTGGGCTGATGCTGCTCCAGGCGGATTTTAGCCAAGGCGTGCCAAAGCTCGGCGTTTTGCGGCTGGATCCTAAGAGCGCGCTCGATCTGAGCGGCGGCCTGTTCCAGATTCCCCTGGCGACGCTCGATCTCGGCCTGGCGGATCAACGCAACGACCGCAGGCGGAGCCGATTCTGCAGCCGGTTGCGGGGGGGGCGGAGGAGGGGAATAAGGACGCGCCTTTGGAGGAGGTGGCGTTGTTTCCGGGAGCGGGTAGGATTTGGCTACCGGAGGGGGTAGCCGTTTGGCTGGATGGGGGGTGACAGGCCCTCGCGGGGTCGGTGCCAAGGGAGCCAAGGTACAGGCGCTCTGGAACAAAGCCAAAATGGCAAGAACGAGCAACTTTCTCATTGGGATTTAGATTGTGGCGGGGAGGGTTGGATTTCGCTTGGCAGCGGGTGCGCCCGCCTGGTTTTGGGCCCGTAATATATGCCCTGTAAGGTCATAAATCCCATAAACAGAGCGGCGGCAACTGCCATAACCCAGAGCCGATCGAGTTTGTCAGTGCCGAAAACCCAACTGGGATTGACCAGACCGACTAGCAGGAACAAAATCGAAAACAGGATCGCTGCGTGCAAGGCGGCGATCGGGAGTGGGGAGCCAACCTTGAGGCTGTACCCGAAGTAGCTTCCCATGAAGGCTAAGGATCCGATGACGAACATGTAAAACGGCTTGGGTGCTTGCATCCAAAACAGGAACCATTTGGGTCTTAAGACCCCGGCGATGATCAAAAGCAAAGACAGGACCACCGCCGATTGCCAGATCGCCAAAGCGAGGTTAGTCGTTTCCATAAGGTTTTCTTAGAGGTTAAACTGTCGTATTATAATACTTGGCCTGCAGTTTTCCGCCTAGCTTCAAGGTCTTGCATGAGCCAGCTCCAAAATCCAAGCCTTTCCCCCACTGTCCTGGCCCCGGTGGCGCCTGAGATCGAGCGTTACCTCAAGGCGCTGACCGAGCCTGTTACTTTCGATCCGGTCCTGGCGGACATGGAACAGCGGGCCCAGAAGCACAATTTCCCCATCGTCGGCCGCCTGGTAGGGGCGTTCTTGAAGCAGATGACGGCCATGATCGGGGCCAGGCGCGTCTTCGAATTCGGCAGCGGCTATGGGTATTCGGCCTGGTGGTTTGCCCAAGCGGTAGGGCCGGAAGGCGAGGTCTTCTGCACCGACAGCCGCTCCGAGAACCGCGACCTGGCGGAAGGCTACCTTAGCCGTGCCGGGCTGTGGGACAGAATCCGTTTTCAGGTCGGGCTGGCCCAGGAGGTCTTTAAAGCCACGCCAGGAGAGTTCGACATCTGCTACAACGACGTGGACAAAGGCGATTACCCGGAAGTTTGGCGGTTGGCCCGCGGTCGGATTCGGCGTGGCGGGTTATATATTGCCGACAACGCCTTGTGGTACGGCAGAGTGGCGGTAGAAAATTCCATAGACATAGTTCCCGGCTGGACCGAGGCGATCCGGGAACACAACCGCCTAATCTTCGAGGACCCGGAATTTGAAGCCTTCATCAACCCGATCCGCGACGGGGTCTTAGTGGCCAGGAGGAGGTGATGATCGCGCTGAAAGACGCTTCTTTGCTGCGCAGCCGCTGCTATCTCAACGGCCATTGGATCGGTTCGGACAGCGGCGCGTTCTTTCCGGTCCATGATCCAGCCACAGGGGAGGAAGTTGCCCGCGTACCCGCCTTAGGGATAGCTGAAACCCGCCGAGCCATCGAGGCCGCCGCTGGCGCTTTCCCGGCCTGGCGCGACTTAAGCGCTGCCGCACGCGCCGAGACCCTCAAGCGTTGGCACCGCTTGATCCTGGACTATCGTGAAGACCTAGCGCAGATCATAACCTTGGAGAATGGCAAACCTTTGTCTGAATCTCGCGGTGAGGTGGATTACGGGGCAGGATTTGTGGAATGGTTTGCGGAAGAGGCGCTGCGCGCTTATGGTGAAGTCATTCCATCGCCCTGGCCCGGGCGGCGGCTTCTGACCCTAAAACAACCGGTTGGAGTATGCGCGGCCATCACCCCTTGGAATTTCCCGCTCGCCATGATCACCCGCAAGTGTGCGGCGGCGCTAGCGGCTGGCTGCACCGTGGTGGTCAGGCCCGCCTCGGAAACCCCGCTTACTGCCTTGGCACTGGCCGAATTAGCCGACCGCGCCGGAGTCCCTGCCGGGGTGCTCAACGTCATCACCGGTCGGGCTGAAGTGGTTGGCAAAGAGCTTGCCACCCACCCTGCTATCCGCAAGCTCAGCTTCACCGGCTCGACGCGAGTGGGCAGATTGCTCATGGAGCAGGCTGCCCCAACTCTAAAGCGCCTGTCTTTGGAGCTGGGAGGAAATGCCCCTTTCATCGTGTTTGCGGATGCCGACCTTGAGGCGGCCCTTTCCGGGGCGATCTTGGCCAAGTTCCGCAACGGCGGCCAAAGCTGCGTCGCGGCCAACCGCTTTCTGATCCAAGAGGAAATCTATCAGGAGTTTGCCGAAAAGCTGGCACAGCGCATCGCTGCCCTGAAGGTGGGACCTGGGTTTGACGAGGGGATCGAGGTAGGACCGTTGATCGGCGCCCAAGCGGTGGAGAAAGTCGAAGACTTCATCGCTGACGCCGTAGCGAAGGGTGCTGAAGTCGTTACCGGTGGTGGCCGCCACCCGCTGGGAAATAATTTCTTCCAGCCGACGCTGCTTAAGAACGTGCGGCCAGATATGCGGATATTTGCAGAAGAAATCTTCGGTCCAGTAGCGGCCCTGACGGTATTCGCCGACGAGGCTGAGGCGATCTCGCTCGCCAACGCAAGCGAATACGGGCTGGCCGCCTACTTTTATACCCAAGATCTCAACCGCGCCTTTGGCGTTGCCGAGGCGCTAGAATGCGGCATGGTCGGGGTCAACGTCGGCAGGGTATCGACTCCGGTGGCGCCTTTTGGCGGCGTCAAACAATCCGGCTTTGGCCGCGAAGGATCGCGGTACGGGATAGAAGAGTATTTAGAGATCAAGTACCTGTGCCTTGGAGTAGGCGAAAAGTAGCTGTGTCTACTCAACCTGCTTGATAGTTTTTAACTGGCTCATTTACGAACGTCGCCTCGTATTCCTGCCGTCTTATCACCGTATCGTATAGGCCGATTTTGTCTTCAGTATGCCGGTTGAGGCCAAGATAAACCAGGCTGGGGTCTTCATAGCGCTTGAATTTATACACCGCGTCGTTCATCAAGGCACTGTTGAACAAGCCCAGGCTGACCAAGAGTTCAAAATCTTGCACGTTCAGGCCGGTGACCCGCTTGAACAAGCCCGGCTCCAATTGGGTGATGACATCGCGCAGGGTGCGCTCGCGGTAGTCGGTGAGATAGAGAAAAATGGGAATGCGCGTGGCAAATTTGATGAGCTTCTCTTGAATTTGCTTGCGCAGGCTCTTGTGTTCTTTCTCTTCTTCAGTGAGTTGTTTTTGCTCTTTTTGCGTTAGCTCGCGTTCATTGGCTTCGCGCTTGGCCTTTTTGACGGCTTCGGATTTGTTGATGATGGTTTTAATGTCCCGATTCAGGTTGCGGAAGCCCTCGATACTCATCAGGGCTTGCATGGCCTGCTCATTGGCCAGGAGTCGCTTCAGCGTGTCGTTATCCACGTTGACCAGAAGCGCGCTCTCCCAGCGGCGCGCCAGCAGCGTGGCGGTGGTGCCGCTCATCGCCATCTCCAGCACGCCGGCTGCGTCTATCTGCCGCATGGAACTGCCGTCGTAAGCCAGTACCGGCAGGAAGTGAATGAACTCTTCCACTTTCTTCTCTGGGTCGTCTTCGCCTACGTTCAGGCGGCAGCTATAATCAGCGATTTGGCGCAGGGCGCGGTCGGGAGCGAAATCGAAGACATAGCACTCCGGTTTGAGGATCAACTCCTCGTTCGGCGAGAGTCCGTCAGGGTTTTTGAGAGTCCAGGGGTTTTGTACGCGGAAAGCAGCCTGGAAGTAGGTCTCCGGACTGGAAGAGTTGCGCAGCATGAAAATCCCCGTCCAGGGGCGCACAGTGACGCCGGTGGTCAGTTTGCCGCAGGTGAGGGTGATGGTCTTGGTCTTGAGCGGATTGCCCATCGCCTTCAGCACAGGTTCCAAGGCAGCCGCCCCAATGCCAGCCGAAGTGCCTGCCGCGACAATCACCTGGTAATCGTGATAGAACTTGTTTTGCCGCTGCGCTAGCAAATTGCGCATAGCGTAGCAGGCGGCCACGCTGGGCAGAAACCATAGGGTATGCGAAAGGGCTGAGAGCAGGCGCACATCTGAAAAGGGCATCGGCGGGCGGCGGTCGCGGCCCAGCTTCAGCTCGTCAATGCTGGCCGGAAGATGCGCACCGCGAATTAAATCCAGCCACTTTTGCACCTTGTCCTCGTGCTTGAAGCGCGCCTGCTTGCCCACGCCCTCCGCGGCGAAGAATTCATTCAAGTCAAACTCATTGAATTCGCCTTGCAAAGCGATTTGCCGAATTTCCTCCGGCAATTGATAGGTAAGCAGCACCATGCGCGGCAGGGAAGCATAGGGGTTGGACTTTTTTTCATCTCGTTGGCTCATTGGAGTTATCAGCTACTACTCTCTGTCAACCTCAGCAGCTTGTCTTAGTGCCAAAAAGGCCTCTTTTAGAGGCTGACTCACTGCACTATCAGGTTCGCTCAATACAAGGCTTTGGTAGGAATCCAAAAACTTGGCTCGTGACCTGTGGAAAAAATGCAAAAAATGACGCAGAAAGCCTATGCAATCAAGTACGGCAATCTCAGTTCCATCTGTTCTTTCATAGC
>JBKBMR010000042.1:0-15101 GCA_046295755.1 Methylohalobius sp.
TGAACTGAAACAGGCCATGGGCGACTGCGCGCTCGGGATCGGTCGTAAACGCCAGGCGACCTGCCCTGCGATTGCGGGCGATCAACTGATCCAGTCCAGGTTCGTAAATCGGCACCTCCCCTAAGTTCAGGCGTTCTACTTTGTGCTCGTCGACGTCCATGCACAGGACGTCATTGCCTACCTCGGCAAGACACGCGCCAGTCACCAAGCCCACGTAACCTGAGCCATAAATCGTTACTTTCATAATCCGCGTTCCAGATCGGCGATGATATCTTCGATCGTCTCTAGCCCCACTGAAATGCGCACCAACCCCTCCGAAATGCCAGCCTGCTTGCGTTCTTCCTCGGACAGGCGGCCATGGGTGGTAGTCGCCGGATGAGTGATCGTCGTTTTCACGTCTCCTAGGTTCGCGGTGATTGAAATCAATCGAGTGTTATCGATTAGCTTCCAGGCCGCTTCCCGCCCTCCCCTGACGACGAAGCTAACTATTCCCCCGGCCCCTTTCTGCTGGCGATTGGCCAACTCGTATTGGGGATGGGAAGGAAGGCCAGGATAATAAACTTGCTCGATGCTTGGGTGGCTTTCGAGCCAGCGGGCCAGTTTTAAAGCATTGTCGCAATGCGCGCGCATCCTCAGCTCCAAGGTTTCAAGACCCTTCAAGAACACCCAGGCATTGAACGGACTCAAAGCCGCCCCGCCGGTTCTGAGGAATGGATAGATAGCTTGATCGAGCAACTCGGCTTTCCCCACGATGGCCCCTCCGACGCAGCGACCCTGGCCGTCCAGGTATTTGGTGGCCGAGTGGACTACTAAATCAGCACCAAGGGCCAGCGGCCTTTGGAGGACGGGAGTGCAGAATACGTTATCGACCACCAACAGGCAGCCTGATGAATGGGCTAACTCTGACAGCGAAACGATGTCGGCGATCTCCGTCAATGGGTTAGAAGGAGTTTCCAAGAACAAAAGGCGCGTGTTGGGACGAATCGCTGCTTCCCAAGCGTGAAGGTCGCATAGGCTGACAAACGAGGTCTCAACGCCGAATTTGGCCAGATAGTTCTTAAACAGCAAAACGGTGTTGCCGAACACCGAGCGCGAACACGCCACGTGATCCCCCGCTTTGAGCAGCCCCATGCACAAAGTCAAAATAGCCGCCATCCCGGAGGCAGTGGCAATGCAGCGCTCCCCGCCTTCTAAGGCGGCTAGGCGTTCCTCGAAGGTACGCACCGTGGGATTGGTAAAGCGTGAATAGATGTTTCCCGGCTCTTCGCCTAAGAACCGCGCCTGGGCCTGGCGGGCATTGTCGAAAACGTAGCTAGAAGTGACAAAGATCGGGTCGGAGTGTTCTTGCTCCGGCGTGCGATGCTGTCCAGCGCGAATGCTTTGGGTTTCAAAGCCCAATTGGTTTGAGTTAAAGCCCTGTTCGGCAGTCATAGCGCGCTAGACTGAAATCAAGTCGGTCAGTCTGCCGTATTCTGTAGCCTTTGCCTTGCTGGCATCAGAGCGACTGGATTTGAGCCGTTCGAGGTATTCAGGGGTGATGTCGCCGGTCACATACTCCCCGCTGAAACAACTGGTTTCGAAGCGTTCGATCTTGGGGTTGCCGCGCCGCACGGCTTCTACCAAATCCTCTAGGTCCTGATAGATCAGCCAGTCTGCCCCAAGCAAGGCTTGCACCTGAGCCTCGCTGCGGCCGTGGGCAATCAATTCGTTGGCGGCCGGCATGTCGATGCCGTAGACATAAGGATAACGCACTGGCGGCGAGGCAGAGGCGAAATAGACTTTCTTGGCCCCTGCATCCCTAGCCATCTGAATGATCTGCTGAGAGGTCGTGCCGCGAACGATGGAGTCATCCACCAACAGCACGTTTTTTCCTTTAAACTCCAGATCGATTGGATTGAGCTTGCGCCGAACTGACTGTTGGCGTAACTGCTGGCCAGGCATGATAAAGGTACGGCCGATATAGCGGTTTTTGATGAACCCCTCCCGATACTTTACCTTCAGCCGGCTAGCCAACTCCATAGCCGCAGTGCGGCTCGTATCTGGAATCGGGATGACCACATCGATATCATGATCCGGACGAAGGGTCAGGATCTTCTCCGCCAGCTTTTCGCCCATGCGTAGCCTGGCTTTGTGAACGGAGATCTTGTCCATGATCGAATCGGGGCGGGCAAAATAGACGAATTCGAATATGCACGGTGCGTGTATCTTTGCATCGGCGCATTGGCGGCTGTGCAGACGGCCGTTTTTTTCGATGAACACGGCCTCCCCAGGTTCTATGTCACGCACCAACTTAAACCCTAATACGTCCAGGGCGACGCTTTCGGAGGCGATCATGTATTCTTCTCCAAGACGGGACTCGCGTTTTCCGATCACCGCCGGCCGAATTCCGAAAGGGTCACGGAAGCCCAAGATGCCGAAACCGGTGATCATGGCCACCACCGCATAAGCGCCGCGGCAGCGCCGGTGGACTTCAGCGACCGCGTCGAAAACATCGTTGACGTCCAGGCGCAGCTTACCCAGGCGCTGTAATTCGTGGGCGAAGACGTTGAGCAACACTTCAGAATCAGAATCGGTGTTGATGTGCCGCTGGTCCTGAAGAAACAATTCCTGCTTGAGTTGTTCTGCGTTGGTCAGATTGCCGTTGTGCCCCAGAGCAATCCCATAAGGAGAATTGACATAAAAAGGCTGGGCTTCAGTAGGACTTAAACAACCGGCGGTCGGATAACGCACATGACCGATTCCCATGGTTCCGGGTAAGTTTAGCATGTGCGAGGTTTCAAATACATCGCGCACCAAGCCGCGATCTTTGCGCAAATAAAACCTTCCCGCTTCATAAGTGACGATCCCGGCTGCGTCCTGCCCCCGGTGCTGGAGGACGGTCAGCGCTTCGTACAATTCCTGATTAACCGGAGTATGAGAGACGATACCGACGATCCCGCACATGGTTCAATTCCGAAAAGCCAAAGGTTTTGACACGAGGTACAAATAATCCCTGAAAGGCTGCTGGGTGAGAATTTCAGCAAAGCGCTCTAGAGCTGGCAAAAACCGCGATCGCCGCCACCATGCTTGGTGTGACAAGCCGAGACTATCCGCCACTAGCATTAAAATCAGGACCAACAACAGCCCGCGCGCGCAGCCAAACAGCATGCCGCCTAGGCGATTTACGCCGCTGAGCAGGGATTGATCGATTAAACTGCCGATCCAATAGCCAGCCGCTTTGCCCAAAACTAAGGTAGCAAGGAACAAGATAGCAAAAGCCGCAACAACCCGTATGCCTGTGTGGGGTATCCACGCTTTCAGTTCAAGGCTTAGCGCCTCAGAGCAATAAAGCCCAATCCACAGCGCAGCGATCCAGCTGAACAGAGAAAAGGTCTCTCGGACGAGGCCACGCATCAAACCTACCAGCGCTGAAACGCAGACGATCGTAAGAATGGCGTAGTCGATCCAGGTCAAGAACGTTTCCCGTTGTGGAAAAATCACTTAAATTATATCTTTTTCCAACGGGCAAAACAGATCGGCGTCCATCAACCTTCGAACACATCTATGCCAGGTGGCGGTCTAAATTGGAACAAGCTGTCTGCAAGCGGCGGATTCAGCTGGACCTGTTCGAATTGAATCCGCGTGAGCTGACCGAAATTATCCGCCAGTTCCATAGAACTCAACACTCCCCCGGTTAGCTCCACCTTGACGCGCTTGAAAACGTCTTCTTCGCTTTTAGGCCTAAGCTCGACCCAGCTCCGCCCTCCTTGCCTGCCTTGCCCGGCAACCACGAAGCGCTGGTTGAGATCTAGTTCTCCGCTGAGCAGCAAAGCAGGAGCCGAACCCAATGCAGCGTCGATGGTCTTGACTGTCACTTGTTCCAAATCTGGGTCATAAAACCAAACTTTGTTCCCATCGGCGACGATTTCCTGGCGGTAAGGGGTTTCGTAGGTCCAACGGAACCTACCCGGTCGTTTCAGATAAAAGCGGCCGTGATTTTGCTGGCTTACCTGTCCCTGCTCGTCGAGCATCTGTTGCACAAAGACAGCCGACAAGGTATGCACTTTGGCTAAAAATCGATCCAATTCCTGTTCTGCCGGCGTCCCCAAAGCGACTGGGGACCACCCGCTCAGCAACGCGATCCAGAAGCAACAAGCGATCCAATAGAAATGCATTCAATCCTCCACCGGCGGAGCTAATACCGAACGCGAACCATTCCCTTCGGCGCTGCTCACTATCCCGGCTCGTTCCATGTCTTCGACGATTCGCGCAGCGCGATTGTAGCCGATCTTGAACTTGCGTTGGATGCTGGAAATAGAAACCCGCCGAGTCTCGGTGACAAAACGCACTGCCTCATCATATAAAGGATCCATCTCACCATCCAGTTCCTTACCTTCTCTTGAGTCAGCATCTTCCTGAAATCGAGTGATGTCCTCGATGTACTTGGGACTCCCAAGCTGCCTCAAGTACTCTACCACCTTGAGGACTTCGTGATCGCCTACGAATGCTCCATGAGCGCGCAGCGGAAACCCGGTACCGGGCGGCAGATAAAGCATGTCTCCGCATCCGAGCAAGGTTTCCGCTCCACCCTGATCGAGGATAGTGCGCGAATCGACCTTGGAAGACACTTGGAACGCAATCCTGGTCGGGATGTTGGCCTTGATCAATCCGGTCAACACATCCACCGACGGGCGCTGGGTGGCCAGGATCAGATGGATCCCTGCAGCGCGCGCCTTCTGCGCTAGGCGGGCGATCAACTCCTCTACCTTTTTGCCGACGACCATCATCATATCGGCCAGCTCGTCGATCACCACCACGATGATCGGCAACGGCTCCAAAATCGGCCAGTTCTCACCCTCGCCTAGGCTGTTTGCCCGGAAAGTCGGATCTTTAATCGGCTCCCCTTGCTCGATTGCCTCCTGCACTTTGCGGTTATAGCCGACCAGGTTGCGTACCTTAAGAGCAGACATCAGGCGATAGCGGCGTTCCATTTCTGCCACGCACCAACGCAAGGCAGAGGCCGCTTCTTTCATGTCGGTGACCACCGGGCTCAAAAGATGCGGAATGCCTTCATAGACCGACAGCTCCAGCATCTTCGGGTCGATCATGATCATCCTGACCTCTTGTGGCCCTGCCTTATATAACATGCTCAAAATCATGGCGTTGATCGCCACCGACTTGCCGGAACCGGTGGTTCCGGCTACGAGCAGATGGGGCATTTTGGCTAAATCCGCTACAACCGGATGGCCGGAGATGTCCTTGCCGAGCACTAAGGTCACCGGAGACCTCGCTTGCTGGTATTCGCGGCTTTCCAGAATCTCCCGCAAATAGACGGTCTCCCGCCTGCGATTTGGGATTTCCAACCCTACATAAGATTTGCCCGGAATCACCTCTACCACGCGGACGCTCGGAACCGACAAAGAGCGCGCCAAATCGGTACTGAGGTTGCTGATCCGGCTGCCTTTGATGCCAGGAGCTGGCTTGATCTCGAACCGGGTGATCACCGGCCCTGGATGGACTTCCTTGACTTCGGCCTGAACCCCGAAATCCGCCAGTACTGCCTCTACATGCTGGGAGATGAGCGCTAAGTCGTCTTCGGAATACCCAAACTCGACTTTCTCCCCCCGGTCGAGGAGGTCCAGGGGGGGCAGAATCGACCCGCTCGACGGTTTTAGCTGAGCAGATTCTTTTTGATTGCGGATGGAGGGCTTGGAAAGCGTCGCCTCAACCTGGCCTTTGGGTGGTGCTGGAGCTCCTACCGGCTTTTCCTCAAATCCAAGCCGGGGTTCACGCTTGATCTTGCGTTTTGGCTCTGCAACCTTTCGCGGCTGAGCCCCTTCCCCTTGGGACGGGATCCTGAAGCGTGAAGACGGATGTAAAACTTGCAGATTTCTGGACTTTGCCGCTACATAGTTCCAGGCGAGCAATACATATTTGCCGATTGTCTCCATCAGGGCGAGCCATGAAAGCCCTGTGAATAGCGTCGCTCCGGCAAGAAAACCCACTAGCAATGCTAAAGTCGCCCCAACTGCACCGATACGCTGAAGCAGCCATTCCCCGATCAGGACACCTACGATTCCACCATTGGTCTCAGGCAGCCCCAATGGCAGCCAGGCGAGGTGAAGGTACAAGATCCCTGTACCCGTCAATACCGTCACGGCAAATCCTAACCAGCGAAGGATCAACACTAAGCGGTTAGAGCCAGAACCGGCCCGACGTCGATAGACCAGGAAACCGTGCCAGGCAAGCATTACCGGAATTAAAAACGCCGTCCCTCCGAGCAGCGAAAGCGTAAAATCTGCCACCCATGCTCCCGCCAAGCCTCCGGCATTAGTTGGAGGACGCCCGGTTCCGGTATGGCGCCAACCTAAGTCCTGGGGATTGAAAGTCAACAAAGACAAGAGCAGGTAGAAGCTTAGAGCCAGATAACCCAACAACCCGATTTCGCGCAAACCGTGAGCTACTCGTTCCACCGTGGTAGCTTCGGAAACTGCTTTTTTAGTCTGGGACAAGGGATGTTAAGCTAGCTGATCGATTTAATTATTAACATTGTTGATGAAACCGGCACTCTAAGCAAGCTGACTTTACCTCGCACGAACGGAACGCGATACTATAATGATGCGCAATTTCCATTATCCTGAGGAATCCGACCCATGACTGAACCCAAACATTGCCGCTTGCTGATTCTAGGATCTGGACCGGCCGGATATACCGCGGCTATCTATGCGGCCCGTGCCAACTTAAAACCGGTTTTGATCACAGGCATAGAACAGGGAGGTCAATTGATGACCACTACTGATGTGGAAAACTGGCCAGGTGAACCGGATGGCGTTCAAGGTCCCGAATTGATGGATCGCATGCGCCGCCACGTCGAACGCTTCGAGACCGAGATTGTCTTCGATCAGATCCAGGCAGCCGATCTTTCTAAACGCCCTTTTGTCCTGACCGGTGATGCCGGTACTTATACCTGCGATGCCCTGATCATTGCTACCGGCTCTTCGGCCAAGTATCTAGGGTTGCCTTCGGAAGAAAAATACAAAGGTCGCGGTGTGTCGGCGTGTGCTACCTGCGATGGTTTTTTTTACAAAGATCAGCCAGTGGCGGTCGTCGGCGGTGGCAATACCGCAGTCGAAGAAGCCATTTATCTGGCCAACATCTGCTCCCACGTGACGCTGATCCACCGCCGCGACAAGCTGCGGGCGGAGAAGATTCTGGTCGACCGATTGATGAAACAGGTTGACAAAGGCAAGGTCAGCATCGAATGGAACCACGTAGTGGAGGAAATCTTAGGGGACGACAAAGGCGTTAACGGGATCAGGATCAAGCACGTCCACACGGGGGCTACTAAAGAAATCAAGCTTTCTGGGGTATTCATCGCTATCGGTCACACGCCCAATACCGATATTTTCAAAGGGCAGCTTGAGCTCGACCGCGGCTACATCAAGGTCAAAGGCAATGGCGACAACCAAGGCAATGCTACGGCTACCAGCGTGCCTGGGGTGTTCGCCGCCGGGGATGTAGCCGATCCAGTCTACCGTCAAGCGGTGACATCCGCTGGCACAGGCTGCATGGCAGCGCTGGATGCGGAAAAGTTCCTAGAGGAATAGCACACAGGGTATGCTTACCCTGCTCGACCCTAACGATCCGTATTCCTTTCCTCCGGTCGAAGAGGCCCTCACCGAACCCAACGGCCTTCTGGCCGTAGGTGGGGATTTATCCTCTACCCGCTTGCTCGCGGCTTACCGGCATGGAATCTTTCCTTGGTACAATCGGGGAGAGCCGATTTTGTGGTGGTCACCGGATCCCAGGTTGGTGTTGTTTCCCGAGAAACTGAAAATATCCAGAAGCTTGCGCAAAGCCCTCCACAGGGGAGAATTCAAGGTAACTTTCGATCAGGCATTTGCCCGAGTGGTTGATGCGTGCGCCGCCCCACGCAAGCGCGAAAAAGGCACTTGGATCACTCCAGAAATGAAGGCGGCTTACTGCCGTTTGCATGAACTTGGCCATGCCCATTCGGTGGAAAGTTGGTATCATACAGAGCTAGTCGGTGGTTTGTATGGGGTGGCTATCGGTTGTGTATTTTTTGGGGAATCCATGTTCCACCGCCGCACTGATGCATCCAAAGTCGCTTTCGTCGCCTTGGTCGAAAGCTTAAAGCGTTGGCAGTATGGACTGATCGATTGTCAGGTGCGCACCGATCACCTGATCAGCCTGGGAGCAGAAGAAATCCCAAGGCAGCGATTTATCCGCTTGCTCGACGAATTGTGTCGCAGACCATGCGCAGAAACCGCTTGGCGTTGACAGAGCTTTTGGAATATCGCTTGAGTACTCCTTACCGGTGCCCTTATCTGCCCGCCGAGACGGCTAGGATGGGATTTTTTTTGCCTTTGGATACAACTACCTACACCCGCTTGGTCGCCCAAGGTTTTCGCCGCAGCGGCTGCCTGATTTATCGACCCGAGTGTCCTACCTGCCATGCCTGCACGCCGGTGCGCATCGAAGTGGCGAAGTTCTGCCCTAATCGCAGTCAAAGGCGTTGCCTAAGACGCAACCAGGATCTTGAAATCATCGCACGGCCGCCTCAGTTTCGCGCGGAACATTTTGAGCTTTACCTGCGATATATCAAGGCGCGCCACGGTCAAAGCGGCACGGTCGATACCACCGAAGAAGAGTACCTGAATTTTTTGACTTGCCATTGGTGTACCACCGGGTTTTATGAATTTCTCCTGGAGGGTAAGCTAGTCATGGTGGCGGTTGTGGATTTTCTGGATGACAGCCTGTCGGCCGTTTATACCTTTTATGATCCAGACCAAGCCAAACGCGGTCTTGGAACCTATGCGGTGTTGTGGCAAATCGAGACGGCAAGGCAGATGGGATTGAATTGGTTATATCTTGGGTATTGGATCGCAAGCTGCCGTAAGATGGCTTATAAGATTAGGTTCCAGCCTCAGCAGTGGTATCTGGGAGCTTGGCGACCGGCTTCGGTTTGAAATCTTATCAAGGATATCCTCATGTCAGGTAAAAACGCTTTCTATGCTCAATCCGGCGGCGTCACTGCGGTCATCAATGCTTCCGCCTGCGGGGTGATCGAGACCGCTCGCCGACATCCGGACAAAATCGGCAAGGTTTATGCCGGCAAGAACGGCATCGTCGGCGCCCTGACCGAAGAGCTCATCGATACTTCACACGAGCCGGACGAAGCCATTGCGGCTTTACGGTATACTCCGGGAGCAGCGTTCGGTTCCTGCCGCTATAAGCTCAAAGGGCTAGAGGAGAACCGCGCTGAATACGAGCGTCTGATAGAGGTATTCCGCGCCCATGACATTGGCTATTTTTTCTACAACGGTGGCGGTGACTCGGCCGACACTTGCTACAAGATCGCCCAACTGTCGAAGACGATGGGTTTTCCTATCCAAGCGATTCATATTCCAAAAACGGTGGACAACGATCTGCCGATCACCGACAGCTGCCCGGGTTTCGGCTCGGCTGCCAAGTACGTCGCTCTGTCCACTTTGGAGGCGAGCTTGGACGTTGCCTCCATGAGCGCCACGTCCACCAAAGTATTCGTGTTCGAGGTGATGGGCAGGCACGCCGGCTGGATCGCTGCCGCCGGTGGGCTAGCCTCGATTCAGGATCGTCCCCTGCCGATCGTCATCTTGTTCCCTGAGGTTCCGTTCGAGCAGCAAAGGTTTCTAGCTAAGGTCAAGCAAACTGTAGCAAGCGAAGGCTACTGCTCGGTGGTGGTCTCAGAAGGCGTCAAGACCAAAGATGGCAGATTCCTGGCCGATGCCGGCTATACCGACGCCTTTGGCCACACCCAATTGGGGGGAGTGGCGCCGGTGGTAGCGCGTATGATTTACGGTGAGTTGGGTTTTCGCTGTCACTGGGCGGTAGCCGATTATCTCCAGCGCTCTGCCCGTCACCTCGCTTCGCGCACCGACGTCGAACACGCTTACGCCGTAGGCAGGGCAGCGGTGGAAATGGCGCTTGCCGGAGCAAGCGCAATCATGCCAACTATCGTCAGGCTCTCCGACGATCCCTACCGCTGGGAAATCGGCAGCGCGCCATTGGACCAAATCGCCAATAGGGAAAAGAAGATGCCGCTTGAATTCATCAGCGATGACGGTTACGGTATCACCGAGCCTTGCAAGCGCTATCTTTTCCCCTTGATCCAGGGGGAAGATTATCCACCTTACGAAGGTGGACTGCCGCGTTACGTCAAGCTTCGCAACCTCGAGCTTCCAAAGAAGCTGAATGCGGCGCCTTAGAATTTAAGGTACGATTTCAGCTTCGGCTATCGCCTCGGTTTCCTTCTTCAGCGGCCTTAGCTTTCCGGAAGGATTAGTCAGCTGATCGTTAAGGCGCTGGATCAAAATATCGGCGTGGTTGACGATCTCTTCCAGCTTGAGGCGGACGGCCTCATTCCAGCCTTTGATCCTGCCAGTGGCAAACAGGCGCCAGGTGGCGCACTTATCAAACCCCCGCACCAGATTAAAGTTCAATTTCAGCTGCCTTTGCCGTTTTGCCAGACGGCGCCGGTAAATCGCTTTGAACAATGCGGAGAAGATCAGATGAAAAATCGCAAGCACCCCTAAACCTGCGATGAAGGCAACCGCATCCGCTAAAGGCGAGAACCAAAACCCCGTCATGACGCCTGCAAACACGATCCCGCCAACGAGTAACGCCAGCACCAGTGTGTCGAGCCGCAGCGTCCAGTTGCGCCAACCGAACAAGGCTTTGATGAGTTCAGGAATCGCTTGGTCCTTGAGTTCTTTAGTCGTGGCATCCAGGGCATTTAGAATTCGATAAGCGCGCTTGACCTCCACCTCTTGCATGCGTCGGTGAATTTCGGCCAGGTCCCGATCTCGCCGCGCCTCCAAACGGTTTTTGATGTACTCGTTCTCGCAGTTCAACTCGATGTCCGGCGAGAAGATGGTATAAAACTGAGTGATGTTTAGCCCTTTCTCAGCCAATGCGCTTTTCCAAGCGGCCACCACCTCAGCCAAACTGTCCTCTCTTGCAGTGACATCGATCTGGTTGAGAACATAAATAAATTTTTCCGAATCGTAGCGGTCGATAGTAGCCTTGACCAGATACTCAAGGGTGTCCCGCATCGCTCCAGGCTCTGGACGTCTAGCGTCGAAAAAGATCAACACAAGATCGGAGATGTCGATAATGTGTTTGGTGATTCGCAAGGTCGCGCTGCGCTGTGCATCGGCGTCGAATCCCGGAGAATCGATCAAAATCTTGCCTTTTAGATTTTCGCTGTTGCAAGTTTTAAGCTGCAGATAAGCATTGATACGCTTGCCCTCCCCTTCCATGGCTTCCTCAATGTCGCGGCTGATCTGGTAGAATGGGAACCTGGGATCTACATCCAAAGCCAGACCGGGAAGAGTCTTGACTTGAGGATCTGGGCTGTAGCACAACACGGTGAATTTGTCGTCAACCGCCTGAACGCCGGTGCGCTGAATCTTGGTTTTGAGGAAGTGGTTGATGAAACTAGATTTACCCGCCGAGAACAAACCCAAAATGGAAATGAGCGGCCACCACGGGATTTGCCGCGCCGTAGATTGATCTGGGCGTATCAGGCCTAGATCATTGGCGACCGAGTCTATCGTTTGGAAATTCCTCGCTACATCCACCAAGAGTGGATTTTCCTCGGAGAGGTGCTTTTCTAGATTTTGTACGTAGATTTCGCTTGCCTGCATAACAAGAGATGCGGGTTCTCGCAATGGTGATTTAGTGGTTGATTTTAGGGTAAAGGAAGTTCAAAAAGCAAAATTAACTTTGTTGGTAATTTTGATTTTGGTTTTTTGGTTTAGTTCTAAGATAACGGTATAAATAAAAGTCTAGGTGGGCTTCCCGATGCCTTGGCGGGAAATCCACGACTCGCCCCTGCCCCTATCTACCGACAAGCGAGTGTATAATTTGAAATCATCGCTACTTGATTTATGACACAGATGCCCGATTTTTCCCGCTTTCCCACGATCGAGAGCTTAGTCGGCAACACTCCGCTGGTGCGTCTGCAACGCCTGCCGGGCAAAACCAGCAACGTGATCCTAGCTAAGCTGGAGGGCAACAACCCAGCCGGCTCAGTCAAAGACCGCCCTGCCCTAAGCATGATCAAGCACGCTGAAGAACGCGGCGAGATCAAACCGGGAGACCGCCTGATCGAGGCCACCAGCGGCAATACTGGAATTGCCCTGGCTATGGTCGCGGCGATCAAAGGCTACCGAATGACTCTGATCATGCCTGAAAGCATGAGCCTGGAAAGGCGCGCGGTGATGAAAGCGTTCGGGGCTGAAATCATCCTGGTCTCCGCTACAGGCGGCATGGAAGAGGCGCGCGATCTGGCCGAGGCCATGGCTGCCGAAGGCCAAGGCAAGATCCTTGACCAATTCGCCAATCCGGACAATCCCCGCGCCCATTACGAAGGCACCGGTCCCGAGATCTGGCGCGACACCCGCGGCGCGATCACCCATTTCGTCAGCGCCATGGGTACTACCGGAACCATCATGGGGGTATCGAAATTCCTGAAACTCAAAAATCCCGCCATCCAGATCGTGGGAGTCCAGCCTGCAGAAGGCGCTAAAATCCCAGGTATCCGCCGCTGGCCACCTAAGTATTTACCTAAGATCTACGACCCTGCCTGGGTAGACCAAAAGCTGGACGTAACTCAGGAAGAAGCCGAAGAAACTACCCGCCTGCTGGCTTCTGAGGAGGGAATCTTCTGCGGGATTTCTTCGGGTGGTGCAGTCGCTGCCGCTTTGAGATTGTCCCAGCAAGTCGAGCGCGCGGTGATCGTCACCATCATCTGCGATCGCGGCGACCGCTATCTTTCTACCGGGGTTTTTCCAGCCTGATCTTATACCTTGGGTGGACGCCAAACTCGCGCTGGCAAGCGTCTTTAGATGGCCGTGGGCAAAAGCTGCGGTTTGGCTGGTGGCCGGCGTCTGTCTGGCCGAACCCAGCCTGCAACTTGACCTCGATCGCCTGCGCTATGGACAGCTTAGGCTTAAAGGTGGCATGATTAACCTCGTTAGCCCCAAAGGCTATCGGCTGACGCTAAGCAGCCTGCACCTGCCGTTTGCTCCTCGATCGCTTAATCGGCTGACTCTAGACTGTCCGACCGGCCGGTTTGGGACAGCGGCTTTGGAATGCCATAAAGGGCATCTGGCGCTGTACCTTCCCCATCTCGGTCAGAGCTTGAGCGCGTCCACGACCTTTGCCTTAACGCCTACTAGCGCGCGGGTATCCCTAGAGCCGATCCATTTTGCCGGCGGTCATATGCATCTTAAGGCCGATTATCTCAACGGGAGTTTGAACCTTCAGTTGAGCGGCAACAAGCTGAGCCTGCACGACTTTGGGTTTACCCGCGTTGCCCAACAGCTCGGGTTCTCCCTGCAACTTAGCTCTCGGCGCGGCAAAGGCCGCTGGACCGGCAGTCTGGAGTTGGAAATCCCTCAAGGAGAAGGGCTGTATTTCCCGATTTACCTGCCTTTTAGGGAGCACCCGCTAAGGCTTGCAAGCGGATTTTCCTGGCACAGGCAGAGGGGCAGACTGGTGCTCGAGAACCTGCACCTATCCCAGCAGCACGTCTTAAACGCGCTCGCCCAAGTACGCCTAGATCACGGGGTTCTTAGGCGCTTGACGACAACTTTTGCAGGCGATCTGCCGGCGTCGTTTCGCCTCTATGGGCAGCCGTTCCTGGAAGGCGGTCGGTGGGATGGGATCGAGGTGAAAGCCGGAAAGGTGCGTGGACACTTTAAGATTACAGCTCGCCGCCAAGCCATGAGCACCATTCAGCTGGACCGCGTGGTGCTGAGCGACCGGGAGAGGCGCTTGGGATTAAACCAGCTCGGCGCCCGCCTGTGCTGGCACTTAAACGGCGATCCCCCTCTCTCCCATCTGAGCTGGCACGCAGGGCATCTGTATGCCATCCCGCTGGGGGCAGCAGAACTTTTTTTTCGCTTAAGCGGCGATGATTTCCGCCTGCTTCCCCCAGCCGATCTACCGATTCTGGACGGCCGTCTTATCATCGATCAGTTGGAAATGCTCGATCTATCTACCGCTCCCAAAGTCCGATTCCGCGGCCGTCTAGCCACAATCTCCCTTGAAGTCTTGAGCCGGGTGCTGGGGTGGCCGCCGCTGAGAGGCACATTGTCGGGCAACATCCCGCAAGTCAGCTATGACCACCGCCGGCGGACCTTGGAACTGGACGGTCGCCTGACCGTCGAGGCGTTTTCTGGAACGATCGTCATCGAACGCCTGGCTATCACCGATTTGTTCGGTGCCCTGCCAAGGCTCCAGGCTGAGGTCCATGTCCACGATTTAGATTTGGAACAGCTAACTGGACGCTTCGCTTTTGGCCGCATCACCGGCAGACTGGAAGGGCATATCCGTCAACTCCAGCTGGAAAACTGGCGTCCGATAGCCTTCGACGCATGGTTCGGAACACCGTCTGGCGACCGCACCCGCCACCGCATCAGCCAAAAGGCCGTGGAGAACCTAGCCAAGCTCGGTGGCGGATTTGCCGCCGGCCTCTTATCGCGCACCCTGCTGCGCGTCTTCGATGAATTCAGCTACACGCGCATCGGCCTGGGCTGCCGTCTGAAAGATACAGTCTGCGAACTGTCGGGGGTAGCACCGGCCCGAGGCGGTTACCATATCGTCGTCGGCGGTGGCCTGCCGCGGATCGAGGTAATCGGCTATAATCGGCGCATCGATTGGCCTACCCTCATGACCAGGCTGGCCCATATTCTCCAACTCGAGCAACTGACACCGACTGTTCAACCATGAAAATCCGCCCCGCGCTTCTCGCATTACTGTTAGCAAGCATCGCTGCGTGCGTCACCATCAACATCTATTTTCCCGCCGCTGCGGCGGAAAAAGCTGCCGATCAGATCATCCGCGACATCCAAAAAGGCGCCCCGGAAGTAGGTGGCCCTCAGTCCTCTGTGACTTTGCGCTCGATCCGCTTCAGCCTACTGGACCCAAGCCCCCACTACAGGGTGGGACTGCTCATCCTAGGGATCTCTCCGGCTTATGCCCAGGCCGACCTCAATATCGACAGCCCCGAAATTCGCGTGCTTAAGGCCTCAATGCAGCGCCGCTTCCTAAAA
>JBKBMR010000043.1:0-14813 GCA_046295755.1 Methylohalobius sp.
CCCATATCGTTGGTTCAAGAATAAGAAATTGCATGTAAGCTTCATAAAAGCGGTCTAATGGAGTTCCCGAAAGCATAAGTTTATTAGGAGCGTGGAAAAAGAATTCATAAGCTTTTTTGTTTTCCACCTCACCGCCGGTGTAGCCTGAAACCACCTCTACCACACCTTCGGTCTTTTCGAAATCCGCTTCCATGCACCAGAAGCAGCCGCCAGCAAAAGTAGCCTGTTCAACTCGGGTTGGAGTGGTCATAGCTGTGCTCCCGGAGAGGAACGATACACTCAGCACGAAGCCGATCGTCAAAGTGAGAAACAATTTTACCTCATCTTATGCCAGTTCGCGGTGGCGCACCACTACTGGATAAAGACCAGAAAACACCTGGCCGAGTTTCTCTGCCAGATATACCGAGCGGTGCCGACCTCCCGTGCAGCCGATGGCGATGGTCAAGTAACTGCGGTTCTGAGCGCTAAAGCGCGGCAGCCAAGTTTTGAGGAAGGTTTCAATCTGAGTCAGGAACTGAGTCGTCTCGGGCAGATTCTGCAGGTAAGCGGCCACCTGCATGTCGCGGCCGGTAAAGGGGCGAAGCTCAGGCTCCCAATGGGGATTGGGAAGACACCTTGCGTCGAAGACGAAATCGGCGTCTAGAGGTAGGCCGTGCTTGAAGCCGAAAGAGGTAAAACACAACGCCAGTTGGCGGTTGTCTTCGCCTAAGCGTTTGAGCACCAGTTCGCGCAGCTGATGAATGTTGGTGTGGGTGGTGTCGATGATCAGATCGGCGCAGGCGGCGATGGGTTCCAGCAGCTTGCGCTCGCGTTCGATGGCATCGGCGAGCGGCAACCCGGTGCTATGGCTCAACGGGTGTTTGCGCCGGGTTTCGCTGTAGCGGTTGATGAGAGTTTGGGGATCGGCGATCAGGTATAGAATCCGGTAGGGGATGGCGAATTGTTTCAAGGTGTTTAAGGCCTCGCCGAACAGATTGACGTCGCCTGCCAGGTTGCGGCAGTCGATGCTGATGGCGGTTTTGCCCTGGTTTCGGTTCGCATCGCGCACAAACGCTTCGATCAGGCGTACCGGCAGATTGTCAATGCAATAATAGCCGCAGTCCTCCAGGGTGCTTAAGGCGATGCTCTTGCCGGATCCGGACAGACCACTGACGATGACCAGCCACATTACAGAAGGCGCCTGCGTTCACTGGAAGGGGGAATGTGCATCGCCTCGCGGTATTTAGCCACGGTGCGGCGGGCGATATTGATGCCCTTGGCCTGGATGAGTTCAGCGAGCTTTAAGTCACTCAAAGGTCTGGCAGGATTTTCGTGCTCGATCAATTCCTTGATGAGAGCTTTGATGGCGGTGGCCGAGCAGCAGCCTCCGGTCTGGGTGGAGACGTGGCTGGAGAAAAAATATTTGAATTCATAGATGCCGCGCGGGGTATGCATATACTTGTTAGTGGTTACTCGGGAGATGGTAGATTCGTGCATGTTCAGTTCTTCCGCCACATCCTTGAGGATCATCGGCTTCATGGCGATCTCGCCGTGCTCGAAAAAGGCCTGTTGTTTTTGGACGATGCACTGGGCCACTTTCAGGAGGGTTTCGTTGCGGCTCTGGAGGCTGCGCAGGAACCAGCGTGCCTCTTGCAGATGTGACTTCATGCTGAGATTGTCCTCGCTGCGATCGGCGCGTTTGACCAAGCTGGAATAAAACGGATTGATGCGCAGTTTGGGAGCGATTTCCGGGTTGAGGGAGACCTCAAAGCGGCCATTTTTTTTGGCTACGAAGACGTCTGGGATGATGTACTGAGTTTCTTCGCAGTTAAAGGCGATTCCTGGGCGGGGATTTAAGGTGCGGATGAGTGCCATCACCTGTTCTATTCCCTGATCGTCCAGACCCAAGGCAGTTTTTAGCGCGGCGGCGTTCTGCTTGCTCAAGTCGCCCAAGTATTCGGTGACGACGCGCAGGGCTTCTTCCCGCCACGGCGTAGTCTCCGGCAACTGGCGCAACTGGAGCGCCAGACATTCCCCTAAGCTTGTGGCCGCAACCCCGGGGGGATCGAAATTCTGGACCTGGTGCAATACCGCCTGCACTTCCGCGAGCTCAAGGTCCGGCAATTGCTGAATCAAGTCCTGGTGCAATTCTTCTACCGAGACTTCCAGATAGCCGTCCGGGTTGATGGCATCGATGATCGCGGTGGCGACGATCGCGTCGCGTTCACTGAAGTGGGACAGTTCCAGTTGCCATTGCAAATGCTCGTGCAAGCCCTGCGGTGCACTTTTAGAAACCAGGAAATCGCTATCTGCCTCATCCGGTCCCAAGGTGGAGTAAACGTTGTCGTAAACGTCCTCCCAGGCCACGTCCAGAGGGAGTTCCTCGGGAATGGTTTCGGAGTCGGGAGCCACTTGGTCCTCTGCACCAGGGGTAACCGAGTGTTCCGCGGCTGGAACCGATCGTCCCTCGTCCGCCAGTTCGAGCATGATGTTGGATTCCAAAGCTTCTTGGATTTCCTGCTTGAGCTCGATGGAGGACAGCTGGAGCAAGCGGATCGCCTGCTGTAGCTGCGGCGTCATCGTGAGTTGTTGGCCTAGGCGTAACTGGAGGCTTTGCTTCATGATCTAAAATGCACTTAAAACTCAAGGCGGATTCAATGATTCGATAAAACTAGCATAATTTTATGCGAATTGAGAGAGCATATTTTGGGAGAGAGTGAGACAATAAGATTGAAGCCGTTCGCCAAAGGACTATGTGATTTGTTCGGCCGTCAGGAGGGTTTTTTCACTGGACTCAACCGGCTTGCGATGAACGACACTCAGATAAAATGCTTGCTGGTGATGATGGTGCTTGCCTTGATCGGGTTTGGTCCGCTTTCGCTGACGTGTCTGATCGGTCTGTTCGTTGTGATCGCAAGGCCGCGCTGGTTTTATCTCGGCGTGCAAAATCTTTATCGGGATTTGGGTGGGCAAGCATGTCGGCCTTTAGATGTTCCTGCCAACTGTGCTGCCTCGAACCTGGCTCGAATCAATGCCCTGGTTTGGCTGCTGATTCTGCTCGTGCTGGACGTTGCCCCGGTGCCGGTGACGGGCACCATCGGTTTGTACGTGGTCATCGCGCGGCCAAAGTGGTTCAAGGCATGGGTGGAAAAAATCTATCTCGGCGATAAAGCCAAGCTGGCCTTAAGATGACAGCTTTACTGGATACTCCCTTAAGTTCGTGGCACTGCCAGCACGGCGGCCGGATGATAGCCTTCGCCGGCTGGTGGATGCCGCTCCAGTATCGGTCAATCATCGAAGAGCACCACGCAACGCGAGGTGCGGTGGGCCTGTTCGACATCTCCCACATGGGCCGATTCTACTATGCCGATCCCCGCGCGCTTGCCATTCTGGATCGGCTTACGACGCGGCGCGTCGCCGACCTGCCGCTCGGGCGAATCCGTTATACCCTGCTGACCGACCAGCGCGGAGGGGTCCTCGACGACGTATTGGTGTATCACCTCCGATCCGAGCACGGACCGTTTGCGCTGATGGTGGTCAACGCGATCAATCGCCTGAAGATCTGGGACTGGCTTCAGCGGCAAGCGCCGCAGCTTGGCCGGTTCGGCGCCGAGGACCGAACGCTGACGACCGCGATGATCGCGGTTCAAGGTCCGAAGGCGTTGGACGTGTTGGCACCGCTGTGTGGCAGCGACCCGCGCCGGTTGGGCCGCTACACCGGGGTAGTGACGAGGATCGGCGGGACTGAGGCGATCCTCAGCCGCACCGGCTACACCGGAGAGGATGGCTGCGAACTGATCGTTCAGGCTGCGGCGGCACTGCCGTTGTGGCAGGAGCTTGTGGCTTTGACCGAGCAGCTTGGAGGACGGCCAGTCGGCCTTGGCGCGCGCGACACACTGCGGCTGGAAGCTGCGCTTCCGCTGTACGGCCACGAACTTTCTGAAGCGATCAACGCGGCTCAGACCGGGCTTGAGTTCGCGATCGACCTCGAAGAACATGAATTTATCGGCCGCGAGGCGATCGCCGAGGCCTTTCAAGACCCCTGCCGGCCGCATCGGGTGGGGATCAGGCTGGAAGGCCGGCGAGTGGCCCGCCAGCACGATCGGGTCCTAGTCGGCGGATATAGCGTCGGGGAAGTGACTAGCGGGGCGTATTCGCCGACCTTGGCGGTGCCGATCGCGATGGGATATGTTAAGCCGCAGGCTGCCCAAGTGGGTACCCAAGTGCAGGTAGAGGTGCGCGGGCGTAAGATCTTTGGCTGCATCGTTCCCCTGCCGTTTTACCGGCGCCCAAGGCAAGTCGATAAAGCCGAATGAAGAATGCAAAATAAAGCTCCATTCAGACCAGAGGAGTTAAACTGATGAGCGAGGGAAAAACAGTGCAGCCAGAAACGCTCAAGTACACGGACACTCACGAGTGGGTTCATCTTGACCGCTCGACGGGCGAGCCGATCGCGACGGTTGGAATCACGGCGTTTGCGGTCGAGCAATTGACCGATCTCGTCTACATCGATCTGCCCAAAGTCGGCGATCGGGTCAGCGCAGGGAAGGAATGCGGCGAGATCGAATCGGTCAAGGCAGTCAGTTCGTTATACAGTCCGGTGACCGGCGAGGTCGTCGAGGTCAATTCAGCCCTGCCAGAGGATTTAGATAGGCTCTCCCGCGACCCTTACGGTGAGGGATGGCTGATCAAAGTCCGGGTCACCGACGAAGCCTCGCTTGATCGCTTGCTGGACTATACTGCCTACCGCAAGCGGTGTACCGGAGAGTAAGCCAGGAGTCCTGATGGCCTACCTGTTCGATACTCCCGAAGATACCCGGCGAATGCTAGAGGCGATTGGCGTCCCAGAGATGGCCGCGCTGTTTGAAGATATTCCCGCAGCGATCCGGCGCGACCTGCCGCTTCATCTGCCGCCTGGCTTAAGCGAGATGGAGCTTGCCGATCGCTTAGGCCGCCTCCTCGCGCGCAATCGCTCGGTGGAAAGCCATGTCTGTTTTCTCGGCGGCGGCAGTTACGACCATTTCATTCCCGCGGTGGTCGACGCGCTGGCTGCCCGCGGCGAATTCCTTTCTTCCTATACGCCGTACCAGGCAGAGGTGGCTCAGGGCAATCTCCAGGCGATGTTCGAATACCAGACGCTGATCTGCCAGCTCACCGGTATGGAGGTCTCCAATGCCAGCCTTTACGACGGCGGCTCGGCGACCGCTGAGGCGGTGCTGATGGCGCTGTCGCTTGTGCCCAAGCGCTCTAAAGTGATCGTCGGCGCAGCGCTCAATCCCGAATACCGCCAGATCATCGCAACCTATTTGGCCAACCTGGGAGTAGAGATCGTGACCCTGCCTGCGCCAGATGGAGTATCGTTCGACCGCTTGGGCGAGGTAATCGACGATCGGGTCGCTTGCGTGGTAGTGCAACATCCGAATTTCTTCGGCGTGCTGGAGGATGTCGCCGCCGCCGCCGAGATTGCCCATGCGGCCGGCGCCTTTTTGATCCAGGTCTTCGATCCGATCAGCCTCGGGCAGCTGAAAGGGCCTGGGGAATTAGGGGCGGACATCGCGGTGGCCGAAGGCCAGGCATTGGGTATCCCGATGAGCTATGGCGGGCCGTACCTGGGAATCCTAGCGTGTCGGCAGGAATTCGTGCGGCGCTTGCCGGGGCGTCTGGTCGGTCAGACCCAGGACCGCGACGGGCGCCGCTGCTTCGTGCTCACGCTGCAGACCCGCGAGCAACACATCCGCCGCGCCAAAGCCACTAGCAACATCTGCACCAACCAGGGGTTGATGGCGCTTAGGGCAAGCATTTACCTGGCTTTGCTTGGTCCTCATGGGCTCGCCGAGGTTGCCGACTTATGCCTGCGCAAGGCGCACTATGCCGCCGAGCGCCTGGCTTCCATCGAGCGGCTGGAATTGGCCTTCGATCAGCCTTTTTTCAAGGAATTTGTCGTGCGCGACCGCCAGCGCGAGGTCGGGAAGCTCTTGACTGCAGCGGAACGAGAGGGGTTCTTCGCCGGCGTCCCCCTAGGGCGGTGGTATCCTGAGCTGGACGATTGTTTTCTGGTTGCGGTGACCGAACGCCGCACGCGTGCTGAGATAGACGCGCTGGTCGCTTGTCTGGAGGGAAAAGGTGCGTAATCGCCAGGCTAGCCAGCTTTTGTTCGAGCTGTCGCGCCGCGGTCGCCGGGCTGTCCGTTGTCCGGCCTGCGATGTGCCCGCTCCCGCAAGCGCAGGCGATTTGTTGCCGAAGGCGGCAGTGCGCTCTGAGCCGCCGCCGCTGCCTGAACTCGCCGAGGCGGACGTCGTGCGCCATTACACCTATTTAGCGACGCTCAACATGGCCGTCGATACCCATTGTTACCCGCTCGGCTCGTGCACGATGAAATACAATCCCAAGCGCAACGAAAAACTGGCGAGCTTGCCGGGATTGACGGGGCTGCATCCTTATCAGCCGCAGGCGACGGTCCAGGGGATGCTGGAGCTTTTGTACGAATTGCAGCAGTTTTTCGCCGAGATTTCGGGACTTCCAGCCGTCTCGCTCCAACCTGCCGCCGGTGCCCACGGCGAACTGACCGCACTGCTCATGGCGGCAGCGCATTTCCGCAAACTCGGCCAGCAGCGGACCAAGGTCCTGGTTCCAGATAGCGCCCATGGCACCAATCCAGCTAGCGCCAGAATGGCAGGTTTTGAGCCGGTCGAAATCAGGAGCAACCCAAAAGGGCGTGTGGATCTTAAGGAACTGGCGGCCAAACTTGACGATCGAGTCGCCGTGCTGATGATCACCAATCCCAACACCTTGGGCCTGTTTGAGACTGAAATCCTTGAGATCGTGCGGCAAGTCCACGAGTGCGGCGGCTTGGTCTACCTCGACGGGGCGAACATGAACGCGATCTTGGGGATTACCCGACCGGGAGATTTCGGCGTTGACATGATGCATTTCAACCTCCACAAGACGTTCAGCACGCCTCACGGAGGCGGGGGGCCGGGAGCTGGCCCGATCTGCGTTTCTGCAAATTTGGCCGCGTACCTGCCGGTGCCGGTAGTGGGGCGGTGCGGGGATAGCTATTTCCTGGACGAAGACAGGCCCGATTCGATCGGGCGCGTACGCAGTTTCTTTGGCAATGTCGGGGTGCTGGTCAGGGCGTGGTGTTACCTCAGGACGATCGGCCCGGATGGGCTGCGCCGGGTTTCCGAGCACGCCGTGCTGCACGCTAACTATCTGCTCCATAAAATCAAGTCTATCTTGGACGTCCCTCATGGCAACCGGTGCATGCACGAGTTCGTTGCCTCGGCGGCGCGGTTGCGGCGGGAGCGGGGGATCTCTGCCATGGACATCGCCAAGCGCTTGTTAGATTATGGCTTCCATGCACCGACGGTGTATTTCCCGCTAACGGTGCCCGAGGCTTTGATGATCGAGCCGACCGAAACCGAAAGCTGCGAGACCTTGGACGCCTTCGCCGATGCGCTGGCGAAAATCGTGGCCGAAGACCCGGAGGTGTTACACCAGGCGCCGACCACGACTCCTATCCGCCGGGCAGACGAAGTGCAAGCCGCCCGCCATCCGGTTTTAAAGTGGACGCCCGCAGGGAGAGAACGAGAGCCTTAAACCGTGTGTGGACGCTATACCCTGTGCGTGCCGCGGGCTAGGATCATCGAGCAATTCCGGATTGCCCGCGACCTGACGCTGCAGGAGAATCTGTTCGAACGGTACAATATCGCCCCCTCGCAGAAGGTGGCGGCAGTCCGGATCGCTTTGGATGGGGCACGCGAGCTGGTAGCGCTGCGTTGGGGGTTGATCCCGCACTGGGCCAAAGAGGCCAAATCCGAGTACAGTATGATCAACGCCCGCTCCGAGACGGTGGCGGAAAAGCCCGCTTTCAGATCGGCTTTCCACAAGCGGCGCTGCCTGATTCCGGCCGATGGGTTTTATGAGTGGCAGGTCCGGCCTGGATCGAAGCTCAAGCAGCCTTGGTACATCCGGCGCAAGGACGGGGAGCTGTTTGCTTTCGCTGGTTTGTGGGAGCGCTGGGAGCCGCGCGCTGGTGCCGAAGGCGAGCCGGTCGAGTCGTGCACCATCCTGGTGACCGACGCCAATGAGCTGGTGCGTCCTATCCACGACCGGATGCCGGTTATCCTCGATCCGGCCGATTACGAGATCTGGCTGAATCCTGCGCATGATCCAGCGGCGTTGCGCGCCTTGTTGAAACCCTACCCCGCGCAGGCGATGATCGCGTGGAAGATCGGCACTCGGGTTAACAATCCGCGCCACGACGATCCTGCCTGCCTGGAAGCGGTGCCAAACTGAAAGTTTTTCATCCGCAGCGAGCGGGGTTTGGCGTATACTTTTAAGCCAGCTTGTTTAACATAGGAAGAACGATGACCCTTAGCGACGAACTCATCCAAGCGGTGTGGGAAAAAGGGCGAGTATCCTCGGACCTAGACCCGACCGAGTGGCGCCAGGACCAGTGCGGTGCCTGGATTTTCCGGGCGCATTACAACAATCCCAACTCCGAGTTTGGCTGGAGGATTTTGGAAGTTGTTCCAGGCGGGCCGTGGGAGCCTGAGAATCTCCAGCCGTTTCACTGGCAAAACACCTTTGATTTGGAGCACCGGCGGCCTTTGTGCCGAGTCACTGCGGACCGCAGCGATGTGATGCCTGGCCAAAAGGTGAGCCAGCCGCGCAACATTACTGTGTAGAGGGAGTAAGCTATGAGCAGCAAAGAGCAAGACATCGCCAAGTTTCACGGCCGTCACGACCGCTTGATCAAAGAACGGGTGCACGATCCTTACATGACCCGCAGCAAGCCCAAGGAACCCAGCGTGTGTCCGCAGTGCAAAGTAGTGTTCGACGAGGGAAGGTGGCAATGGCAGCCTAGCCCTCCAGCCGGCGCTACCGAGGAATTGTGTCCGGCGTGTCAGCGGATCCGCGACAAGGTTCCGGCAGGCTTTTTGACTTTGCGCGGCGAGTTTTTCCAGCAGCACCGTGATGAGATCATGCACCTGGTGCACAACCAGGTGGAGCAGCAGAAGGCGCAGCACCCGATGAAGCGTCTGATGGCTGTCGAAGATCAGGAGGACGGGGGCGTCGTGATCACCTTCACCGAGGCACACCTGCCAGCCGGCGTGGGGGAAGCGATCGAGCGTGCCTACAAAGGCGAACTGGACATCCGCTATGTCGAGGAGGACGGCATCGTGCGCGTATACTGGCAGCGCTAAAGCGCCAGCATATGAACTATCTGGCGTTCGCTCAGCTCATCCTCGGTCTGATGCTGCTTACCTTGGGCGCCGAGGCCTTGGTGCGCGGCGCGGCGCGCCTGGCAGCCGCTTTGGGGGTCTCGCCGCTGATCATTGGCCTCACCGTAGTCGCTTTCGGCACCAGTTCGCCCGAGCTTGCTGTCAGCGTCATTGCCTCCTTGGATCAGCAAATGGACATCTCGGTCGGCAACGTGGTCGGTAGCAACATCTTTAACATTTTGTTCATCCTGGGAGTGTCGGCGATGGTAGCGCCGCTTACCGTCGCGACCCAGATTATCCGCCTGGATGTGCCGTTGATGATCTTGGCTTCAGTTTTAGTCCTGGCTTTCGGTTGGGATAAGGTAATCAGCCTTTGGGAAGGGGGAGTCCTGTTTGCCGGAATCTTCGCCTATATCGCTTTCCTGATTTATACCGCGCGTAAGGAATATAACCAAACCCAGGAATTTGAGCGCGAATTCGGCCGGCTGACGGCTTTCAATTTTTGGGCAGGGCTTTGGAACTGCATCTTGGTTGGGCTTGGTCTGGGGCTGCTCGTCTTAGGTTCGCGTTGGTTGGTGGATGGAGCGGCCGCGGTTGCCAGGAGCCTAGGCGTGAGCGAGCTGGTGATCGGCCTGACCATCGTGGCGGCTGGCACCTCGCTGCCGGAGTTGGCCACCTCGGTCGTCGCCAGCCTGCGCGGTGAGCGCGACATCTCTGTGGGAAACATAGTCGGCAGCAATATTTTTAACCTGCTGGCGGTGTTGGGTGGCTCTGCCCTGGCTTCATTTCATGGCCTTATCGTCTCTGAAAGCGCGTTGCGCTTCGACATCCCGGTCATGATCGCCGCCGCCTTTGCGTGTTGGCCGGTATTTTACAAAGGCTTTGACATCTCGCGTTGGGAAGGGGCAGCGTTCGTGCTGAGTTATTTCGCCTATGTGGGGTATCTGATCCTCGCCGCGCTCAGGCCGGAAATCGTGCCGATGGCGAACTCCGCGATGCTTTTCTTCGTGCTGCCGCTCACCCTGCTGACCTTAGCGGTCGTTTTGTGGCAGGGAATCTGCAAGCAGGGCTTGCCACACCGCGCACTGCGTAAAAACCCCAGATGAAGCTGTTCCCCAAACGCTATCATCCGCCGGGGACTCCTCCAGGCACCCTCGTCTCTGCAGCAGCCGAGCGACCGATCGAGTGTCAGTGGATCGAGTGCGAAGAGGGGGAGTTGATCCTCCACGACGGCCTGGATATAGAGCAGGTGCACGCTAGGATCGAGGCTAGGGCGATCACCTGGGTCCGGGTCCAGGGACGCCCTTCGGCCGAGTGGATGGGCCGCTATGGGGAGCACCTTAGGCTGCACCACTTGGCTCAAGAAGACATTCTCAACGGCGGCCAGCGGCCTAAGCTTGAGCCTTACGACGGGCGGTTGTTTCTGGTCCTGAACGTTCCCAAGGAGGAGGACGGTCGGATCGTCCACGAGCAACTCTATCTGTTTCGCGATCAAAACTTTCTGGTGACCTTTTTCGAAGGCAGCATAGATCCTTTCACTTCCTTGATCGAGCGCCTTAGGGAAAGCCGCTTGAGGCTGAAGCGGCTGGGCCTGGATTATCTTCTCTACGCGATCGTGGACGCCGCTATCGACCACTCCTTTCCGGTCCTAGAGTCGCTTGGAGACCGGATTGAGGACCTGGAGGAGGTCTTGGTAGAACACCCGGAGCGGAGAGTGCTGGAGGAGATCTACGCGCTCAAGCGCGAGCTTATCCTGCTGCACCGCGCCCTGTGGCCGCACCGGGAGGTGGTGGGAAAGCTTCTGCGCAACGAGGGCGAGTGGTTCGGCGAAGGCGTTTTGGTGTATTTTCGCGACTGTTACGACCATACCTTCCAGATTTTGGAACTTTTGCGCTCCTACCGCGAGATGATTGCCGAGCTGTTAGAAATTTATCTTTCCGGTGCCCAAGTGCGGCTGAACGAGGCGATGCGGGTGTTGACCATGATCGCCACCATCTTCATGCCGATCACCTTCGTGGTCGGAGTGTACGGCATGAACTTCCGCTACATGCCGGAGCTGGAATGGCGTTACGGCTATCCGGCAACGATGGTTTTTTGCGTCTTGCTCGCCTTGGCGATGGTGACCTGGTTCCGCCGCCGGGGATGGTTCTGAACCGATGGCCGAGATGCTGGTATTGGGCTGGCGGGAGTGGGTAAGTCTTCCCGAACTTGGACTGCCGGCGATCAAGGCCAAAGTCGACACCGGCGCCAGGACTTCCGCCCTGCACGCCTTCTATATCGAGCCTTACCGGCAGGGGGGATCCCTGTGGGTCAGATTCGGCGTTCATCCCCTGCGGCGCACGACCCGGGTGATGGTAGAGTGCCAGGCCGAAGTTCAAGACCGGCGCGTGGTGAGCGATTCCGGTGGCCACCGCGAGTTGCGCTATTGTATCTTCACACCGGTCTGCTTGGGAAAGGCTAAGTGGCCGATAGAAGTCACCCTCACCAACCGGGATCCTATGCTGTTCCGCATGCTTCTCGGGCGCAACGCGATCAGCGGGAGGGCGGTCGTAGACCCGGCGAGTTCGTATCTTTTAGGGAAACCTAAAGCCAAACTTTAAAGATATTCTGGTGAAAATTGCCATCCTCTCCCGCAACCCAAGGCTCTATTCCACCCAACGCCTGGTCGAAGCCGCCACCAAGCGGGGACACGAGGTGAAAGTGATCGACGTGCTGCGCTGTTACATGAACATCACCGCTAACCAGCCCAGTATCCATTATCGGGGGGAAATTCTGGAAGGTTTCGACGCGGTGATCCCTAGGATAGGTGCCTCGGTAACCTTTTACGGCACGGCGGTGCTGCGCCAGTTCGAGATGCTTGGGGTTTATCCTTTGAACGAGTCGGTCGCCGTCACCCGCGCCCGGGACAAGCTGCGTTCTCTCCAGCTTCTGGCGCGTAAAGGGATAGCGATGCCGGTGACCGGTTTTGCCCACGCCCCAGACGACATCGATGACCTGATCAAGATGGTAGGAGGTCCGCCGTTGGTGATCAAACTGCTCGAAGGCACCCAGGGGATTGGGGTAGTCCTGGCCGAGACGTATCAGGCTGCAGAAAGCGTGATCCAAGCATTTTTGGGTATGAAAGTCCATATTTTGGTGCAGGAATACATCGCCGAGACCCAAGGCTCGGACATCCGCTGTTTCGTCATCGGCGACAAGGTGGTAGCGGCGATGCGGCGCCAGGCGCGCAAGGGCGATTTTCGCTCCAACCTGCACCGCGGTGGCAGCGCCGCCTTAGTCAAGATCACTCCGGAAGAGCGTTCGATCGCGGTGCGAGCTGCCCGCACCGTAGGTCTGAACGTGGCCGGGGTGGATATCCTGCGCTCCAAGCACGGTCCTTTGGTGCTTGAGGTCAATTCTTCGCCCGGCCTCAAAGGGATAGAGGCAGCCACCGGCAAAGACGTTGCTTCCCAGATCATAGAATTTATCGAAAAGAACGCAGAATTGGGCAAAACCAAAACGCGCGGTAAAGGATAGGGGGCGAAAAACTTTTCGCCCCTACTTGAGGATCCCCTCGCGGCGTTCCTCGATGCGACGGATGAAGTCGGCGAGAATCCGTCGATAAAGTTCCTCTCCCAAGACTTTGTCTTCGATTCCAGAATCGATATTGGGATTGTCGTTGATTTCGATGACGTAGATGTTGCCGTTCTCGGTTTGCTTGAGATCTACGCCATAAAGACCGTCGCCGATCTTATGCGCCAGCTTGAGGGCCGTGTCCACTACCGCTTTAGGTGCTTGTTCCACCGCCAGGGTATCGAATCCTCCTTCCACCACCCGTCCGGAGCGCTCGTATTTGACGATCTGCCAGTGCTGACGCGACATGAAATAACGGCAGGCATACAATGGCTGATGGTTGAGGATGCCGATGCGCCAGTCGAACGGCGTGTAGATGAATTCCTGAGCCAGGATCAAGTCGGATTCCTTAAACAGCTCACCGAGTAATTGCCGGAATTGATAGGGGTTGTCGGCTTTGAGGACGCCGCGCGAGAACGAGCCGTCTGGGATCTTGAGCACGACCGGAAATCCCAAAGGATTGCTCAAGGCTTTCTGAGCCCCTTTCTGCAGGATCACCGTCTTGGGGTGGGGCAAGCGCTCTTGGGCCAAGAGCTCAGCCAAAAAGACCTTGTTGGTACAACGGATGATGGAGGTGGGGTCGTCGATGACCGCGATCCCTTCTAGGAAGGCCTTGTGGGAGAAACGGTAAGTGTAGTGATTGATGGCGGTGGTGGCGCGGATAAACAAGGCGTCGAATTCCGAAAGCCGCCCGTAGTCCTTCTTCTCGATCAACTCTACCTCGACTCCCAGTTTCTTGCCGACTTGGACGAACTTGCGCAGCGCGCCGGGGTTGGAGGGGGCTTTTGCCTCGTCCGGATCGCGCAGGATAGCCAGATCGTAACGGGCGGCCCGTTTCGGCTTAGGCAGACGCCACGGTTTGCTCAGATAAGAAGTCAAGGCGCGGGAAAAATCTCCTTGTTGCTGGAAGTTAAGCTGGTTCAGATACAATGGGTGGATGGTTGAGATTTCCCAGCGGTTCTGACGCCTGAACGTCACTTTCAAGATCGGGCAAGGAAACAAATCGAAAATCTGCCGCGCCAGGCCCTGCAGTTCGGGATCGTCTGCTTGACCAAAATAGATCGCCAGTTCTAAGTCCTCAGAAGCATCGAGAGGCTGGCGCCTCTTTAAGGTTTTCTGGATGCTCTGGTCGAGGTCCTCCACGTCCAGGTTGTAGAGGGATTTGCGGCTTAAAGCCGTGAGCGTATTGACCGAAGGCAGCGCCTTGTGGTGGCGGGCGCTGGCCAAGAGGGAACAATAATAGCCGATGCTCAAATAGCGATAGCTGCGGCATAAGTTGATCAGGTGGATGCCGCGATGTTCCAAAAGCGCCGGCTGGCTTAGGTATTCCCGCGCGGTAAGGGTTTGTACCTTGGGAAAGGAAGGCAGCCAGTCTTCTGGCTTTTCGATTAAGACGATGTGCGAGGACATGAAGGCTTTTAGGTAAAGGCCAAAGGGGTGATAGCACTGAAGGGATTGGACAGGATCAGCACCGCTTTCTGGCCAGTTTTGCCATAGCGCGCCATGCGTTCGAAATCGCGCTTTAGGATCGGCAAGTTGATGCAATCGGTTTGGGTTTTGCCAGCCTCTTCGTCCACGTAAGGATCGTGGAGGTAGACGAAGGATTGGTCGTGGCCGGTCATCACCACCCAGTGGGGAAATTTCTCGCCGTAGATCCGATAGGAGCTGATCAGGACTACCGGGATGCCGCCGCGGTCGAACTTCTCGCTCAGTTCTTCCACTCCCAGGGCGCGGTATTCCAGATGGATGGGCAAAAGTTGCAGTTCTTCCAAAAGATCCTCCTGCACCAGGCGCATGACCTCGCGTTTTTCCGGGTCGCGCACCGAGGTGATGAACAAGGCGCCCGGGTCGTTGACGTATACCTCCACGTTGAATCCTCGCCGCCAGGCCGACAGGGCCAGGCCGTATGGGCCACAGCCGCCGTGCCCGGAGGTCATGAACACCGTAGTCGACTCGCGCCAGATTCGAAGCTCCAGCTTGCGGTCTAAAGGGAGG
>JBKBMR010000044.1:0-6347 GCA_046295755.1 Methylohalobius sp.
CAAGTCCGTGGTGCCGCCGCCTACGTCTACCACCAATAGCAGGCGGGAGTTCGCGATCGGTCCGAGATCGGCGCGGTGGCGGTAGAGCCAGTCGTAGCATACCGCTTGCGGCTCTTCTAGCAGATGAAGGTTAGCAAGACCTGCGATCCTGGCAGCTTCTACGGTCAGCGCCCGGGCGTCTTCGTCGAACGAAGCCGGAATGGTGACAACCACCTCTTGCTGCTCCAGCGGGTAATCAGGAAACTTAAAGTTCCATGCCCCGCGCACGTGGGCCAGATAACTGGCACAGGCGATCAAAGGAGAGACCTTGGGAACCTCACTGGCAGCTCCCCAAGGCAGGATGTCGGCGGTGCGATCCACGTTCGGGTTACACAACCAGCTCTTGGCGCTTGCAACCAAACGTCCTTGAGATTTAGCGCCGAGCTTGCGGGCCAGTTCACCGATGATCGGCGTGGGCACTGGGTCGCCGATATCGGGCTGCGGCCAGGGCAGCTTGAGCGATTCTTGGGCCAATTCCCCCTCGGCCGGGTGGTAGCGGACCGAAGGCAGCAGGGGGCGGTGGACGATTTCCCCGGGGGCGGTAAGTTGGGGAATAAAAAACCGCTCGATGGTAAGTTTAAACCCTGCCGCTACCTGTCCCTGGGTTAAGTCGGCGTAAGCCACTACCGTGTGGGTAGTTCCTAGATCGATGCCGACTAGATAACGCGCTTGCATTCAAACTGGAAAATACATGACGCTCGCTAAAACTTGCTGTTATTTTTTGAACGGCCAGAAGCTGGCCTTCTGTTCCTTTTTCTCGTGTTCGGTTTGTTCTGCGACGGCGTCTACTCTCTCCTCTTCTGCCGGCTTGGCCTCATTGAAATTTTCCCGCTGTTCGGTTTGTTCTACGACGGCTTCTACTGTCTCTTCCAGAGGTTCAGCATCAGTGCGCCCCGGTGGCTGTTTGCCGCGCACTTCGAATTCGATTTTCCAGCGCTCACCGCTATCCTTGGCGACTGCTTCCAGCCGCAGCGTGCCCACCTCGGTGTAGCTGGCGGCCAGTCGCACTGGGACTACCTCGCCGGGTTGGTGGTGCTCCGGCGGCAGGGTCACTTCGATTTCGGCAAGTTCCTGGACTTCGTCTTCGCTCCATTGGTCGAGGAGAGCACCGACCGGGTCTTCTCTTCTCACCGTAGAAGCAAAAAAGCGGAAGTTGACTGGCTCGCCCACTACCACTCCGAATTCATAAGGCGGCAGCGGTGCCTCGGTGCCTTCTTCCATGCCAAAAGGCGCCACGCACAGGAGGCGGAGCGGTGGCGGAAAACCAGGTACCGCCGGCATGGCGCTTTCCACGCCAACGTAATAAGCCGCCGCCGTGCCGCCGCGGATCCGCACGCCTCCCCCGAGGCGCACATAGCCGTAATAAGCCCCGCCGCAGGCCACTGCTAAGTCAAGATCGGCGCCTTTCAACAGGCGGGCGGCCGGGGCACCGTCCTCAACCAGCCAGCGGTTGATCACCTCCAGTAGCCGTTCGGCCAAAGGCATAGCCTTGAACACACCGCCGTTGAGGAGAATGGCGGTCGGGTGGATGAAACGCGCCTTTTCGGGAAGCACTACCCCTTTTAGCTCATTGGCTGCACCGAGCTGGCGGCTCAAAAAGTGGGCTAGGTGGGCGGTGATGCGGGCGTCCTGGGCATAGGGGAGACCTAAGGTAGTCAAGCCGGTGCGTGGGCGCGAGAGGGGTTTTTCAGCGATGTCCACCTGGGGGAAAAAGCCTTCGATCAAGGTACGGCGCACTTCTTCATAGCTCAGCTCGGTGCGGAGCGTACCGCCGATCAGCTTAGAACCGCGGCTAGGAACGACCACAGGCACTTGGGTCAGATCCGGGCTGGCCAGCAGTTGCTCCTTGGCGCTGCGGCAGCTGTGGGTTAAGGCTTGGACTTGCCAAGGGTCTAAGCGCTTGCCTTCTTGTTCCAGTTTGGTCTTGACCACATAGGCCAGGGCCAGGTCCATGTTGTCGCCGCCCAATAGGATGTGGTCTCCCACCGCTATCCGGTTGAGCTGAAGGTTGCCCTCCTCCTCGCTGACCGCGATCAGGGAGAGATCGGTGGTCCCGCCGCCTACGTCTACCACCAAAATTATGTCGCCTACCTTAACCTGCTCGCGCCAGCTTCCCTCGCTTTGCTGAATCCAGCTGTACAAAGCCGCCTGCGGTTCCTCAAGCAGGATCGCCTGGGTCAGCCCAGCCTCGCGCGCTGCCTCTGCGGTCAGTTCGCGCGCCGCCGGGTCGAAGGAGGCCGGAACGGTGATGACCAGGTGCTGCTCGTGCAGAGGGGCGCTTGGATGACGGTAATTCCAGGCATCGCGCAGGTGTTGCAGGTATTCTAGGGAAGCCTGATAGGGAGAAACCCGTGGTACTTCCTGGGGGGCCTCGATGGGAAGGAATGGATTTTTTGGACTGACGCCAGCGTGGCAGAGCCAACTTTTGGCGCTCGAGACCAGGCGAATCGGGGTCTTGCTGCCGAGTTCCCGGGCGAGGCTGCCGATGATGTGTTCCACTTCGGCGCGCCAGGGAAGGACTCGGTCCTCGGCGGACAGTTCGTCAGGATGGGGAAGGTATAGGAAGGAAGGCAGTTGGACCCGCTCTTCCACGGTACCGGGAGCGATCAGCTGGGGGATGCCCATCACTTCTACTGGTGCCTTCTCCCGCTCGCATTGGCTTAGATCGACCCAGGCTACCACGCTGTTGGTGGTGCCCAGGTCGATCCCGACGCAGTAATGCTTTGCTTCGTTCATAGTTCCACCTCCGCCGGCGCCAGAATGTCCACCTTGTGGCCTTCCGACAGTTGGGGCAGCCTGACTTGGGTGGCGCGCCAACCGCGATGAACCAGGATTCCCGAGAAAGGCGGCGAGCCGACGATGTTTCCGGTAAGACGGATTTCAGCCGGATCAAAGCCTTTGGGGAGCGTGATCCGGGTGCCTTCCGCTTCAGTCCGTACCGGTGCGATTTCAAAGTGCTCTTTGAGCACCTTGCGGCAGCCTTCGTGGACGATCCGCGCTGCGGCGCCTACCTCGGCGTCGGAGTAGGCGCTGATGTCCTCCTCCAGAAAGTCGAGCAGGCGCGCCTCCGCCTGGAACAAGCCCAGAAGCTGCAATGCCCCCTCGGGGGTAGGCTGGCGCAGAATGATCGGTTTTGGAGGAGGAGTGGGCTGTTCTTCCACCTTGCGCGCTGCGATTTCAGAGGGTACAGGTGCAGCTTGTGCCTCGGCGGGTTTCCCCACAGCTTTTTCGGCGCCACGGCGGAGCAGCACGATGACCGTCACGCTCAGGACCAATACTTGCAAAAACAATAAGACGATCACGGCAATGCCCAAGATCAAATGGAGGGCATCCAGCGTTTCCGGAAGTCTGGAGAAATCGATGATCATGCTACCTCTTTGACTACAAGTCTTTATCTAGACCGATTGTATCATCCTCCGGCCTGGGCTGCCCGATGTCTCGCCTCTAGCCCCATGATCGTTTCGAGTACATAGCGGGCCGCCTGGGTGCGCTTGCGTTTGAGATAACGCTCGGTGATGCGGGGATCGACGCCTTCTGCGGCAAACGCGGACCGGATGGGCGTAAGGCGGTCTTCGCAGCGCCTTAAGAGGGATTGGGTCTCGTAGCGCGAGTCGCCGCCCTGATAGCGATAGCGGGTCAGTTCTTCCTGAATGCAGGCAAAGTACTCTTGGCTGGCTTGGGTTGCCTGGGTAATGGTTTGCTCGGACAACGCGCTTGCTTGCCAAGATTGGGTGTTAAGAGTCTGCGGCGCGCCGGCACAGCCGGCGAGGACGACAAAGCACGGAGTTACCAGACCGAATCGTTGCATTGGGTAATTATACAACAAATAGCCGTGTCCCCATTGAGACTTGGAATGAGCTTGCCGTCGCTCGCTTCCCGGCCGGGCCCGTCGCGAAGATAGCCAGAAATCTGCGGCGTCTGGTCAAAGGCGACAGGTCATCACGTAATCGTCGTAGCAATAGCCTTGACCCGCATCGGTGATTTCTTCCCGAGCGATGGTGAAACCGGCTTTCAGATAGGCGCGGATGGCCTTTTGGTTCTTTTTAAACACGTAAAGGTAGATTTCTTTAACCTTAAGCTGAGCAGCCACCGCTTTGACGTGGGCCAAAGCCAGGGCGCCGATGCCACGCCGGTGGTATTCGGGTAAAAGATATAGCTTGTTGAGCCGCATCCGCTCTTGCTCTGGCAGATGATGCCAGGCCAAAAAGCCGATCTGAACTCGAGATCGTTTTATCCATTCGTAGCTTACGCCCCGGGCCATTTCCTCGCGGACTACAGCTGGGCTTAAGTTGCGCTGCCACAGGTAGGCGATAGCGTCTAGGCTGAGCACCTCCGGAAAGTAATGCCGTTGCCAAATGTCCCACCCCATCGCGGCGATGGCTTCGGCGTCTTCGGCTTGAGCGGGAGCAATGCAGATCGCCTCAAGTTCGCTTTTCATCGCCCAGGTACTTGAGATGACTGAGGCAAGCTGATCGGCAATCGCTGGCACCGAAGCCGGGGATCAGAATCCGGCCAGCGGTGCGCTGGTTGACTTCACACTCGCTTTCTTCAAATTTTAACACCGCCACGGGCTGAGCTGTGGCGGTAGCCAACAGGAAATCGATGTGCCAGTGGAGCCGCTTTGAGGACGAGAGATGGCGGGCGATGCGCGTTTCCAAGCCGCGCTTGGCGCTTCCGGTATAGACGTAGCGCCCGTCCGGAAAGTCAAATTCCCCCAGTTTCCCGATTCGGATCCGCTGCGGTGCGGTAAGCTCGATTACAAGCTGATAAGTTCGCAACGGCATTGTTTGCGGCTTTCTTCTCCACTTGCAAGCTGTTGCCTAAATATGGCGGTATCTTGCGTGTGATGGGCAAGCGCGATCAGTATATCAGCGTGTGAGCTTTTCTTTTTCGCCAAGGCTGATGCCTGGCTGGAGGCTTCGACGCCGATCCGCCCCACCTGCCGCGCGGCTGTCCGGCCCAGGCGTGGTCGGTGGCGTGCGTGCTGGAGGCGTGGTGGAAGTTGAGTAAAATGGGTTTTGGATTTCTTTCGGAGCCATAAGCGATGAGCCAAGAACAACAACGAATTATTTTCGATCGGCAGGTCTTAGACCGGTTCGTGCGGATCGTGACCCTGTTCACCGGCGATCCAAAAGTGGGGAGGACAGCAATTTGGCGGTTTGGATTGCTAGGGGTCTTGATCCTGAGCTTCAATGGTATGAACGTAGTCAATAGTTACGTCGGGCGCGATTTCATGACCGCGGTCGCCGAACGTGACCTTGACCGCATGCTGCTGCAAACTGGGCTTTATCTTCTGGTATTTGCGGTGCTCACCGTCGTTGCCGTGGTCGCGCGTTATTTCGAGGAAAGCTTAGGGCTTTTGTGGCGGGAGTGGCTCACCCGGCTGAGTTTAGAGCGTTATCTTCAGCACCGAAACTTTTACCGTCTGGCCTTAAGCGGTGAGGTGCCGAATCCCGACCAGAGGATTGCCGACGACATCAAGACCTTTACCACAACTACTTTGTCGTTTGCGCTGATCCTGCTCAACGGCGGGTTTACCGTCATCGCCTTCTCGGGGGTGCTCCTGGAAATCAGTCCCTTGTTGTTTGGCGTGGCGGTGGCCTATGCGGCGGCCGGTTCTTACCTGACGATTCGCTTAGGGAGCCCGCTCGTTCGGCTGAACTACGATCAGCTCGACAAAGAGGCTGACTTTCGCTCCACCCTCATCCACCTTAGGGAAAACGCCGACCCGATCGCGCTGCTCGGCCAGGAGTGCCCGCTGCAGGGCAGGTTGTTCGAACGGCTCAGCGAGTTGGTGAAGAATTTCCACAAGATCATCCAGGTCAATCTTCGGCTGAATTTCTTTACCACTGGGTATAACTGGCTGATCCAGATCATCCCGATCCTGGTCGTGGCGCCTTTGTATTTTCGCGGCGAGGTCGAGTTCGGCGTGATCACCCAGGCGGCGATGGCGTTCATGACCCTGATGAGCGCCTTCTCGCTGATCGTCACCCAGTTCCAGTCGATTTCCTCGTTTGCGGCGGTGATCGCTCGCCTAGATGCCCTGGCCGACGCCTTGGTAGCCGCCCAGGAACGCGCGCAGACGCCTGCCATCCAGACCGTAGAAGACAAAACCCAGGTGGCCTATGACCGTTTGACCTTGCGCTCGCCGCGCAGCGGGCGTCTATTGGTAGCGGAATTGACGCTGGCGATCCCCCACGACCAGACCTTGCTGGTAATCGGGGACCGAAGTGCCCAGGCCGCCCTGCTTAGGGCGACCGCGGGGGTCTGGGAGGTAGGAGAGGGGCGTATCCTAAGGCCGCCTCTGA
>JBKBMR010000044.1:6445-14475 GCA_046295755.1 Methylohalobius sp.
GAGCAAATGGCGTTTCTCCCGGAGCGGCCGTATCTGCCGCCTGGGACATTGCGCCAGGCTTTGCTGTGTGGCTGTCCCATAAGCAAGGTCTCTGATCCGGAACTATTGGACCTGGCCAAGCGCCTTAAGATCGAGCACCTGATCCAACGCTTCGGTTTAGACACCGAGCAAGATTGGGCAGGCTTGCTCGGTCTGAGCGAGCAGCAGCTCCTGGCCGTTGCTCGGGCTCTTTTGCTGGCGCCGCGGTTTGTTTTCCTCGACCGCCCAAGCAGTGCCCTGGATTCCAAAAGAGTAAGAGGCGTTCTCGACCTCTTCCGCCAGCAGGCGATTTCTTATGTGACTTTCGAGGAGATGACGGGCGACCTGGAATATTATGATCGGGTGCTCGAGCTCGAGCCTGACGGGAAGTGGCAGGTGTTTCCAGTCAAGGGCGGACAGCTCGTGCAAGAGATCAAGGCCGGCCGTGGTTGAGCTAGCAGCCTCCCAAACCCTGGATGATTTCAAGGATCCGTCTTGCTGGAGCGCGCTCGCTTCGGTCCGCGCCCATGCTGGCCTTTCCCTGGCGGATACTTTTGGCGGAAGGGCCTTGCGCCTTAAGTTTGAATTCCAAAGCCGATATGGATTTGTTGTCGCCCGCCGCGAGCTTGAGCTTGAGCTTCCGCAAAGCTATGTCTTCAGCTTTTTGATCCGCGGGGAGGGAGGACCTTGCGGCTTGGAGTTCAAACTGGCAGATGCTCGCCAGAACGTCTGGCGCTATCGCCAGGAGGCTTTTGCTTTCCCAGAAGATTTCCAAGAGCTTAGGATCGCAGGCACGCAGATCGAATTTGCCTGGGGGCCGCAAGGCGAGGGTTTCCCGCGTGCGGTGGCTGCTCTCGAAATCGCCTTGACCCCCAATTTCCCCGGCAAAGGTTGGGTAGAAATTACAGAATTAAAGCTCATCGATGAGACTTATCGCGGGACGCCTACGGTTTTAGTTTCGAGTGCCCAGGCCGGGTGCGAGGCAAGACATATCCTGACCCCGGACGAAAAATGCTGGCGCAGCGACCCTGCCCAGCCGCAGTGGCTGGTGCTTGATTTCGGCACCAAGCGCGCTTTTGGGGGGCTTACGATCGCCTGGGAGGAGGGGAGGGAAGCTTTGGCCTTTGAGGTTAAGCTTTCCGACGACGGGAGAACTTGGCAAAGCGTTTATGCCACCTTAAAGGGAGGAGCCAGGCGCAGTTATGTATATCTTCCTAATGCGCGGGCGCGATATCTTAAGCTTTTGCTGCTTCGCAGCTTAGGACAGGGATTTGGAATTTGCTATCTGGACGTCAAGCCTTTGGAGTTTTCCCGCTCGCTCGATGGATTTTTCGCTAGCCTCGCCAAAGAGCATCCCCCCGGCTGGTATCCAAAATACTGGCACGGCCAGCAGAGCTACTGGACTCCAACCGGCGGGCTGGAGGGAGGCCCAGTGGCTTTGATCAATCAAGAGGGCATGGTGGAGGTAGGCGCGGGAGGATTTTCCGTCGAACCGTTTTTGTACTTCGACGGCCGTCTGTTCAGCTTTAGGAATGCCGAGATTAGCCAGGGTTTGGAGCAGGGGTATTTGCCGATTCCGTGGGTAAGGTGGCAGCTTAAGGAAGTTACCTTAGAAATTAAGGTGTTTACGGACCCTTCTGGGGCCGAGCTGTTCCTTGGCTTCTTGCTCCAAAGCCAAAAGCCAAAACCGGTGCAATTGTTTGCGGCCATCCGCCCGTTTCAGGTCATCCCCACCTGGCAAAAGTGGCGTGGATTCGGCGGCCTCTTCTCGATCCGAAGCTTAAAATTGGCCGCGGGCAAGGTCTGCGTCAACGGCGAGCGTTGGGTGGTTCCCCTGACGCCTGCTTGCGGTTTCGGCGCGGTGGCTTTTGCCCAGGGGCCAATTACCCAGTATCTGGCCGAAGGGAACCTACCTTCGGCTGTGGCAGTGGATGACCCGTTCGGCCTGGCTTCCGGCGCTTTGCGCTTTGACCTCGATCTGGCACCCGGAACGGCTGAGGAGGTCTGTCTTGCGATGCCGCTTGAATCCTTCGAACCGCAAAAGCCCAACCGCACTGAAGCGATCCGGGTTTGGCAGAATGCTCTGACCATACCGGCTTTCCACCTGCCTCAATCTGCCCAAGAGGTGGTGTCGTGCCTTAAGACTTGTGCCGCCCATATTCTCGTCAATCGCCAAGGAGTCGCCCTCCGACCCGGACCGCGCCGCTATCGCCGCGCTTGGATCCGCGACGGGGTAGGAATGGGGGTGGCTTTGCTTAGATTGGGCATAAAAGAACCATTGCGCGATTTTCTGAGTTGGTATGCCGGTTTTCAAGCGCAAGACGGCTGCCTCCCCGACTGCGTGGACGATCAAGGTCCAGAGTGGCTGCCAGAATTTGACGCCTATGGCCAGTTCCTGCACGGCTTGACCGAATACTGGCGACTGACCGGCGATACCGAATGGGTCTTAGGAATTTGGCCTAAGGCTAAGAAAGCCATTGCTTACCTTAAGCGCTTGCGCGCTCAGAGGTTGACTGCCGAATACCGAGCGCCTGACAAGCGTGCCTATTTTGGCCTCTTGCCCGAATCCATGAGCCATGAGGGATACATGGCCCAGCCAGTGCACGCTTTTTGGGACGATTTTTGGGCGCTGCGGGGTATGCGCGACGCTGCCTGGTTGGCAAAAAGCGTTGGCGATCTGGCGGAGGCCGACTGCCTTGAAGCGCTGGCTTTACAATTTAAGCAGAACGTCCAGGATGCGGTCGAAGCCACCTGTGCCTGGCATAGGATCGAGTACGTGCCAGGTTCGGTGGAACTAGGCGACTTCGATCCGACCGCCACCGCCATCGCCTGCGCCCTTGGGGTGGAAGACTGCCTACCTAGGCCCTTGCTGGAGCGCACTTTCGACCGGTACCTTAATGGGCTTGAGGAGAGGGTCTTAGGCCGCACCCAGCAGGTCAATTACAGCCCTTACGAGGTCCGCATCGTCCAGGCGTTGGTGCGTCTAAGCAGGCGGCAAGAAGCCCTTAAGCTTTTAAACTATTTGTTGGCCGACCGCCGTCCTTTGGCTTGGAACCAGTGGCCGGAGATCGCCTGGCGCGACCCTGAGGCGCCTTGTTTTTTAGGCGACCTTCCCCACTCCTGGATAGGTGCCGAGTATATCTTGGCGGTCCTTAGCCTGTTTGCCTACGAGCGCGAGGAGCAGCTGGTCCTGGCTGCCGGCGTCCCTTGGGAGTGGTTGGTCCAAGGCCAGGTAGCGGTTAAAGGCCTTCCGACCCGATACGGCAAGCTGTCCTACACCCTGCGCCGGGAGGGGGCCGATACCCTGCACCTGGCCGTGGAAGGAGGAGTCAGCGTCCCTCCGGGTGGGGTGGCCGTCGAACTGCCAGGACCGGTGGCTGAGCGGTTTATCATTCTGCGGCAGTTACCCCAAGAAGCCAGGATAAAGCTTGTCTTATGAGCTTTCGCCTTAAAAACCCTTTAGGGCTTAGCGCCGAGGTTTCCGCCTCGGGCGCGCTGCGCTGGCTAAGATTTGGCGACCTGCTGATCAACTTGTTTGCAGGGAGCGAGGTCGAAGGAGGGGGAAGCAATCTATATCTGCGCCGTCACGGGGAGCGTATCCAGTGGCTCCCGCTTCTAGGGCCTCAAAGCCCGGGCAAAATTTTAAGTGATGGGAGCACAGTTAAGCTTTCGGGAGAGGGGCTTGGTATCTGCTATGCCGTAAGTCTTACCCTGGCCGAGTCGGATCTGGCTTGGTTTTGGCATCTTGAGCTGGAAAACCTAGGGGATGATCCATGCACCTTGGATCTGATTTACGTCCAAGACTTAGGTTTGGCTAACTATGGCCTTGTGCGTTCGAACGAGTATTTCGTCAGCCAGTATCTGGACCACACTCCGCTTTATCATCCGCAGCTTGGCTGGGTTTTGGCCACGCGCCAGAACCTTCCCCAGGATGGGCGCCACCCTTGGTGCCTCGTCGGCTCGCTGCGCCAGGGGGTGAGCTTTGCTACCGATGCTTTGCAGGTAGTTGGTTTAGAGCTTCGGGCGGGCAGAGCGCCCATTGGGATTGTCCAGGGATTGGCCGGAGTGCGTCGCCAGCACGAACACGCCCTGGCGGCGATCCAGGATGCTCCAATCCGGTTAGCGCCTAAGGCGGGATGCCAGCTTGGGTTTTTCGGTTGGTTAAAAGCCGATCACCCAAAGCCTTCCTCCGCCGCCGATTTAGCATTGGCCGATCGGGTAATAGGGGTGACTGTCCGATCGCCCTTAGGCGGAAAAGCACAGGAAATTGCCAAGAGCTGGTTCGCCACCGCTCCCCTCCTCGAAGCGCAAGAGCTTGATGAGGCTGAGCTTTCTGCTCAGTTTGGAAGCAAGTGGCGCCAGCTTGAACGCGACCGCGAAGGGCGCCTTTTGTCCTTTTTTACCGGAAATTGGCACGTAGTCCTCAAAACCAAGGAGCTTTGCGTGCTCCGCCCCCACGGCCACATCCTGCGTACTGGAAAAGCTTTGCTGCCGGATGAAGCCTCGCTTACTTCCACGGTTTGGATGGCAGGGATTTTCCACTCCCAACTCACCCAGGGGCACGCGGCGCGCAACCTGTTGCTTTCAACCGCGCGGGGGTATCTTGGGTTTTTACTCGCGCGCGGGCTAAGGGTATTCGTTGAGCTTGCAGGAGTCTGGTATTTACTCGATGTGCCTTCGGCCTTTGCCATAAGCCCAGACGATTGCCGCTGGCTCTATCGCTATAGCCAAGGTCTGATCGAGTGCAGGAGCGCTGCGCTTTGCGATCCCCACCAAGCGCTGAGCTTTGAGCTTCAGTTTTTAAAAGGCAAACCCTGCCGCTGCTTGATCGTTCTCCACTTGGCTTTGGGCGGCGACGACGGGGATGCGCCTAGCCAGATTGGCTACGAGCAGACGGCTACCGGTATTTCCTTAAGACCGCCGCATGGGTCTGAGTTGGCCCGGCGATTCCCGCACGGAAGCTTTGAGCTTCGACCTCTGCCGGGCACAGAGTTTGAGCGCATCGGAGGCGATGAGCTGTTGTTCGTAGACGGTTGCTCGCGCAACCAGCCGTATCTGGGTTTACTTATCACCCCAGCTCCAAGAGTTGGGTTTAAGATTTTCGGTCGACTGGTAACGGAGGAGCACAATAGCCGGACTTCCTACCAGATCGGCTTGCCCGCCCCAGATCAATCCGGAGCGAACGATCTTTCGCGCTTGCTGGAAATCCTGCCTTGGTTTTTCCGTAACGCCACGATCCACTACCTAAGCCCAAGGGGGCTTGAACAATACACCGGCGGCGGTTGGGGAACGCGCGATGTGACCCAGGGGCCAGTGGAGATGCTGTTGGCTTTGGGGTATTTTGCGCCAGTGCGGGAAATCGTGCGTTTGGTGTTCGCCAATCAAAACCCAAACGGCGACTGGCCGCAGTGGTTTTGTTTCTTTAACCGCGACCGCCACATCCGTGCCGACTACGCCCACGGCGACATCGTGTTCTGGCCGCTTCTGGCGCTAGGGCGGTATCTTGTGGCGAGCGAAGACGCCTCGATCCTCGACGAAATCATTCCGTTCTTCCATCCCGATGAGACCCGGGCCGAACGCGCCTCGCTTTGGCAGCACGTAGAGCGAGCGTTGGACTGGATCGCCACCCAGTATATTCCCGGCACTTGCCTTGTCCGCTACGGGCGCGGCGACTGGGACGACTCGCTGGAGCCGGCCGATCCGGCTTTGGAAAACGAACTGGTCAGCAGTTTTACCGTCGCCTTGTACTATCAGAGCTTGACCACCCTGGCAGAGGGTCTTTGTGGCCTCGGCTTAAGTGCCAAGGCGAGACGCTTGAAGGCTTTGGCCGCCCAAGTCCTAGCCGATTTTCAAAACTACCTGATCGCCGACGGTGTCTTGGCGGGATTGGTCCGGTTGCGCGATGGCCGCATCGAACACCTCATGCATCCTAAAGACCGAATCACCGGGGTTTCCTTCCGGCTCGTGCCGATGGTTCAGGCGATTCTAGCCGGCTTGTTTACCCTTAAGCAAGCGCGGGTGCACCTTGCCCTGATCCGCCGGCACCTTTTAGGACCGGATGGGGCGCGCCTGGCCGATAAGCCGCTTGCCTACCGCGGCGGTGAGACGCGCCTGTTCGAACGCGCCGAGACGAGTTCCTTCTTTGGGCGCGAGATCGGCCTGATGTACACCCACGCCCACCTACGCTATGCCGAAGCGTTGGCTTACGTGGGGGAGGCCGCCGGCTTCTTGGAAGCCCTAAACCTGGCCAACCCTATCGATCTGCCCTCGCGTGTGCCGCAGGCCGCTTGCCGCCAGAGCAACTGTTATTATACCAGTTCCGATGCCGCTTTTGCCGACCGCTATGCAGCCCAGGCGCAATACGACCGGTTGCTTGGAGGGGAAGTCCCGTTGGAAGGTGGCTGGCGCATCTATTCCAGCGGACCTGGGGTGTTTCTGCGCTTGGTTGTCTCTCACCTACTCGGTTTGAGGTTGGGAGAAACCCGCTTGATTGTCGATCCGGTCGTGCCTTCGGCTTTCGATGGGCTTCAGGTCGAGCTAGAGCTTTTGGGACACAGGATCGAACTCGTCTACCATATTGGCCAGTGCGGTGCAGGCCCTAAAACCTTACACCTCAACGGAGCGGATCTGCCTTTTACCCGCTGTTTCAACCCTTACCGGATGGGCGGTGCTGCGGTGCCTATGACGGCGATAAGGGACAAGCTCAGAGATGGGCTGAATCGATTGGTCGTGTGGATCGCGTGAAACTGCTTAAATGCTGAAATTCATCGTTCGCGGATTGCTGAGTTTGCTTTACCGAGTCGAAGTGCGCGGTTTAGAGCAATACCGCAACGCTTTCCGCCCTGCGCGAGGTCGCCCGCCGCGATGGGATTCCTGAGCTGTGGCTGCCAAAGCCGATCATCCCCCGCGCCGAGCTGCCGCTTTTAGGTAGCGGCAAGGTGGATTACTTTACTGTCCAGGCCCAGTTCAAGTCTTGACTTTCCGGTAGCTAGGCGTGCGCTCAGCTGCCTGCGGTTGGCTGTTTCTTAGGCTCAAGCTGGTAGATTTCCCTCAGCCTGCGTTTGTACTCGTCGGTGATCCGATAGGCATCGCGGCGGTTTTCGACCACTTTGGGCGTGATCAGAACTACAAGCTCGGTGCGATCCATGGTTTTTCTGGCGTCGCTGGTGAACAAGGCTCCCAGAATGGGGATTTTGGCCAGAAGGGGAAGCCCTTGCCTGCTTTGCCGTCGAGTGTCGCGGATTAAGCCGCCAAGGACGAGGGTGTCGCTGTCCTTCACAGCGACGGTGGTTTTGATCGAACGTTGCAGGATCCTGGGATTGGGTTCGTTGCCGATTTGCTCGCCAACGTCGTCTACCCGCTGTTCTAATTCCATAAGTACCAGCCCACCGGCATTGACTCTGGGTTTGATGGAAAGCTGCACGCCGGTGTCGCGCTGCTGGAAAGTGGTCAAGGTCGCCGTTGGCTGGCCTTGTATGCTTCCGATTTCCCCGGTACGCAGAGAAATCTGATCGCCGACGACGATGTTGGCCTCGTGGTTGTTGAGCACCATGAGCGAAGGTGAAGAGAGCACGTTGAGTTTTTGGTCAATCGCTAGCGCGCGCAAGATCGCCCCGATGTTCTTCGATTTGCTCAAGAACGCATAGGAAAAGCCCTGCGGGAAATTATTAAGCAGGAAGTTGACGGCATCCGTGAGAGTGATCTCGTTTCCTACTAAGCCCAATTTATTACTCTCTTGCGGTAACTTGTTGCGAATGAACCACTGCAGGCCGTATTGCAGCTCATCCCTTAAGGTGATCTCGATGATCGAGGCCTCGATCAACACCTGCAGCGGCAAGATGTCCAGTTGCTTGATCACGCGCTCGATGGCGCGGTAGTTTTCCTGATCGGCATAGATGATCAAGGCGTTGTTGGCATCGTCGGCGATGATGCGGATTTTGCCTTCTTTCTCTTTCTCGAACAGATGGTCTTGCAGAATTTTCTCTGAACGCAAAGAATCACGACGGTGAACT
>JBKBMR010000045.1:0-1665 GCA_046295755.1 Methylohalobius sp.
TCAAGCAATACCTGGACAACGGCTGGATAGGCTATGCCAACGATGGCCTGGTGGCGATCGTAAGCCCCGACCAGATTCCGCTCAAGGAGCGCGCCAGCGTAGCCCAGCTAGTAGCTGCTGAAAACCAGGACCGCAAGGCACTCTATGAAGCCATCGCGCGCGCTAACGGCCGCCCGGAGTGGACCGACGAGATCCGCACGACTTTTGCCAGACGCTGGATTGCCAACGCCGAACCCGGCTGGTTGATCCAAAACCCTGACGGCCGCTGGCAACGCAAATGAGAAGGCGCCGCGCCCTGCCTCAAGAACCGCTTACCGTCAGCGTCGAAAAACTCGCCCACGATGGACGCGGCATCGCCTACGTGGACGGCAAGGCGGTTTTCATCGAAGGGGCCTTGCCAGGCGAGACGGTGCGCTTTAAGTATACCGACATCCGCCGTACTTATGCCTGCGGCAAAATGCTCGAACTTTTGACCGCTTCCCCAGAGCGCATCCCTCCCCCATGCCCCCATTTTGGAACCTGCGGAGGGTGCAAGCTGCAGCACCTTGCGCCCGTAACCCAGCTTCGCTTTAAGCACGATCTGCTCTTGGAGCAGCTCCGCCGTATCGGCAAAGTCGAGCCAATCGAGGTCTGGCCGCCGCTCACCGGACCGGTCTTAGGCTATCGCCGCAAGGCACGCTTAGGGGTCCGCTGGGTGCGGAACAAAGGCCGGACGTTAGTGGGTTTTCGCGAGCGGGGTGCAGGACTGGTGGCCGAGATCGACGCCTGTCTAGTCCTCCATCCTTCGATAGGGGGACGGCTCAAAGAGTTGGCCAACTTGATCGATGGTCTCTCCATCCGTGACCAGATTCCCCAAGTGGAGGTAGCCGTAGGAGACAACCGCAGCGCTTTGGTGTTACGAACGCTTCAACCACCTCAAGCGAATGATACGGCGGCGATCGAGGAATTTGGGAGGAAGTTGGGATTCGATATCTACCTTCAACCTGGGGGGCCAGATTCCCTATTTGCTCTCATTCCCCAAAATCCTCCTCCGCTTTATTATCGTTTACCCGAGGGGATTATCCTTTGGTTTGGCCCGCTGGAGTTCACCCAGGTCAATGCCGACATCAATCGGAGTTTGATCGAACAGGTAATCAAGCTGCTTGACCCCTCCCCCACCGAGACGGTGCTCGACTTATTTTGTGGCGTGGGCAACTTTACTCTTCCCCTGGCTCGCCATGCCTCCTGGGTAGTGGGCGTGGAGGGAAGTCAGCCAGCGGTGGCACGCGCCCGGGAAAATGCTTACTACAACCGGATCGCTAACGTCGAGTTTCATTGTTCCGACCTAAACCAAGATTTGACTGCCTTTCCCTGGGCGTTAGCCCGCTACGACAAGCTTCTGCTTGACCCACCGCGCACCGGCGCCCTTCACGTCATGGATCACATTCACCGCTGGCAACCCAAGCGCATCGTTTATGTTTCTTGTAACCCGGCCACCTTGGCCAGAGACGTTGGATACCTAGTCAGCACTTATGGTTACCGGCTGATCGGCGCTGGAATCCTGGATATGTTTCCGCATACTGCCCACATGGAATCCATAGTTGTATTGGACCGATGAATTCTTATCTTTGGATCAACATGCCTGAGCAACAGTTGTACCTAATAGATAACGGTATAATATCTGGA
>JBKBMR010000045.1:1759-14195 GCA_046295755.1 Methylohalobius sp.
GTATTGGACCGATGAATTCTTATCTTTGGATCAACATGCCTGAGCAACAGTTGTACCTAATAGATAACGGTATAATATCTGGAGTTTATCCGGTCTCGACCGCCCGCAAAGGGCCGGGAGAGATTTTAGGCAGCGGTTGTACGCCACGGGGATGGCACATTATCCGCGCCAAAATCGGCCATGGTCTTCCAGCCGGGGCGGTGCTGGTGGGAAGGCGTCCGACTGGAGAAATCTACGAGGCTGAACTGGCCTTACGCTATCCAGATCGGGATTGGATCCTGAGCCGAATCCTATGGCTTTCCGGATTGGAAATGGGTTTTAACCGCTTAGGCGAAGTCGACACCTTCCGCCGTTTCATTTATATCCACGGCAGCCCAGACCACCTGATCGACGGCAAACCCGGATCCTGTGGCTGCATCCGCATGCGCAACGCCGATATCATCGAACTATTCGATAAAGTCATCGCGGGCACCCGGGTATACATCAGCGACCAAAATCAATTGCCGCCGGTCTCTTCGCTGGCACCGAGATGATAAATCGCCGAATGGGACAGAAACAGCGCCAGTCCCACCAGCGCGATCCCTCCGGCAAACGCCAAAAGGTCCAAAGGCCGGGCGAACTCCATTTTAAGCCCCTGTTCAAAAAAGCGGACGATCAGGATGATCAAGATGACCTTCCCTAGCCGGCTTTTCAAGTCGTCCAGATTATTGATGATCAGCACCTTAGCAAAAGACTCGCTTCTGCGCGCCTGATCCAGCGCGCTGATGAACAACTCGTACAGCCCCAGCGCAAAAATCAACAGCACGGTCGCCAACAGATATCCATCGATCACCTCCACTACGTGGGTGATGGCCTGGGAACGGATCTCCTTACGCGCGACCTCGCTTAGACTGGTATCGGCGTAGTGGTAAATCTCCCGCACTAAAAGCCAGGTATCTACCGTGGCCAGATAAAATACCGCAAACGCCGTCATCAAGCTGGCCAAGACTGCCACCAAAACGATCGCTCGACTTCCCCATAGGAAATTTTCGAGCCAAGCTTCCAGCCGTTTGGCAAATCCTTGAGTGGGTATCATCTCTTCACGACTTTCTCAAAAATAAAAAATAAATCTTGCTTCAAAGGGGAAAAATTTGCCAGTCAAAATCAAAGCCAGATAGAATTTTTTAACCAAAGCTGGCGTAGCTCAGTCGGTAGAGCAGCGGATTTGTAATCCGTAGGTCGCAGGTTCGAATCCTGTCGCCAGCTCCAATCAGATCAATCCGTGCCCTCTTCCAGTTCCTGTGGACGCTGTGGATTCATCTCAATCGTCCCTGCGATAAACAGGGAAACACCGACATCTAAATGAACTCAGACGATTTATCCCTGTTGGCGCAACGCAAACGTCCTCCCGCATCTAGGGTAACGGTTGCTACTGTCCCCCGCCTGAGCGTCGCTGGGAAGACCGTATTGCTTGCGGGAGGGTGGAACCTAAAAGGCTTGACCGTGGCTCCGGATCTGCCAAAACGCTTGAGCCATTTGGCAAGAAGCGGTGATGACCTGGAATGGGACCTTCGCGCCATCGCCGCTCTAGACAGCGCCGGCGCTTATCTTTTGTGGCGCGCCTTCGGCGGAAAGCTACCGGAAAAGCTCAAAGCCCATCCCAAGCAGCTCGCTACCTTGCAACGCTGGCAACATCCTGGAATTTCTTCTCTGACGCCACCACCTAAGCCCCCATTGAGCGCGCTTGTGGTACGGAGGATCCGCACCCTGCTTGGCCATCTGGAAGATGGGATAGGCCTGTTAGGTCAGATTGCCCTCGATTTTCTCTACGTGTTACGCCACCCGCAAGACCTTCCTTGGCGTGAGATCGCCGCTCATCTCCACGAAACCGGCGGCAGAGCCTTAGGCATCACCGCGCTGGTAGGATTTCTGATCGGTATCGTGGTGAGCTATCTTTCCTCCCTGCAGCTGCAAGCCTTGGGAGCGCAGATCTATATCGTCGATATTTTGGGATTGAGCATCATCCGCGAGCTTGGACCTTTGCTAGCGGCGATTTTAGTAGCGGGGCGATCGGGATCGGCGATGACCGCGCGCTTTGGGGTGATGCGCCTGACTCAGGAATTAGATGCTCTGGAGGCAATGGGGATTTCCCGCTCGCTGCGTCTGGTTCAACCCAAAGTAGTCGCCCTGGTAGCAGGCCTACCACTGCTTGTGGTATGGACCGACCTCATTGCCCTGTTCGGCGGAGCGCTTTCAGCCTGGCTGGAATTAGACATCGGCTTGACCCTGTTCGTCCGCAAGCTGCCCGATGCGGTGCCGGTGGCCAATTATTTTATCGGCCTTGGGAAAGCCGCGGTGTTTGGCTTTCTCATTGCCCTAGTGGCTTGCCATTTTGGCCTACGCATCAAGCCAGACACCGAAAGCTTGGGCAATGAGACGACTAATTCAGTGGTCGTGGCCATCACTTCCGTTATCCTCATGGACGCGATCTTTGCCATCCTGTTTCGCGGCGTGGGGATGCCATGAGCGAGGTCATCCGCCTAGAGCACATCTTTACCCGTTTTGGCGAACTGGTCGTCCACGAAGACATTAGTCTGACTCTACACCAAGGTGAAATCTTAGGGCTGGTAGGCGCCTCCGGCAGCGGTAAGACGGTACTGATGCGCGAGATGCTCGCCTTGCAAAAGCCAACCCAAGGCCAGGTCTATTTGTTCGGCGAGCCGCTTTTGGAGGTGCCCGAGGCGCGCCGTCAGGAACTGCGCAACCGCTGCGGAGTCCTGTTTCAAAGCGGGGCTTTGTTTAGCGCCTTAAGCGTCTATGACAACATCGCTTTTCCGTTACGAGAGCTGCGCTGCCTGGACGAGGAGGCGATCCAGGCGCTGGTGGCTCAGAAGCTGGCTATGGTAGGACTTGCGGCCGAACACGCATTTTTAATGCCGGCGGAATTGTCCGGCGGCATGGTCCGCCGCACCGCCCTTGCGCGCGCGCTCGTTTTGGAACCTGAGCTTTTGTTTTTGGACGAACCGACCTCGGGCCTGGACCCAGTATTAAGCGAGGAATTCGTCAGCTTGCTCTCCGAACTGCACCGCCAATTGGGGTTTACCGTAGTCATGATCACCCACGACCTGCACGTATTGAAAGACATCTGTACCAAGATCGCCCTACTTGCCGATCATCGCCTGATTGCCTTTGGCGATCTGGCGACAGTGTTGGCCTGCGATCACCCTTTCGCCCGCCGTTTCCTACACGGCCAGCGCGCTCGCCGCATTCTGGGAGAGGCATGCTGTGGGTAAGGAAACCCACTTGGTGCTGGCCGGTCTGTTCGTGTTGGGTTTAGGGTTGGTGGCGGTCGCCGTTGGCCTGTGGCTGGGCCGCATCGGCGCCGAGTACGACCCTTATGTGATCGTCAGCCGCTATCCGGTCTCTGGCTTGCATCCAGAATCGGCGGTGTTCTACCGCGGCGTAGAAATCGGCAAAGTGTCGAGTATAGAAGTCGATCTCCAAGACATTACCACCATCCGCGTGGCGATCCTAATCAACAAAGGCTTTCCGGTCACCGATCGCACTTTCGCCCGGTTGCGCGTCCAACCGCTCACCGGTCTGGCACAAATCGAACTGGACAACGCTGAGGGACCGGCTAAGCCTTTGCCGACTCATTCTAAAAAACCGGCGATCATTCCTATGCAACCTTCTTTGTTTGAACAGCTGACCGGTACCGGCCAAGACCTGATGGGGGAATTGCAACGCCTGGCGCTGCGCCTGAACGAACTGATCGATGAGGAAAACCAAAAACGCATCGAGCGCATCCTTGCCAACCTGGAAACAGCCACCACCGGACTCGCCCAAGTCGAAGAAAAGACGACGCGCGCCCTGGCCGAGGTGCCAAACGTGATGGCCTCCGTCCAAAGGAGCTTGGCCAAGATCGACAAACTGAGCGCAGATCTATCCAGTTTAAGCCACAAGGCCAAAGGGACTTTAGCTGAAGGACAAAACCTTTTGATCACTGGCAAACGCTTAGGCGCTACGTTGGACCACGATACCCTGCCGCGCTTTAACGCGCTGCTGGAAGAAATGCAGGCCCTCTCCTCAAGCGTTAAAAACCTGGCTGAACGGCTGGAACAGGACCCAAGCGCGATCCTTTGGGGGCCTGCACTGCCCGAACCTGGACCGGGCGAACCGGGCTACCGGCTAAGGCGATGAAGCTTGCGCTCTTGGCCTTACTCGTCCTGACCGCTTGCCGCCTGACGCCGCGTCCGCCGCCGGCTTTGCACGACTTTGGCCCATTGTCGGGCACAGCAGCAAGCCGCCAAGGGAACGTGACCGTGAAGGCACCTTCTTGGCTACAAGATACCCGACTGCGTTATCGGATGTTATTTAACGACCCCACCCGAATCCGGTTCTACGCTGACCACCGTTGGGTTGCTCCCCCGCCTGCTTTGCTCCAGCAGCAATTCAGCACACTTCTTGACACGCCTTACAAACTGTACATTCAGCTGCGCGACTTAGAGCAAGTCTTCGATACCCCTACCTCCAGCCGGATTGTGTTGCGTTTTCTTGCTCAAGCCGCAACTGCCGATGGTCAAATCCTAGGCACTGAGGTTTTTGCCTTCGAAACGCCTACCGTCTCTGCCGACGTACAAGGCGCGCTTTTAGGCTATGCGGCACAAGTTGCACAAGCTGCCAATAAGGTCCAGGCTTGGCTAAACACCTTAAGCCCTGCCATGAGCGAAGTCGAAGGGTCAGCGTCGATTCGGTGATGATCACCCCATGATGTGCGTAATTAAAGCATGCGCCAAAACTGCGATCTCCTGACGGTGCCCGCGCTCGCGCGCCAGGGCAGTAGCTAACTCGCGTTAGGGCAAACGAGTGCGGGCCAACAAGCCGGCCAAAAGCAAAAACGCCAAGCCAATTGAGTAACTGTTGCCAATACTGGCGACAATCGGCTGCCAGCCGATCGGTTCTGGAGCAAGCGGTAACTTTTCAAAAGCGCCAAATAGCACGGGCGGTAAAAGCGCTTAACTTTCCGGTGTCAGGCCATAGAAAAAGCTTAAGAATCTCAAACCCGCCTTTTTGACCAGGCGGCGCCGGGAAATCCCCAACCGGTCTTTGGAATCGATTCGTTTTTCCGGGTTTTCACTCATGTCCTGTCTCCCGATTATTGCCTTAAATTTAATAAGCAATTTTCATGCTAAAAACAAATATCTTTAAGTTCTTGCCCGCGAAGAGCTGTAAAAAATTCTGACAGCTCATTCAGACGCGAGCCGATTTTTCTCCAATAATTTTTGCGCATGTTCGATCGGGATCGCATAGCTGATCCCACTAGGATGGGACAAAAGGCTTTCCTTGCTTTCTTGGACGAACACCTTGTTGAGGATGCCGACGACCACGCCGGTCTCGGGATGATACAAGGGACTGCCGCTGTTTCCGGGATAGGCGGTAGCATCGAGCTGGAACACTGGATAAGGCTGATTAAGGCGCGAAAGCAATTTAAGGTCTAATTTATCTGCCCGAAGCGCTGGGATGGCGATCGGCGTGATGCTGGCCACCAGAGCCGTGTGGGTAACTGGATACAAGCCCAACACCATGCCGATGGGATAGCCGGTAAACGCGTAAGTTTCCCCTTCCCGCACCTGATCGGAATCTCCTAGTGTTAAAGCCGGCAATGGATCGCCTGAAATTCTAAGGAGCGCCAGATCGTGGGCTAAGTCGGTGGCGACGACTTTGGCCGGGCGCAGGCGATCCTTGCCCTGCGCGCGGAAAAACACCGAAAGGATTTCAGCCCTTTCCTCGTCCAACGAAGCCGGCAGAACGTGGGCACAGGTCAACACGTGGCGGCCGTCGGCGACGGAAAATCCGGTGCCGCGAAACACCGCCGGCGGCGAGCGCGTGCGCTGAAAAGTTCCGATCGCCAGGACGCTAGGTTTAACTTGCGCTACCGTCTCCGGCAGCCCTCCACTCCTTGCTTCGGTCCAAACGACGAGCAGGGAAAAGAACAGCCAGCGCAAACGCAGCGCTTTCATACCGAAAAGAGCAGCTTGGCAACTTCAGTGAATTCGAAGTACACTTCGCCCATCACCCCCAAAACCTGCCCTTCCCGCAATCGGCATAAGGCCTTTGTCTCTTCTGGAATTTCGGCCAAGACGTCTTCCACCGCATCCCCTTGAACCAAAACGTCGGTCAAGCGATCCGCAAGGTGCAGCAGGGCGGTCTCGAGTGGATAACGACTTGCCGTCTCCGGGGCGAGATGACAGGCGATGGCTTCACAAAGCCACTCCGGCATGTTCCACTTCCTGGCGATTTCTGCCCCCACATCGGCGTAGGTGAATCCCAAAAGATCTTTCTCCAAAAGCGGCACCAAGCGCCGTTGTCCTTGGCTTGCCAACAGGATCTCACGGGCTTCATCTGGGCATTTGAGATAGATGAGCAGCGCTCCGATAGCATGCACAAGGCCGGCTACAAACAGACGCTCCGGATACAACACCTTAATTTCCTTGGCTAACAGGCGAGCTACTACCGCGCAATAAGTACTCTGCACCCAAAATTCGTCCATGTCGATCAACTGGACGGGGAGATTACGGAAAGTGCTCACGGCGATGGTAGCCAGCGCCAGATGGTACAGCGGCTCCATCCCCACCAGGGTAACCGCGCGCGAGACCGTATCGATTCGCCCGCCGAAGCCGTAGATGGGGCTGTTGGCCAGCTTCAGCAAACGCGCCGTCAGCGCAGGATCGCAGGCGACGATGGCGCCTATGGTCTCGGCCGTACTGCGTGGGTCGTCGATGGCTTCCTGCAAGCGATACAAAACATCCGGCAGGGATACCAGATCGCGTTCACTTTCCAAAAGCTCAGCAGGGGATGCGTATTTGCTCATAAGCTTTGGTAGAATTTCAACACGCGGGCGACATATTCGCGCGTCTCGAAGTAAGGCGGGATTCTATTGCCATATTTGCGCACTGCTCCTTCCCCGGCATTATACGCCGCCACTGCCAAGCGAATGTCGCCAAAAGTCAAAAGCAGATCGCGTAGGTAGCGCGCGCCGGCTTCCAGGTTCTTGAACGGATCATAGCGATCATAGATGCCATAGCGGGCTGCGGTCTCAGGCATCAGCTGCATCAATCCGACCGCCCCCTTGGGCGAGACGGCATGAGGATTGTACGCCGATTCGGCGCGAATGACCGCGTGCAGCAGCTTGGGGTCAAGCCGATATTTTTGGGCCACCGCTTCGATCGCGGGAAGGAGCTTGGTTTTCTGGTGGAAGGATGGCAGAAAATCCCGATCGATCGGGGCTTTGGAGGTACGAATGAGCAGCCGATAGCCCGAGTGTCTGGGTTTGTCGGTATAGTACACCTGACCGTTCTCATCCACGTATTTATAAATATCGGCTGCCGCAGGCAAAGCCATCCAGCCGATCCCCAACCAAATCCAACGCCAATGCATAATTTCCTCCCTTGGAGCGGTATTTACGATCATTTCAAGTTTAGCCCAATTTGGGCCGGACTTTTGCTGCACACTCCTTGGCCCGCTCCCGCGCTTTTCCTATATTCTCTGCGCTGGCTAGGGCTACCCCCATCCGCCGCTTGACGAAGGAAAACGGCTTGGCGAACAAGCGCACCTGGCTCTCTGGAACTCTAAGCGCCTCATCTACCCCTTCGTACGCTAGCCCCGCCCCTTCCACGCCGCCGTAGATTACCGCGCTCGCCGCCGGGCGCACCAGACAAGTGTCTACGGGCAGCCCCAAAAAAGCGCGCACGTGCAGCTCGAATTCGCTCAAGCGCTGGCTGACCATGGTCACCATCCCGGTGTCGTGGGGCCTTGGACTGACCTCGCTGAACCAGACCTTATCCCCTTGGACGAACAGCTCAACGCCAAACAATCCCTGCCCTCCCAGCGCCTCGACCACAGTCCGGGCGATCCTTTTGGCCTCAGCGAGCGCCTGTTCGCTCATCGGCTGGGGCTGCCAGCTTTCCACGTAGTCGCCTGCTTCCTGGCGGTGGCCAATGGGCTGACAAAAATAGGTCTTAAGGCTCCCATCGTCATCCAGAGCGCGCACGGTAAGCAGGGTGATCTCGAATTCGAAATCCACTTTGGCCTCCACGATCACCCTTTGAGCAGCTACCCGTCCCCCGACCCTCGCCTTGTCCCAAGCCGCAGCCAGCTCTTCCCGACAACTGACCTGGGACTGACCCTTGCCGGAGGAAGACATGGTCGGCTTGACGAAACAGGGATAACCCATCCGCTCGGCAGCGGCGATCAGCTCGTCTAGAGAACCGGCAAACGCATAGCGCGAAGTCGGCAGCCCCAAGGTTTCGGCCGCCAGCCGCCTGATCCCCTCGCGGTCCATAGTCAGCCTGACCGCCTTGGCGCACGGCACCACTTTGGCAAGCCCTTCTTGCTCTATCTCAAGCAAGACATCGGTGGCGATCGCCTCGATTTCCGGCACGATGAAGTCGGGACGCTCGCGCTCCACTATGGCTTTGACCTGGCGGCTGTCGGTCATGTCGATGACGTGTTTGATCGGTGCCACCTGCTGGGCAGGGGCGTTTTCGTAGCGGTCTACGGCAATCACTTCGATTCCGTAACGCGCAAGACAAATGGCTATCTCTTTGCCCAATTCCCCCGATCCCAAAAGCATCGCCTTGGTGGCGCTCTTGGTCAGGGCAGTTCCGATGCGCATAAGATTCCTCCTCGCGTGCTCACGCTGCTTGATGCTGTGCTAAGGCTTCTGCCAGGCGCTTGGCGGAAATGGGATAGAGGGTTTTGATGTGCTGAGCGAAAAGCTGAATCCGAAACTCCTCTAAATTCCAGCGCAGCGGATCAGCATCCGGCGCAAGAATAGCGCCTGCCTGAACCATGCCCCAATAACTTTCCCAAAAAGGCTTAAGCTGCTTGAGTTTGGCTTCGTCCTTAGCTACCTCGTATTCCGCCTTGTCGAGGCGGTATTGCAAAGCGGTGAGATAGCGGGGCAATTGGCGCAGCTGCGGCCAGGGAATATGCTTAAGAAACCCGCGATAACAAAGAAGATTAAGCTGCTCATCGATGTCCGCCCCGCTCGGCGAGCGGTCTAGGTGTTTCATTCGGCGGCGCCGCTCCCGGCAAGTCTTGCTTAGCTCCAAAATCTGCTTGACCTTGGCGGCAATTTCCTGGGCCGCTGGAAACAGCTCCCCCCGGTGTGAGGCCAGACAAGCATCGAACGCCTCGCGCTTGCGGATTTCTGCGCCTTCGGCCAAAAACACCTCAGCTACTATCAGATCGACCGCTTCATCCATCAAAGACCCGGAAGGTTCCTTGAGATCTAAGAACGGATGAGGCGGCAAGCGCGCGTAGGCTAACTCATCGGCGGCCGTAAAGGGAAGCTGCTTTTTAAGAGATTGGATTTCCTTAGCCAGCACCAATTGGATCAGCCGATTGAGGCCGCGGCGGTGAGCTTGATCGGCCTCTTCAGCCGTCGCAAACAGCTTGACCCCGCAGCTTTTACCTTCGTCCACTAGGGCTAGGAAAGCGAGTATTGGCTGGCCGTTTTGGGATATTCTAAGGGTGCGCGGCAACTCCCCAAACTCCCAAGTTCTAAAGCCCGATCTATGCCGCTCTCTCGCAATCCCCGCAAAACCTTCGCGGGCCGCACCTAAAAACCTAGCCTTTAGCTGCGCCAAATCCCGCCCCTGAGCCAACATTTGACCTTGTTCGTCGATCACCTGGAAATTCATCTTAAGATGATCTGGGAGTTCTATGGCTTTGAGCAATTGCGGGCTTACCTCTAGCGCAGCCGTTCGCCTGAGCGCTTGGGCTAGCGCTAGCCAGAAATCGCCTTCGCCGAAGCGCAGTTGAGCCAAAATTTGCGCTGCGGCATCTGGAATCGGTACCAGCTGGCGGCGCAGGGTTCGGGGCAGGCTTTTGAGCAGAAAACTAACCTTTTCCTCTAACCATCCCGGCACCAACCAGTCAAACGGCGCCTGATTCAGCTGCGGCAGCAGCATCAGCGGCACTCTCAGCGACACCCCATCGTCTGGAGAGCCCGGTTCGAAGCGGTAGCAGAGCGTCAGCCGCAAGCCTCCTTCTTCCCAAACTTCTGGAAAATCGGCCGGATTCCATCTAAGGTGGTTTTGAGCGACCATCTCTCGGCTTAACTTGAGCAGCTCAGGCTGATGGCGGACCGCCTGGCGATACCAGCGCGAAAGACCGTCGGCGTTGACGATTTCTGGAGGGATACGCAGGTCGTAGAACTCAAACAGCCACTCTTCATCCACCACCGGGTCCAAACGCCTGGTCTTGTGTTGCCACTGGCCGAACTCTTCCAAAAGCGCTCGATTGTGGCGGAAGAATTCAAGCTCTAAGTCTATGTCCTGAGCTACCAAAGCAGAACGAATAAAGATCTCCCGCGCCTCTTTAGGGTTGACCCTCTCGTAAGCTACCCGGCGCCGTTCCACCAGGGTCAGACCGAACAAGGTCACGCGTTCGAATGCAGTCACCTTTCTTGCCTTGCGCTCCCAATGCGGGTCACAGTAGTGGCGTCTGACCAAGTGGGCGGCGCAACCTTCGATCCATTCCGGTTCCACCTGAGCGACCGTCCGAGCATAGACCTTGCTGGTTTCGACTTGCTCGGCGCAAACCAGCCAAGGAGGTCTGGTTTTAAACAGCGCAGAACCGGGGAAGATGAAAAACTTGATCCCATAGGCCCCCTCGTACTCGAATTTATCCTTGCGCAACCCTATCTGGGAGAGCAGACCGCTTAAGATCGCACGGTGGATTTCAGCATACCCAGCAGGCTCAAGGTTAAGGCGCCATCCCAATTCCCCTTTGATCACCTCCACGAGCTGGGCATGAAGGTCCTGCCACTCGCGCATCCTAGTGTAGGACAGAAAGTGCTGCTGGCAGAACTTGCGTAGTCCCGTCTTGGAGAGGTGTTTCTGCTGCTCGGCAAAAGCGCGCCAAAGCTTAAGGAAGCTCAAGAAATCAGACTTTGCGTCGCGCCACAAGGCGTGTTTGGCGTCGGCCGCTTCGGGGCAGTCGGCGGGGCGCTCCCTGGGATCCTGCACGCTCAAGGCGGAAGCGATCACCGCAAGTTCGGTCAGGCAATTTTCTTTTTTTGCCTCGACCAGCATCCTGGCCAGGCGCGGATCGATGGGAAACCTGAGCATTAGACGACCGACCTCAGTCAGCTGCCCATCCTTATCCAACGCCTTAAGCTCCTCAAGCAACTTGATTCCGGCGCGGATTTGCCTGCCGTCCGGCGGATCGATGAAAGGAAAGCGCTCGGCCTCCCCCAGCCCAAGCGCCTTCATTTTAAGGATCACCGCCGCCAGATTGGTGCGTAGGATCTCAGGATCGGTGAACGCTGGCCGGGCATTGAAGTCTTCCTCGCTGTACAAACGCAGACAGACTCCGGGCTGAGTCCTGCCGCAGCGCCCGGCGCGCTGCCTGGCCGAGGCCTGCGAGATCGGCTCAATCGGCAGGCGCTCCAACTTGCTGCGTGGGCTGAAGCGTTTGATTCGAGCCAGGCCGGTGTCAATCACCGCGCGGATACCGGGCACCGTCAGCGAGGTTTCGGCCACGTTGGTAGCCAGGATGATTCTCGGCCTACTGGCGGGCTGGAAGATCCTCTGCTGCTCCTTAGCGGTCAGGCGAGCATAAAGGGGGAGGACTTCGAAATTTTCCAGATGATGCTTGCGTAGGGCTTCAGCCGCCTCGCGTATGTCGCGTTCACCGGGAAGAAACACCAGGATATCGGCCAGTCCCTCGCGCGTCAGTTCGTCTATCCCTTTTAGCACTCCTCGAATCACATCCGAGTCGGCGTGCTCGCCTTCCTCAAGTTCCTCAAGCGGCCGGTAACGGACCTCCACCGGGAAGCTTCGCCCTAAGACCTCAATGATTGGAGCGCCGCCGAAATGATCGGCGAAACGCTTGGGATCGATGGTGGCCGAGGTGATGATGAGTTTCAGATCTGGCCGATGAGGAAGCAGCCACTTGAGATACCCTAGGAGAAAATCGATGTTGAGGCTGCGTTCGTGGGCCTCGTCGATGATCAGGGTATCGTATTGGGTAAGATAACGGTCCGCCTGGGTCTCGGCCAGGAGGATCCCATCGGTCATCAGCTTAATCAAGGTATTTGGACCGGTGCGATCGTGGAAGCGGACCTTGCACCCCACGAGTTCTTCGCCATTCTGTCCAAGTTCTTCAGCGATGCGGGCAGCGACGCTGCGCGCTGCGATACGGCGCGGCTGAGTGTGGCCGATCACACCCCGGGCGCCGCGCCCAGCTTCCAAGCAGATCTTAGGTAGCTGGGTGGTCTTGCCAGACCCGGTCTCACCGCATACGACAATGACCTGATGCTCCTGCAAGGCCCGGATGATCCGGTCTTTTTCTTGTACCACCGGTAAAGGCGGATAACGCAAGGCCAAGATTTGCGCCCTTCGGGATTGATCTGGCTGATCTGCCAGGCGATTCAAAGCAAATTCCATCG
>JBKBMR010000046.1:0-13785 GCA_046295755.1 Methylohalobius sp.
GTCGTTGACGAGAAAGGCCAAAATCCCGGCCGGGGCGTGAACTTTTCCGATCACGGTGCGCGCCTCGACCAAACCGCGGGTGACGACCATCAGGCTCCCGCGCTGAGGGCGCAAGGGAGGGTCGATGATCTCGATCTTAGGCCCTTCTCCGCCTGCCGCTTCGGCCCTGGCGACCTGCGCCACAGGTTCCGTCTTAGCTTTGGCTTCGCGCTCGGCCAAAGCCGCCTTTAAATCTTGGATGAGCGCTTGCTGGCGGTCCAATTCGGCCTGCTTTTCCTTAAGCTGCTTGGAAAGCAAAGCCAATTCCGTCTGTTCTGTCGCGCGGTCAGATTGCTTTTTCGCCAATTCTTGCTGCAAAGCTTGGACGGCTTGGCTCTGCGAGGTCAGGCGGGTATTGGCTTCATCCAACTGGCGGCGCACAGCTTCCAAAGATTGCTCTTTGAGCGAGATTTGGGTTTGCATGGCCTGAAGCTGCGCCTCTTTGCTTTGGACTAATTGCTCGGTGCTCGTCAGACGCCCTTCCAGCTCGCTTAAGCGCTTTTGCTTCTGGCTGAGCTCTTGTTGCAGCGCATCGATCGCCGCCTGTTTGGCTTGGAGTTCAGCGGAGAGCTGGGCAAGTTCCGCTTGGCTTACCCCTTGCGCTTGTTTGGCGGTCATTTGCTGCTCCAGGGCTTTAAACGCCTGAAGCTGCGCTTCCAAGCTGCGGCGGCCTTGGGCTACCTGCTCGCGCAGCATGCCCGCCTCGGCTTGCGCCTGGCTAAGCTTTTGGCGTAAGGCTTCTAAATCCCGGTCGCGCCGGGCGAGCTCTTGCTCCAAGCTTTGGATTTTAGTTTCTTTCTCCACCACCGCCTGGCTCGCCCCCTGCTTTAAGGAGGCAATTTGCTGGTTTTGCTTAGAAAGCTCCTGCTCGAGCAGCGCAACCATCTGCTCTTTTTCTTTGAGCTTTGCCAGCTGTTGCTCAAGCCGCTGACGCAACTCCTCGCTTTTTTCGGCACTTGGCTCTTTGGGCTGAGCTTTAAGCATTTGCCGCAAGCGCTGAACTTCGCGCCGGCTGGCCTCTGCCTCGGCCCGATAACGCTGGAGATAAGCCTGGGTCTGGCGATGCTGCTGCTTTAGGGTTGCAAGCTGCTCCCTAAGACCTGCCGCCTCCTGGCGATATTGCGCCGCCTCTTGTTGTAACTCTTCCATCTTGCGGTTGTAGACTTCAACCGAGGCGGCAAAAGCGATGTCGGTCTTGTCCAATCCTGAGGCTTTGCGGTACCAGTTGAGGGCAGCGACCGGATCTTGGGGAACCCCCAGCCCTTTCTCGTATAAAAACCCCAAGTTGATCATCGCCGGCGCATAGCCTTTTTCTGCCGCCTGGCGGTACCAGTGGAGCGCGGCCTGATAGTCGGGCTGGAGGCCTAAGCCCTTTTCGAAAATCTCCCCGACATAGGTCTGAGCCTGGGGGTCGCCCTCTTGGGCTTTGGGTAGCCAGACTTTCAAGGCGGTGGCGTAATTAGCTCGGTCATAGGCGACGTATTCACCGCCGCGGATTTCGCAGTCGATCGCGGTGGTACGGATGGGTTGGCGCGCCGCAAGATAGGTGAAATGTTCGCCCAGTTTGCGCACCTGGGCCGGAAGCAGGCAATCGACTACCAAAAGCTTGTCGGCTTGGCCAGGCCCTACCGCTATTTCCTCATAGGTTGGCTGCCCAGCACAGCCGATCAGGATGGCAGCTATGAAAAAGCACAGCCCAAATCGATTCATGCTAAATTCCTAAATCTTAGGGTTTTCATCATGATTAGACGTTCCGCTGACGAAAAATTTAGCTTAACTACGATCGCCCTCTTAGGGATCGTAGGCCTCACATTAACGGGCTGCCTTGCCGCTTCTGCCCGCCTAGATCGGCAAGCTGAGGCCTTGGGCTTTAGCAAATCTTTCGTCGCCGGTCAAGGATTTAAGCTCCTAGTGTACGCCAAGGGTAAGCCGTGTGCCAATGGTAAGCTCCACGTCTATCTGGAAGGTGATGGGCTCGCCTGGCTTCCCGGAAACCGCATCGCCTCCGATCCCACTCCCAGCCATAGCTGCCTGCTGCCGCTGATGGCCTTGGATCCAGAGCCTTCGGTGTATCTTGGCCGTCCCTGCTATCACGGCCTGGCTCAAGCGACCGGCTGTCGTCCTGAACTTTGGACCCAAGCGCGCTACGGGGAGACGGTGCTCGCCAGCATGGCCGCCGCCCTTGAGCGGATAATGGGAGAACAGCCTTGCCGGCTAGTGCTGATCGGTTACAGCGGAGGGGGCGCATTGGCGATGCTGATGGCAGCGCGTCTGCCGCAAACCATAGGAGTGGTCACGCTGGCTGGCAATCTGGACGTCGCCGCCTGGACGAAACTGCACGGCTACACGCCATTGGCAGACTCCCTCGACCCGGCCAAACTCCCCCCACTGCCGCAAACGATTTTCCAGATTCATCTTGCCGGCGAAAGGGATGATAATATCCCGGCGACTCTGATTCGGAAACAAGCCAGCCGTCAACCCAACGCCAGGTTCTTGATGCTGCCGAAGCAATCCCATGCTTGCCCAGGAAAAAACCTTTGGCCCGGCATTTTGGCTGCGATCGCCAGTTTGGGAGAAAGCCGGGAGGCTAAAAAAAGGCCTTTTGTACGTCTTAACAGGTAACAATGTATGTGTAATGGAGATGTGCCTTGGTTCTCTCTATCGCGGCGGTTGCCCAGTTTCTGGATAGGTGCGGGGAAACCTCGATGAACACGAGCACTACCGCCTTCTCCCTTCCTCTGTCTGAGGAAGCGGCCAAAAAGGCCGTTTTCGACCATTGGGATTTCTTGCAATCCCTGGCCCGGCGCCGCTTCCCGAACGATTACAACACCGCCCACCTGGCTTTGGATTACGTGTTGGAAAACCTCCAGGAACAAGGTTGGCAACGGGTCAGGACCTGGACCGGGCAAGGAAAATTCACCACTTTCTTGGCCGTTTTGACCTCCCGCCTGATGACCGACTACGTGCGCAAGGTTTATGGCCATCAAAGGATGCCCAAGTGGCTGGCAGAAAAGACCGACCCCATCTGGCAGGAAGCCTATCGGGCGCTGATCGTCGAACGTTTCGAGCGGCAGGAAGCGATCGAACTGCTTAAGACGCGCCATCCAGAAGTCGAGACCGAAAAGCTTTACCAAATCGCCTCTGAGGTCACCGCTCGCTCGCCGATAAGACACCGCTACCAGGACAACCAAGAGGTAGGGATAGACGAAATCGCCGAACCCGGCAGTTCAGAACTGTCCCCTGAGACGGAAATAGAACCCAAGCCACAGGAGCTTTTGGAAGTCCTGGAAGGCTATATTCGGAACGAGACGATAACACCCGCCGAAGCCAAAACCCTGCTGGAAAAACTCAAGCCGCATTTGCACTTGAGCGATGAAGACCGGCTCTTGCTCCGCCTGCGTTACCTGGAAGGGCTCCCCCTGGATCAGGCCGCAAGGCTTTTACATCTGCCTGGCGATCCCTACAAACGCCTGAACAAAACCCTCAAATCCCTGCGCATCGCCTGCGAGCGTGCCGGGTTGATATGATCACCGCAATTCATTAGGGTACTGACATGACGAACGAAAAAACCGCATGGATCGAAGACGAACGGCTGGTCGTCCTGCTCGGCCTAGCCGCCGGAAAACCCCAGCCGGAAGATCAATGCCCACCGGCGGAACAGTTTTCGGCTTTCATCGACGGCCGGCTCTCCTCGCCTGAGCGGAAGAGGATCATAGCCCATCTCAACAGCTGTGAGCAGTGCTACCAAGCATGGCTGGAGGCGGCGCTCGTCCTCTCCGAGATGCAGCCTAAATCCCAGAAGCAGTCGTGGTGGCATAAGCTTCAAGCGCTTTGGCGTACCCGTCCGTGGATGATTCCGTTGACCGCCGCGCTGGCGATGTCCCTCGCCGTCCTGGCGATCGTGATCCAAAAACCGTCCCAGGAAACCTGGCAGATCTCTCAGCTGGCGGCCATGGTTCGGAATCATCCCGGCCTGGACCAGGCTCTTGCAGCGCTTCCCCAAGATCTCGGGAATTTAAACTTTGCATTCAGCGATACCCCTCAAAACCTCGCCAAACAGGCTTTTACTGCAGGTTTTCGACAGGCGTGGAGCTGGTTCGATGGCGCCGATTCTCCAGAGTCGAGCAAAGCGTGGCCGCAACGTTCCCCTTGGCGGGATTATTACGATTTGGGGCAATGGGCCTTTTTGACCTGGCTACTTGCCCAAACCGAGGGCGTCAGCGCGGAAGAATGGCAAGTGTTCGAGCGCCATTGCCAAAATCTCATCGCGCGCTTTGAGCAACAACCCGAAGGACCAACCACCGACCAGGTCTTAGCGTCATTGCGGGAAATCCACCCCATGCTAGGCACCCTTGCGCGGCAACCGGATTTCGCCCAACAGGTCCGCCTCGGCCGCAGGCTGCGGTTGACCATTCAACAATTTCTCAGCTAAGGCGATGCGACCGGCGTGGCTGGCGGCGATTCTGGGCTGGGTGCTCTTTTGGTCCACGGCGGAGGCAGCGCCTACAGCCGGTGTGGATTTTTACATCGCCACCTACGGCGCCATCGACCCTAGCCAAAACCCGCGCGCCGCGGCAGCCTATCGCGTGTTCGAAAAAGTGAAAGCGGCTGCCGACAAAAGCAGCAAAAGAATGCCTAGGCTGGTTATCATCTCTGGCGCCACCGACGCCTGGGCGATCGCTCTGCCAAGCGGCCACATCGTGCTTTCGCGCCAGGCTTTAGAGCTGTGCTTCAAAGACACAGACCAAGCCACCGCCGAGGCGCGCTTAGCTTTTATTCTAGGCCACGAGCTTGCGCATCTTGCTCACGACGATTACTGGCACCACGAGGTCGAAAGCTTCCTCGCTCGGACCCAAGACACGCAAAAGATCGCCCGTTTCTTAGATCAGAGCTTTGAAGTCAGACAAGCCGAACTGGCTGCCGACGACAAAGGCTATCTGTATGCCGCTATGGCCGGCTATCCGGTCGAACGGCTGGTCGATCACCCCAAAACCGATTTTTTCACTTTTTGGATGCAACAGACGCAGGCCAGGATCACTTCCTCGCACCCTTTCCCCGAGGATCGGGCGGCGCTTTTGCGCCAGCGCCTCAAGATGTTACAAGAGAAACTTGCCTTCTTCGACATGGGAGTGCGCCTGGCGCATTTTGGCCGTTGTGCCGACGCCACGTATTTTTTACAAGAATTCAAGCGCGTGTTTCCAGAACCTGCGGTACTCAACAACCTAGGGGTCTGCGCTTTGCAGCTGGCACTCCAAAAAATGCCAAAGGCCCAAGCTGGTTTTTACTGGCTGCCCTTTCTGCTGGACTTAGAAACCCGCGCCCCCAGAACCCGAGGAGTGGCGGCTGAACCGGAACCTGCACAGCGGTTTTTGAAAGACTTTGAGACCAGTTCGCAGGCACAAGCTCATCTCCAAGAGGCTGCTGAGTATCTGGGGCAGGCAGTTGCCGCTGCACCGGATTACCTTACGGCGCGCCTGAACCTGGCCACCGTCCAGTTATATCAGGGCCGCCCGCACCAGGCCCGCGCGACTTTGGACGAAGCGCTTGAGCAGGCCAAAAGCGACTGGCAGCTGAAAATGCTCGACGCCTTGGCGCTGTATGAACAGAGTGAGGCAGGCATCGACCTGTGGCCAGCGGCAATCAAACGGCTAGAAGTTTTTGACGGGGAGATGCCACCTGCCTGGCGCTACAACCTCGCCTGCCTGTTTGAGCTTCGCCCACGCCCGCAAGAGGCTCAAGACCACTGGAACCGGCTGGCGCAAACTGCAGCCCAATTGCCTGCTCCGATCCGCAATGCCGTCTGCGCCAAGCAATCCTTAAAGCCTGCCGCCGCCTGCCTAAATCCTGCGCCCCAGGATACTGTTTCTCCCCTTCCCTGGCGCTGGCCGGTGTCCGGCGAAGGCGCCATGCCCCTGACCCCAAGCTTGCGGGCCAAGCTGTTCCAAGGTTGGGAATCGATTCCCTTTGATTGGCTCCAAGCCAAGCTCTACGGTTTTATCCATCGCTCGCCGGATCGCCAAGCAGAAGTGATGGAGACCGATCAGTTCATCCAATTGCAGGTGATCAAAAAGGACTTAGGCGTGACCGTGGAGCAATTGCCTAAGCTTTGTTCTCGTCCTTTGCTACGCCATCGGCTCCTGCATGGGGAGCTTTTAAGCTGCGACCATTGGGCGGTTTTGGCACGCGATGGCCGAGCAGTCGAGGCATGGTGGATCGCGCCTTAAGTTATTCCAGGAAACTGCCGAGTCTCGGCAACGTCTTAAATTTTTGTCAAGCCAGCTTACTGCTATAAAACCGTGACGCAGCATTTCCTAGCGTGTACCGCACCGCGTGAACTTTGTGGCTTGCGCCTGGATCAGGCGCTCGCCCGGCTGTTTCCCCAATATTCGCGCAACCGCCTGAAGCAGTGGATTGAAGCCGGGCAGGTGAGCGTCGATGGCCAGATATGGCGGCCGCGGGATATTCTCAAAGGGGGTGAGCAGATTACTTTAAACGCTGTGGAGGAACCGCAGGGGGAATACCTTCCCCAGGCGATTCCTCTACCGATCGTATTCGAGGACGACTGTTTGATCATCCTAGACAAACCGGCCGGCCTGGTCGTCCACCCGGCCGCTGGCCACTGCGCTGGCACTGTGCTTAACGCCCTTCTCCACCACGCGCCACAGCTGGCCAGCCTCCCCCGCGCCGGAATCGTCCACCGGCTCGACAAGGACACCTCGGGCCTTCTAGCCGTCGCCAAAACGCTAAAAGCGCATAAAAGCCTAGTGGATCAACTTAAAGCCCGCACGGTGAAGCGCGAATACCTGGCTTTGGTCCAAGGCCGGATGACTTCGGGCGGCAGCGTGAACGCTCCAATCGGCCGCCATCCCTATGACCGCAAGCGGTTTGCCGTCGTAGAGGGCGGCAAAGAGGCGATCACCCACTATCGGATCGCCGAGCGCTTCTTGCATCACACCCTGCTGCGCGTATTCTTGGAAACCGGCCGCACCCATCAGATCCGCGTGCACCTGGCCCATCTTCGCTTCTCCCTGGTAGGCGATCCCCAATACGGCCGCCTGCGCCTGCCGCCCGGCGCCAGCGGTAAGCTAGTCGAAGCGCTGCGCAGCTTCAAGCGCCAGGCGCTGCATGCGGCTCGGCTTTCGCTTCGCCACCCAGAAAGCGGGGAGGAGATCGGCTGGGAAAGCTCCCTGCCGGAGGATTTCCAGCGCCTGCTTCAGATATTGAGACAAGAAAACGCGGTCTGACGGGTTACAATAGTGATCCAACTGGAGAAAACCCATGCTTGCCAAATTATTCCAAATCGCCTGGCTTTCCTTAGGGGCAATACCTGTCGCTCTGGCCCACAGCGGCCCGCACCTAGACGATGAAACTCTGGAAGCCATTTTCCAATTCATGGATCGGACTTACCAAGGCTTCCTCGCTCACTTGCCGCTGATCGCCAGCATCGCCTTAGGTCTATTGGTGCTTCTGGCGGCGGTAAAGCTCCTTCGCCGCCGCTTAAGATGAACGTTATCTTTCCCGACTGGCCTGCTCCCCAAGGGGTAAAGGCGGCTTCTACCTTACGCCTCGGTGGAGTCAGCCAATACCCTTACGCCTCCTGGAATCTGGCAACCCACGTGGGGGATGATCCCCAAGCAGTGGCCTTAAATCGGAAAATCCTGCAGGAGCAGCTTGAGCTTCCCGCAGAACCTTTGTGGCTCACACAAGCCCACAGCGACCGGGTCGTTGCGGCTGAGGCCTGCTACGCCACACCTTCCGCCGATGCGAGCTTTACCTCTTCCCTTAATACCGTCTGCGCCGTGCTGACCGCCGACTGCCTGCCGATCCTGCTCACCGACGGTCATACGGTAGCCGCGGTCCACGCTGGCTGGCGCGGAATCTTGGCCGGGATCATCGAACAGGCGCTCACCGTACCGTCATGGCAAAAACGCCCTATGGCCTGGCTTGGGCCGGCGATAGGACCGGATGCCTTCGAAGTAGGACCAGAGATCCGCGCCGCTTTCCTCGCTCGCTGCCCAGATTTTGCGGCTGCTTTCTATGCCCACGGCAAACGTTACTTGGCTGACCTATATGGCCTTGCCAAGCTTATCCTCAAAGCTCATGGGGTAGACGCCATATATGGTGGGAACTTTTGCACTTACCGCGAACCACAGCGTTTTTTCTCCTACCGCCGCGACGGTGTCTGCGGGCGCATGGCGAGCCTGATCTGGCGCTGTTGAAAAAAACTGCTCCCATCCCCAGATTGGCAAACAACACCCTCTAACCACAACTAAAGGACTTTCTCCATGCGAATGGACAAACTCACCACCAAGTTTCAGGAGGCTTTGGCCGATGCCCAAAGCCTGGCTCTAGGCAAAGATCACCAGTTCATCGAACCGGTGCACGTGATGGTCGCGCTCTTAGATCAAGAAGGCGGCAGCGTGCGCCCGCTTTTAAGCAAGGCCGGGGTCAATCTCACTCAGCTGCGCAGTGAACTGGGCAAAGCCTTAGATCGCCTCCCCACCGTGCAAGGGGTAGGCGGCGAAGTCCACCTCTCCAACGACTTAATCCGGGTCTTAAATCTAACCGACAAACTGGCCCAGAAGCGCGGCGATGCCTACATTTCCAGCGAACTGTTCGTGCTGGCGGCTTTGGAAGACAGAGGCGCTTTAGCGGAAATCCTGCGCAAGGCCGGGGCTACCCGCAGCCTGATTGAAAAAGCGATAGAGGAAATCCGCGGCGGCGAGAAAGTCACCGATCAATACGCCGAACAGCAGCGTCAAGCGTTGGAGAGATACACGGTAGACCTCACCGCGCGCGCCGAACAAGGCAAACTCGACCCAGTCATCGGCCGCGACGAGGAAATCCGCCGCACCGTGCAAATCTTACAGCGGCGCACTAAAAACAATCCCTGTCTGGTAGGCGAGCCGGGAGTGGGTAAAACCGCGATCGTCGAAGGGCTAGCTCAGCGCATCGTCAACGGCGAGGTGCCGGAAGGCCTGCGCGACAAGCGGATTTTAGCTTTAGACATGGCCGCCCTGATCGCTGGCGCCAAATTCCGCGGCGAGTTCGAAGAGCGCTTAAAAGCGGTTTTGAACGACATCGCCAAGGCGGAAGGCAAGATCATTTTGTTTATCGACGAGATTCATACTATCGTCGGTGCTGGCCGGGCGGAAGGGGCAGTCGATGCCGGCAACATGCTCAAACCGGCCTTGGCGCGCGGGGAGCTGCGCTGCATCGGCGCTACCACGTTGGATGAATACCGCAAATACATCGAAAAGGACGCCGCGTTAGAGCGCAGGTTCCAGCGCGTGCTGGTGGACGAGCCTTCGGTCGAGGATACCATCGCCATCCTACGCGGGCTTAAGGAGCGCTATGAGCTTCACCACGGGGTGGAGATCACCGATTCGGCCATCATCGCTGCCGCCACTCTGTCGCACCGCTACATCACCGACCGCAAGCTGCCGGACAAGGCGATCGACCTTATCGACGAGGCGGCGGCCAAAATCCGCATGGAGATCGACTCCAAACCGGAGGCCATGGACCGCTTAGAACGGCGCCTAATTCAGCTTAAGATCGAGCGCGAGGCGCTCAAAAAAGAAACCGACCCGGCTTCTAAAAAACGCTTAGAAGCGCTAGAGGAAGAGGTCGCCAAGCTTGAACGCGAATACGCCGCGCTCGAAGAGGTTTGGAAGGCAGAAAAAGCTGCCCTCCAAGGCGCGCAGGCGATCAAGGAAAAACTGGAACAGGCGCGGCTGGAGCTGGAGAACGCCCGCCGCGCCGGAGACCTGCAGCGCATGGCGGAAATCCAATACGGCCGCATCCCAGAGCTGGAACGCCAGCTGCAAGTGGCCCAAGAAGCCGAGCGCAAGGAATTTAAGCTTTTGCGCAACAAGGTGACCGAGGAAGAAATCGCCGAAATCGTCTCCAAGTGGACCGGCATCCCGGTGGCCAAGATGCTGGAGAGCGAAAAACAAAAGCTCTTGCGGCTCGAAGAAGAGCTTCACCGGCGCGTTGTCGGCCAGGACGAAGCCGTCTCTGCGGTCGCCAACGCTATCCGCAGATCTCGGGCAGGGCTTTCCGATCCCAACCGTCCGGTAGGATCGTTTCTGTTCTTAGGCCCTACCGGTGTAGGCAAGACCGAGCTGTGCAAAGCGCTCGCTGAATTTTTGTTCGACACCGAGCGGGCGATGGTGCGCATCGACATGTCCGAGTTCATGGAGAAACACGCCGTCGCTCGGCTGATCGGGGCACCTCCCGGGTACGTCGGCTACGAAGAAGGAGGGTATCTGACCGAGGCGGTGCGGCGCAAGCCTTATTCGGTGATTTTGTTCGATGAGGTCGAAAAAGCCCATCCGGACGTGTTTAATATCCTGCTCCAGATACTGGACGACGGCCGCCTGACCGACAGCCACGGGCGCACGGTGGACTTCCGCAACACGGTGGTGATCATGACCTCCAACCTGGGTTCGGACCGGATCCAAGAACTGACCCAGGAAGGCGCCGACTACCAAAAAATCAAAAGCGAGGTCATGGCCTACGTCAACCGCTATTTCCGACCTGAGTTCATCAACCGCATCGACGAGATCGTAGTCTTCCACCCGCTCGGCCGCGCCCAGATCCACGCTATCGCTGAATTGCAAGCGGCGCGCCTTAAAGAGCGCCTTAAAGTCCGAGAGATGCAGCTTATGCTGAGCGAGGGAGCGCTGGACCTCATCGCCGAAGCAGGTTACGACCCGACATTCGGCGCCCGACCCTTGCGCCGAGCGATCCAGCACCTAATCGAGGAGCCTTTAGCGAGAGAAATCCTGGCTGGCAGGTTCGGCCCAGGCGACACCATCGTCGCTGAGGCGGAAGAGGGAAGGATCGTTTTCCGCAAAGGGAAATAAATTCCCTAGCAAGGTTTAGGGTAAACTAACCTTTCTAACTCTTGGGAGACCAGTTGATGAGCCTCGAAACGCATATTTTGAAGCGCTATGCCGAAGGCGCCCGCAGTCGCCAAGAGGAGTTGTGCTGCCCGGTGGACTATGACCCCGATCTATTGCGGCTTTTGCCTCAGGAAATCATCGACAAGGACTATGGCTGCGGTGATCCCTCGCGTTATGTGCAAGAAGGAGACAGCGTGCTGGATCTGGGCTCGGGCTCGGGCAAAATCTGCTACCTGGCTGCCCAACTGGTAGGTCCCCGAGGCAGGGTCATCGGGGTGGACATGAACGATGAAATGCTGCAACTTGCGCGCAAATACCAAGCCGAGATGGCCGCCAAACTGGGCGGCGATCGGGTATGCTTTGTCAAGGGGCTGATCCAAGACCTGGCCCTTGACGTGGAAGCCACCGACCGATGGCTGGCCGAACACCCGGTAGCAAGCTACGAGGATCTGCTCGCTCTCAAAGCCTGGCAGGCCAAGCAAAAACTGGAGCGCCCGCTGATTGCAGACAACTCGATGGACCTAGTGATCTCCAACTGTGTCCTAAACCTGGTGGACGATGGCGACAAACGCCAGCTGTTTCGGGAAATCTTCCGGGTAGTCAAACCGGGCGGGCGCATCGCTATCTCCGACATCGTTTGCGACGAGCCGGTTCCGCAAGAGTTGAAGCTGGATCCCGAGCTTTGGAGCGGCTGCATCGCCGGTGCCATGCAGGAGCACGCTTTCCTCCAGGGGTTCGTGGACGCCGGTTTCGTCGCAGTCAAACTGGACAAGTGGGCAGATGTACCGTGGCGGATAATAGACGGCATCGAGTTTCGCCCGGTCACCGTCACTGCGGTCAAACCGCAAGCAAGCGAGTGCATCGACCGCGGTCACGCCGTGATCTACACAGGACCATTCGAGAAGGTCTACGACGATGAAGGGCACGTGTATTGCCGCGGTCAGCGCATGGCAGTATGCGAGCGGACCTTCCGCTTCCTTACCGAAGGGCCTTGCCGCGATGATTTCATCGGGATCGCCCCGGCTCGGACCAGTGAAGCTAAACCCTGGTGCGCTCCGCCCGGGACGCTTCGCCCGCCGGCTCAGACTAAAGGTGGTACAAGCCGCGGCGGAAGCTCCGAGAGCTGTTGTTGCTGAAAGCCTTTTAGGGATGAAACCGTTTTCTATCGTCATCCCAACCTGGCAGGAGGCGGATGGGATCGAAGCCTGCCTGAAAACCTTAGCGCCGTTACGACGCCTGGCAGAAATCCTAGTAGTGGATGGCGGCAGCGACGATGGCACTTTAAATCTCGCCCGCCCATGGGTGGATCGGGTCTTGTCCTCCCCTCGCGGCAGAGCGATACAAATGAATACCGGCGCCTGGTTCGCACGCGGTGAGGTGCTGATCTTTCTTCACGCCGATACCTTGTTGCCGCCTCAAGCGCTTGCCGCAATCGAGCAAGCCATGGCTTTGGGATACCAGTGGGGTCGGTTTGACGTCTGCCTGGCCGGCCGTCATCCGCTGCTACCGCTGATCGCGGCGCTGATGAACCTGCGCTCGCGGCTGACCTCGATCGCTACCGGCGACCAAGCGATCTTCGTTACCCGGCGTGCGTTCTGGCAGCTCGGTGGATTTCCCACCCAGCCGTTGATGGAAGACATCGAGCTTTGCCGCCGCCTCAAGCGCTTGGGGCCGCCTGCTTGCCTTGACCTTAAGGTCACGACCTCGGCGCGGCGTTGGGAAAAATTCGGAGTCATTTCCACCGTCTTACTCATGTGGTGGCTGAGGCTTAGGTATTTTTGCGGGGCCGACCCAAACAAACTGGCTTGGCTATATCAACAGGGAAGGTTCGTGTCAACGACCCCCGACTAAAGTCAGGGGCTTGTAACTAGGTGTGCACGAATGCCACTCACCCGCTACCATAGGCCGGTTGACTGCGGCCCTCTCTGGGCAGGCATGCCTCCCGGAGATCGTCTTGGCGGCATTGAGATCTGCGGAAAGACGATAGCCGCAGACGGCGCACTCAAAATGCGCCCCGCTTCGAGAAGATGGATCGACGGCTCCGCACTGGGAACATTCGCGGCTGGTGTCTTTAGCGGGAATGGAAACGACTTCGACCCCAGCCAGCGCCGCCTTGTATCGGATCATCGTCTCCAGTTCCCGGAAGGCCCAAGCGTTGACTTTCCGGTTCCATGCACGGCTGAATCTCTTGATCCGGTCGCGGATGCCCGTCAGGTTTTCGAGCTTGATCGACGCCCTGTTCCTGACGGCCTCTGCGACGATGGCCTTGGAGATGCGATGGTTCTCGTTCCGCATAAAGCGACGCTCCCTTCCCGACAGCCGTTTCAAGGCCCGCTTGGCGGACCTTGTGCCTTTGGATTGGAGCTTCGCCCTGCGGAACGCGAACTTCTCGCGGATGTGCCTGGCCTGCCGGCCCGAATGGAACGTGCCTGTGGAGGTCACGGCGATGTTGTAGACGCCCCGATCGACGCCGATGGCACAGATGGGATTGGACCGCTGGCCGGGTTCGTCCTCGATGACGATGTGGATGAACCACGCGTGGTTGCGGTAGACAAGCTTGGCGGCGGTCGGCTTCTTTCCCCGAAGCGCGCCGCGTTGGTAGGTTCCAAGGACGAGCGGGACGTGGATGCGCCCATTGACCGTCGTCAGGGAGACGGATTCTTCGTTCTCGCGGTAGGCAAAGATGCGCTCGTCGTAATCGACGCTCGTGGGCTTGAATCTCTTGATTGCGCAGTTCTTCCGCTTGGCGGCCTTGACCGCCCAAGCAACGCGGGCAATGGCACGGATGGCAAGATTCGCGGAGAGACCGAACCGCTTTCTTATGTCGTGGTAGACGAGA
>JBKBMR010000047.1:0-13780 GCA_046295755.1 Methylohalobius sp.
TTGCTGCTTGCGCCCGGTCCCAGCCGGCTATGCCTCAAAGGCGGCACCCACAATCCCAAAGCGCCGTCGTTTGATTTCCTCGCCCAGGCGTTTTTGCCTTTGCTGGCGCGCATGGGAGCCAAGGTGAACTTAACCCTTAGGCGTCCCGGCTTCTATCCCCAAGGCGGAGGAGTTCTGGAGGCTGAGATCGAGCCGGTGAGCGGGCTGGCCCCCTTAGATCTTCCCGATCGCGGCAAGGTGCTTGCCATCCATGCACGCGCGCTGGTTGCCGGCTTACCGCGCCACATCGCCGAGCGCGAGCTTAAGGTGTTGGCGCACTCTCTGGGACTGCCGGCCAGCGCTCTGAGCATCGAGGAACTGAGCGGCTGCGGCGTCGGCAATGTAGTCACGGTCACAGCGCGCTGCGAGCATATTACCGAAGTGTTCACCGGCTTCGGTGAACGGGGAGTGCGGGCAGAAACGGTAGCCGAGCATCTGGTGGCCGAGGTTAACGATTTTCTTGCCGCCCAGGTTCCGGTCGGGCCTTACCTTGCCGACCAATTGCTGCTGCCTCTGGCTTTGGCAGGCGGTGGTCGCTTTCTCACTACGCCACCCACCCTACATACCATTACTAACATTTGGGTGATCGAGCAATTTTTGCCGCTCAGCTTTAAGCTCCGTCAAGAAAGCGAACGGCGTTTTTGGGTCGAAGTCACCAGTAACGTTCGGTAGTGATCTGCCCGGGCGACTTGCGCAGGTTTTCCTTAAATCCCCGAGCCTGGAGCAAAGCGACTGTGTCCTTGACCATCTCGGGATTGCCGCAGATCATCACCTGGCTGTCTTCGGGCTTAAGCGCGAGCCTCGCCAAATCTTCTAACAGACCGGACTCGATCGCTTGGGGAATGCGGACGGAGAAATCTCCTCCGGATTCGCGAGTGACGCTGGCGAAAAATTGAAACCGCTTGGGGTAGGCGCGGTGAAAACCGGCGATGGTCTCCCGATAGGCAAGCTCGGCGCAGGTACGCACACCGTGGACCAGGACAACCTTCTCAAATCGCTGCCAGGGCGCCTCAGTTTTGAGGATGGACAAAAATGGCCCTATCGCTGTACCCGTGGCCAACAGCCACAGGAATCTTCCCGGAGGAACCTGGCTTAAGGTAAAGAAGCCGGAGGGTTTCTTAGCCACCCAGACCGCGTCCCCAGCCTGCAAGGCAGCCAGCTTAGGAGTGAGCTTACCGTCGGGGATAACGATGAAATAGAAATCCAAAGGCCGCTCGCCTGGAGCATTGACGAAGGAATAAGGTCGGCTGACGAACTCCCCATCGAGCCAAAGCCCTAGCCGGCTGAATTGACCGGCCTCGAACGGCTCGACTTCGGCCTCAACGCGCAAAGAGTAAAGCGCCTCCGCCCAGCGGTAGAGTTCCACCACCTGACCCTGGCGCCATTTGTGCGGATCGATGCTCATACCAGCATCTTCAACGGCCGATAGCGTTTTTCTTCATGCCACGCCTCAGCCACAGCCGGATGGGTGATCCACCCCTGGTAGGTGTTCACCGCCTTGGCAAACCCAGGGTCCTCCATCACCCCAGCCATCCCCTGGCGCGCCAACTTGAGAACATAAGGCATAGTCGCTTGGGTTAAAGCAAGAGTAGAAGTACGCGGGTAAGCACCGGGCATGTTGGTAACGCAGTAGTGGACTACACCGTGGCGGATAAAAATCGGATCGGCGTGGGTGGTAGGCCGAGAAGTCTCGACACAGCCGCCTTGGTCGATGCTGACATCGACGATCACCGCGCCTTCGGGCATAGACTTGACCATCGCTTCGGTCACCACGCGCGGAGCCCGCGCTCCCGGTACGAGCACCCCACCGATTACCAGGTCGGCATCGGCCAGCTCGGTGGCGATCGCCTCCGGGGAAGAGAGAAAATAGCGAAAGTTCGGCCCGAACTTCGCCTTAAGCTCTACCCCGCGCTGAGGATGCAAGCCTGCCATGGCGACTTCCACCCCCAGCGCACAGGCGCGTTGGGCAGCGTGCTGCCCGACTACGCCGTCGCCGATGATGAGCGCCTTACCGTAACCTACCCCGAGCACCTCAGATAACAACGTTCCCCGGCCACCGTGGAAACGGGCCAGATAAAACGCCCCCATTAAAGTCGCCATGTTGCCGGCCACCCCACTCATGGGGGCCAAAAGCGGCAAGCGGCCTTCTTGGTCTTCTACGGTCTCATAAGCGAGGGCGGTGGTCTTGGTTGCCAGCAAGGTCATCAAAAGCGGCTTGGGGGCAGCAGCTAGATGAAAATAGGTAAACACGATCTGGCCGTGCAGAAAGGGATATTCGGCAGGCTGAGGCTCCTTGACCTTGAGGACCAAATCGCACGTCCAGGCTTCGGCAGCGCTACCTAAGGAGGCGCCGGCAGCCTGATACTCCGCATTGGTAAAACCGGCCCCTATGCCGGCGTCGCGTTCGACCGTCACCGGACAGCCTACCTCGACCAAGGCACGAACGCCTTCGGGAGTGACCGCCACCCGGTACTCCTCGAGCTTGCTCTCTTTAGGCACCCCTATCTGCATCATTTCAGCTCCCCTGCTTTGCAACGCTCATTTTACCCAGCGCCAAGCAGGCGCTGTAAAGCCCAAGCCTGGGCGCCGATCAAAACCAGCTTAGGATTCAGCACCACTTTGACCGGAACCTTCTCGAGCAACTCGCGGAACCGCCCTTTGGCGGCGAACCCTGCCATAAACCAGCCTTCCTTGAGGATTGGCAAAATCTTCGGCGCGATCCCGCCGGCCACATAAAGACCGCCCAGCGCCAAGCTCTTTAACACCAGATTGCCGGCTTCGGCGCCGTAGATACGGGCAAACCATTTTAAAGCTTCATAGCATAACGCATCCTGCTTGGCCACGCCCAACTGGCCGATGACCGCCGCCGGATCTTCTGTCTTCGTCAGACAAGCTAGCTCCAGATTTTCCTGCTCAGGATAGCGAGCGCACAAGAAACGGTAAATTTCCACCAGCCCTAGGCCAGACAATACCCGTTCGTAACTGACATGGCTTGGATAGCGCGTGCGCAGCCAGGCGAGCAATGAGTCTTGCTCGGCGTCCAAAGGGGCAAAATCGCAATGCCCCCCTTCGGTAGCCACGATGACAGGTCCCCGGCCGGTCGCAAGGATCAGCGCCTCACCCAAACCCGTGCCGGCAGCGATCACCGCTCGATGAGCTTGCAGGCGGGGTTTGGCAGCTGGATTCAGTTCGACAAATTGCGCTTCGGGCAAATGCAGGATGCCAAATGCTGCCGCTTCTAGGTCATTTAGCAGCTGAACTTTAGCACCTCCAAGCTGTCTGGATAGCGCTTTGGCCTCTAGACGCCAGGGCAGATTGGTGGTGCGACAGACTCCATCCTCCACTGGCCCGGCAACCCCCAAGCAAGCTACCGCGATGGACTGGCCTTCAGACCCCAGAAATCTGGCCAAAAGCTCCTCGAAGCGCGGATAATCCGCGCTGGCAAAGCGCTCTTCGCGTAGAGTTTCAAATTCGCCTTGGTAGAATCTCCCAAGCCGAAGCCAGGTCTTGGTGCCGCCTACGTCAGCTGCCAGGATGAGGGGGACGCTCATTCGCCGAAAAGCGTAGCGATTACAGTTCTGGCGCCACCGCGGTTGCGGTGCTCGCCTAGGTAAATCCCTTGCCAAGTACCGAGCAGCAAGCGGCCGCCGCCGATGGGGATAACCACCGACGCCCCGAGCAGAGAGGCTTTGATATGGGCCGGCATATCGTCTGGCCCCTCCAGAGTGTGCTCGTAATAAGGGGCGTTCTCAGGCACAAAATGGGAAAGATGCGCTTCCATGTCGGCGCGCACGCTGGGGTCGGCGTTTTCGTTGATCGTCAGGGAGGCAGAAGTATGGCAGAGAAAAAACTGCGCCAGACCTATCCGAAATTCCTTAATTTCAGGAAGCTGGGCCAAAAGCTCGCGGGTGATGAGGTGAAACCCTCTGGGTTTCGGGGACAGAACGATCTTCTTTTGTACCCACATTGAGGACTCCCGTCGCTCGCAGGAATGGCGGAGAGGGAGGGATTTGAACCCTCGGTACGCGCTAAAGCGTACACCTGATTTCGAGTCAGGCCCGTTCGGCCGCTCCGGCACCTCTCCCAAACAGGGTGCGCATTGTATAAACGCACTAAATCAGTGTACCACAATACCAGTGGATGCACATGCGCTAAAAGCGCTCTTTGTCCGCGTAGGACCTTCCCCCTCGATATTCGTCAAGCGCCCGCGCTTTAACCACTTGCAAGGCGGTGTTTTCGGAATACCACAAGAGCGACCAAGGGTCCTGCCACTGCTCTACTTTTTTCCCCAAATAAACGCATTTCCTGCGCCGCCACCGGTAGGTACGCAAAACGAGGTGGTTGATTTGCCGCACGATCCACTGGTTGATGTAGGTGAACATAGCTTTCCTCCTTAAGTCGAATAATCTCACCTTCAAGCTCTACTCATCTCCTCCCAGAAAACCATTATGTTTGTAATTAATGACGGACAAAATTTGTGCCATTCTCCAAAACGCAGGCGCGCAAAGTGGCTCGAATACCTCTTGCACCAGGATTTAAGCGTTATGAATCGAAATAGGGCAATTTTTACAACCTCTGCCACAGTACCCAGGTAAATCCCAGAAAGCCGAATAAAAACCCAAGCAGCGCCACCCCAGCATAAACCCGGTAACGCCAAACCAGGTCCGGTTGCCGGGAAGCGGCCAGAATGTATGGGTACCCTTTAGCCGGCTTGCAGAGCAGATGAACGATCTCTTCGGGCGGGCGGCGAAGATGTGCTCGCAATGCCTCGCGGGCGGCTTGTTTACGGACGATTTCCCATTCCCTGGCGTCGATCTGACCGTCGCGATTGAGGTCGAAACGTTCAAGCAAAGCCTTTGGCTCAGCTTTCCAGCGCTTAAGCAAAGCGCGCGTCTCTTCCTGCCATCCCTGGCCGACAGTCTCCTTGAGGGTTTGAAACCAACCCAAAGCATATAATGGGTCACCTACTTCGATCCGTCTTTCGGTATATCGGTAAGGTCCAAGAAAATCGCTGTGGCCAGGAGGGGTATGGGCCGGATAAGGTTCGTGACCATACCAGCTCAGTTCATGTGCCGGGTGAATCTCCGCCCCATCTGGATCGACCACGCACCGGCCAGTGTCGTCCTCCAAACCAAAGATAGCCTCGCTTTCGCCCCGTTCCAGGCTGACCCAACGCTTGCGGCCTTGGATCCCGCCGTGGCGGCGATCGATGCGATACTGGTACCAGACACACGGTCGCCCGCTTAAGGGGGCATAGAGCGGGTCTCCCAAAGCCACCGCCCGCCCTTCCAATTCCGCATACCCTTGGGCAGCGGAACGGATGCGCGAGGTTGGCGTGTCTTCGATCAAACGAGCCCGATGGAGCTGTCTGAACCCCAGATAGAATAGCCCCAGAGTGATCGCCCCCAACGCGCTCAGTACTCCCCAAAAACGCGTTGGAGATGCGGTCAGAACAAGCGAAATAAATGCCTCCATCAGTCAAACAACGGCGCTAGCTCCACGTCGCGCTTCTCCTCGGAGCTGAACTCCAACAGTTCGAAAGGCCGGAAATTGAACCAATTGGCGAGCAAAATGTCGGGAAATTGCTCGATGCGCACATTGTTCTGGTTGACCGCTGCGTTGTAAAACTCGCGCCGGTCGGCGATTGCTTCCTCTAGTTGCGTAATGCGGGTTTGCAGGTGGCGGAAAGTCTGATTCGTAGTCAATTCTGGATAATTTTCCGCCACCGCAAACAGCTTGAGCAGCCCCTGCCTAAGCTGCTCCTCCGCCTGTCCCAACCGGGCCAAGTCGCCTTGCTCGCTGGCCTGAAACACCTGGCTTCGGGCGCGCATGACCCTCTCCAAGGTATCCTGCTCGAATTTCATGTAACGCTTGCACACCTCCACCAGCTTGGGCAGTTCCTCGTGGCGTTGCTTGAGCAGCACGCCGATATTGGACCAGCTCTGGGAAACGGCGTGTTTCAAGGCGACCAGACGGTTGTAGATGACTGCCCCGTAAACTAAGAGGACAAAACCAACGGCAGCTAGTACACTTAAGACGATAATGAACATGGCAGGCTCCTTTGCATTGAACGTTCTATATCAAGTATAGCCAGCAGGAGGTGTCATTTGACCCGACAAGCTTTCGCAGGCCATCTGCCCCAACTGGGACAGCGCGTGTACATCGCCGAAAGCGCCCTGGTTCTCGGCGACGTGCACCTAGACGACGACGTCTCGATCTGGCCCGGGGCGGTGGTGCGCGGCGACGTCAACCATATCCACGTCGGCGCCGGAACTAACGTCCAAGACGGCTGCGTGCTCCACGTCACCCACCCAGGACCCCACGCTCCGGAAGGTTTTGCTCTCACCATCGGCCAGTTTGTCACCCTAGGTCACCGAGTCGTCGCCCACGGGTGCCGAATCGGCGACCGATGCCTTTTGGGAATCGGCGCCATCGTCATGGACGGGGCGGTATTGGGGGACGAAATCATCCTTGGGGCCGGAGCTTTAGTGCCTCCGGGTAAACACTTGGAAGGAGGGTATTTATACGTAGGGATGCCGGCCCGCCAGGTCCGCCCGTTGACTGAGGAAGAACGCGAATTCTTGCGTTACTCCGCCGACCACTACATCGAGCTCAAAAACCGCTATCTGAGCCTTTGATTTTGACGTCTCCCTACACTGCGGCGGACGCCTGGCGTTTTCAGAAGCCTGCCTTAAGGCGTTGGAAAAACTGCGGCCCGGCAGTAAGACCGTGATGCCAGTGCAAGTTTTGATATGATACAAGGCAGTACAACCTGGGAGAATTCAGATGCGCCCCTACCAACACATCCTTCTGGCAACGGACTTTTCTGAACACGCCGAGCTTGTGGCTGAACGGGCCAAAGACTTAAGCGATCGCTATCAGGCCAAACTCAGCGTCTTGCACGTAGTGGACAACCTGCCAATCACCGACTCCACCTACGGCCCAATCATTCCTTTCGACGCAGACATCACCGAACAACTGATCTCCGCCTCCAAGGAGAAACTGAACCGCATCGGGGAGAAATTGGGCATTCCTGAGGATCGGCGGTGGGTCGAGATCGGTAGCCCCAAGGCGGAGATCGTGCGCGTGGCGGAAGTGGAACAGGCAGACCTCATCGTGCTCGGTTCCCACAGCCGCAAAGGACTTGGGATTCTGCTCGGTTCGACCGCCTCCAGCGTCATTCTCCACGCCAAGTGCGATGTTTTGGCGGTGCGCTTGGTGGAATGACGCTATCTATTGGAGCTCGAGCAGGCGGTACAGGCCGTCCAACACCAAGGTGTTCGGGCTGACGATTCCGACTACCTGGCGGCCGTCCACCACCAAGGCCCGCACTAGGTTATAGCGGGCAAACAGCCGCGAGCAATAACGGATGTCCATATCCGGATGGATGAGAATGGTCGGTTTTTCCATCACTTCGTAAACGTTGACGCGACCGGGCGAGCGATCTTTGGCCAAGACGTGGCGGGCGATGTCGCCGGAAGTGATGAGGCCGTATTCGTCGTCTTCGTGGCGCTTGTTCACCACCAGCACCGAGGTCTTTAAGGTTTTCATCTGGCGCAGCGCTTCGTCCACCGTGGCCAAGCCATCTATGATGCCAAAATCGGTACGCATGATGTCGCGCACGCGGATTAAGGGTTTTTTCCGCTCCATACTCAGATTTCCTCCTCTACCAACGGCACCAGCTTCTCCATCTGATGGCGCACGCCTACGGCGTCCTCCACATCGACTTGAAAGGCAATCCCGGTGCCTGGTGTCTCATCAAATCCAGCCGCTTTCGCGATCGCCTCCAGAATCGTGCGGCTTACATGCTCCTCGACCAACATCAATACCACGTCGCGCTGGGCTTCTAAGGTCAAGCCCAGAAAGGTCTTGGGGCGTTCTATCCCTTCGCCGCGGGCACTGGTGATCACGGTCGCCCCGGTTGCCCCAAAATCGCGGGCCGTTTTTAAGACAAGGTCGGTCTTGTCGTCCCCCACGAAAGCAATGATCAGCTTAAAACGCATGGTGGTTACCTCCTTATCCGCGCATACCAGGCTACCAGTTGGGCATAGCCCAGCACGGTCATAATCGGAAACAAACAAGTGAATGCGATCAGCCCGAACCCGTCCAATAAAACGCTGCGCCCTGGCACCGACTTGGCCAATCCCAATCCCAGAGCAGTCACCAAAGGCACGGTGACGGTAGACGTGGTCACCCCACCCGAGTCGTAGGCAAGACCGACGATCATCCGCGGTGCAAGCAGGGTCTGAGTCAGCACCAGGGCATAGCAGACCAAAATGTAGCCTACCAGAGACCCGCCGTTAATGATCCGATACGCCCCTAAAGTAATCCCCACAGCCACACCTACTGATACCGCCAAACGCAACCCCCAAGGGCTGATCGCACCGGCGGAGATTTCACGCGCTTTTAATGCGATCGCGATCAAGGCCGGTTCAGCTAGGGTGACGGTAAGCCCTAAGCTGATCGTGAATGCATACACCCACAAGTAATTCCCATCGCCCGATGCGGTAAGCTGCACCGCCATTGCCTCCCCCAAAGGGAACAGGGCCATATCCAGCCCTTGGAGAAACAAAGCCATCCCCAAAACGACAAATCCAAATCCCAAAACTACCTGGCGAAGACGCGGCAGAGGACGGCGGATCACAGCCAGCTGAAACACCAAAATGGTCGCCACGATAGGCGCACAATCGCGGATGGCCACGAGCAAGCTTTTGACTAAGTCCACGCCTTCCATAGCACGCCATAAAGCATGACGAAAATCATCGGCGTTAAGGAAGCAAACGCGATCAGCCCAAACCCGTCCACCAGAGGACTACGCCCCTCGATGGAGTGAGCCAGCCCCACCCCTAAGGCGGTCACTAAAGGCACAGTGATGGTCGAGGTGGTCACCCCACCGGAATCATAAGCGATGCCGATGATTTCGGGCGGTGCTAGCGGTGTCACCGCCAACACCCCGAGATACCCTAAGACCATTAACCAGTGCAGGGGCCAACCTTGGATAATGCGGATGACGCCAATTATCAGCGCTATCCCCACAGCCATCCCCACGCTCAAGCGCAGCCCCAAGGCGTAGCGTTCACGGAAGGAGGGGTCTTTGACCAGACCGCCTTCCACAGCCGCTTCGGCGGCTTTGTTAGCTATGGCGATCAGGGCCGGTTCTGCCACCGTGGTGGCAAACCCTAAACAAAAGGCAAAGCACAACATCCAAACCAGGCTTCCCTTGCGGGCGAAGGCATAAGCCAGCGCTTCCCCTAAGGGAAACAGCGCCAATTCCAGTCCCCGGACGAAGAAAGTCAGCCCCAGCACGGTCAACACGACCCCCGTCACCAACCCCAAAACGTTCGGCAGGGGCTTATGGATGATCCCCACCTGGAACACCAGCACCACCGCTAGAACCGGCGCCAAGTCCAACAGGCTCAGCCCCAACTGGCGCAAAAAGGAAAGCATGTCCCTCGCCAGCGGGGCCGATCACCAATCAGTGGGTTTCCTGCTCCTGTTCTTTGAGTACGTGGTCGAGCTTGGTCTCTAACGCTCCCAAGCGGCGATGGGTTTCTTCTTCCTGTTCCTTGAATATGTGCTCCAGTTTGGATTCGATGGCGCTCAGGCGCTGGTGGGATTCTTTCTCCTGCTCTTTAAATACATGGTCGATCTTTTTGTCTAGATGCTCGATGCGCTCCATCACTTTTTGATGCATCTGCATACACTGCTGCATCATAGGCATAGACATGCCTTGCATCCCCATTCCCTGCTGCCCGCCTTGCATTCCCGGCATAGCCATTTCGCCCTGTTCCTGGGAGGGACGAATCTTGATTCGAAACTCACCCTCTTTTTCACCTGCCCATGCCGCCGTCCCCAATACCGCCGCGCTCAGAGCCACGGCCAAGCATGATAGTTTACGCATAACCCCGTCCTCCTAAGATTGAGTTTTTACTCAGGCGAGCCTAAATACTTCGGTCCGCCCATCCCGCTCGATGATGAGCTTCCCTTCCCGCGCCAGCCAACCAATCGCGCGCTGGACTTCCTTGCTGTTCAGGCCAGTTTCTGCCTCCAATTTGGAAGACGAAGCTTCTCCGACCCGATCCAGACAATGCCATATCTTACCCGCCGCCAGCCCGATCTCCTCGCCCCGGGTAGTCTCCACAGTTGGTTTTGACTCTGCCGCCGGCTTGGCCGGAGTTTGCTTTGCTGCACCGCTCGATTTTGCCGAACCTTGCTTTTTATCGCTCATCTTACATCCCCTTATAATGCAGTCGCTGTTATATATACCTCAATTTCTCCCGGCCGCGCCATCCTCAGGCAACACGATGTTGACCTCTAAAATCTCGCGGTCTTCATCCTGCTCCATCTGAATAGAGATCGCATCGAGGTCCACATTCACGTACTTGCGGATCACCGCCAACAACTCTTGCTGCATCTGCGGCAAATAACTGGGAGCATTGCGCATACCGCGCTCATGGGCGACCAGAATCTGCAAGCGTTCCTTGGCTACCTGGGCGCTCTTGGGACGGGAGGCACGAAAGTAATCTAAAAGTCCCATCGCTTACCCCCCCCACAGCCTACTGAACAGGCCCTTGCGTTCAGGATGGATAAAGCGATGGGGAATATCCTCCCCCAGATAACGCGCCACCGCGTCCCGATAAGCGCGGCCGGCGTCGCTTTTTTCGTCTAAAATCACCGGTATCCCCTCGTTCGAAGCGCTCAAGACCGACTGAGACTCGGGGATGACGCCAAGCAAAGGTAGCGCCAAGATTTCCAATACGTCGTCTACGCTCAGCATCTCTCCCCTCCTGACCCGCTCTGGGACATACCGGGTAAGGAGAAGATGCTCGCGGATCGGCTCCTCTCCCAGTTCGGCCCGGCGCGATTTGCTCGAGAGAATTCCGATCATCCGGTCGGCGTCCCTAACCGATGACACCTCTGGGTTGCTGACCACGATCGCATCGTCGGCATAATACATAGCCAAAAACGCGCCCTTCTCGATCCCGGCTGGAGAATCGCAAACCACGTACTCGAATTCCTGCGAGAGTTGTGCAAGCACCCGGCCGACCCCTTCCTTGGTAAGGGCTTCCTTGTCTCGGGTCTGGGACGCCGGAAGAATAAATAGGTTCTCGCAGCGTTTGTCGCGGATCAGGGCTTGACGCAGCGTGGCCTCCTCGTTGATGACGTTGATGAAGTCGTACACCACCCGGCGTTCACAACCCAAGATTAAATCCAAATTCCTCAAACCGACGTCGAAGTCGATCACCGCAGTCCGGTGCCCGCGCAAGGCCAACCCCATCGCTAAAGACGCCGAAGTGGTCGTCTTGCCGACACCGCCTTTGCCTGAGGTCACCACGATAATTCTCGCCACTAAATTACCTCCAGTTCGTCTGCACTTTCACAAACTTTCAATGATCAATGCGGTATCCCGCATATAAATCTGGACGGAGCGCCCTCGCACCGACTCATCCAGATCCTCGTTCACCCGGTAATGCCCGGCGATGGAGACCAGCTCCGCCTGAAGGTCCCGGCAAAAAATCCGGCACTCGGTATCGCCCCGCACACCGGCCAAGGCCCGCCCGCGCAAAGTACCATAGACATGGATATGGCCATCGGCCATGACCTCAGCGCCGTGACCTACCGACGCCAGCACGATCAGGTCGGTGCCTTTGGCATACACACGCTGACCGGATCGCACCGGCTGAGTGACAAGTTGCGACTTGGCAGACGCGGGGATTGCGGTGGGCCTTTGCTCTGCAGCGACCGGCGCATCGGCCAGCAGCGCAAGCTGTAGGGAAGCTGCGGTCCGGCGCAAGGTCTCATCTCCACCTCGCAGACCCACCGGAATCATTCCAAACTGCTTACACTGTTCCAACAGCGACGCCAAATCGAGATTGGACTTGTCCGCCAGCGCAGAGACATCGACCACCACCGGAGCGCTGCGAAAAAACTCGGGAGCCTTGGCGATCTGCTGGGTTAATTGCACCATCACGACCGCTAAATCGCTGCTCAGCAGCCGAATGATAGGTAAGGTCACTGACCCCCCCTTGATCTCCACCGCCGGCGGAAATTTAAGACCGTTGAAATGCATAAGGCCCAAAGGCTCTAATCGGTGGGCAAGTAGATTGAATAAATTTAAATTGTAGCACCATCATTCCAATCCGGTAAATGCCTCTTTGAACGGTTTTTCTTGCTGATTTTCTACGGATTTACGCTTGCAATCGTTCATCCGATGCTTTAGCTTTAACGCCTTAGGCTAGGGGTGCGCCGCAAGACCTGAAGCGGCGCTGAGAGATACCCTTTGAACCTGATCCGGATAATACCGGCGTAGGGAAGCTTTAAGGTCTTTCCCTGCGCTTAACCTGACCGTAGGAGAGACCTATGAACGCTATTTTAGATAAGTTTCAGCAAACCATTCGCATCAAACAAGCCGCGATCAAACCGTTTCCTGCCTCCACCAAGATTTATCTCAAGGGCAGCCGTGAGGACCTGCGCGTTCCCATGCGTCGGGTCGATCAGAGCCCGACTCGGACCTCATCTGGACAGGTGGACAATCCGCCGGTCTATATTTACGACACCTCCGGCCCCTACACCGACCCTAACGTCAAAATCGATTTGACGCGCGGGCTTTTGCCTTTGCGCCTTGGCTGGATCGAGGAACGCGGCGACAGCGAACAACTGCCTGGACCTTCTTCCGAATATGGCCTAAAACGCCTTAACGATCCCAAGATTTCCTATCTGCGCTTTCCCAACTTGCGCGCGCCCAGGCGCGCCAAACCCGGCGCCAACGTGACTCAGATGCACTACGCCCGGCGCGGCATCATCACTCCGGAGATGGAGTTCGTCGCCATCCGCGAGAATCAGAATCTGGAAGCCATGCGCGAGGCTTACGGCCAAAGGCTGCATCCAGGGGAAGCGTTCGGTGCCAGGTTCCCTAAACAGATCACTCCGGAATTTGTCCGCCAGGAAGTTGCTGCTGGGCGCGCCATCATTCCGGCCAACGTCAACCACCCAGAATCCGAGCCGATGATCATCGGCCGCAATTTCCTAGTCAAAGTCAACGCCAACATAGGCAACTCGCCGGTGACCTCCAGCATCGAAGAAGAAATCGAAAAGATGCTGTGGGCGATCCGCTGGGGCGCCGACACGGTCATGGATCTTTCGACCGGCAAACACATTCACGAAACCCGCGAGTGGATCGTTCGCAATTCGCCGGTTCCAGTGGGGACGGTGCCGATTTATCAAGCGCTGGAAAAAGTCGGCGGAAAAGCCGAGGAACTGAGCTGGGAGATCTTCCGCGACACCCTGATCGAACAGGCCGAACAGGGAGTAGACTACTTCACCATTCATGCCGGCGTGCGCCTGGCCTATATCCCCTTGACTGCAAATCGAATCACCGGGATCGTCTCCCGCGGTGGTTCGATCATCGCCAAATGGTGCCTGGCCCACCATCAAGAAAACTTCCTCTATACCCACTTTGAGGAAATCTGCGAGATCATGAAAGCCTACGACGTCGCTTTCTCCTTAGGCGACGGCCTGCGGCCTGGCTCGATCGCCGACGCCAACGACCAAGCCCAGTTCGCCGAGCTTAAAACCTTGGGCGAACTCACTAAGATCGCCTGGAAGCACGACGTGCAGGTGATGATCGAGGGGCCTGGGCATATCCCGCTCCACTTGGTCAAGGAAAACGTCGATCGCGAACTGGCCGAATGCTTTGAAGCGCCTTTTTACACTTTGGGACCTTTGGTCACCGACATCGCCC
>JBKBMR010000048.1:0-13363 GCA_046295755.1 Methylohalobius sp.
GGTTCAGGGTAAAGCCTATGCTGCCTGCCTGATTTATGGTCCCGACGGGGAACTCAAAGGGCGCTATGACAAAATCCACCTGTTCGATGTGGACGTACCCGGCACGAGTGAGAGCTACCGCGAATCAGACACCGTAGCCGCCGGTAGTAGGCCGTTGATCCTAGACACCCCGCTCGGGAAACTGGGAATTGCGATTTGCTATGACATCCGCTTTCCCGAGCTTATCCGTTCCTTAAGTGAACGCGGACTAGAAATCCTGCTGGTACCGGCTGCCTTCACCGCCCGCACTGGAGCCGCTCATTGGGAAGTTCTGCTGCGTGCCCGCGCGATCGAAAACCAGTGCTATGTGATCGCTGCAGACCAAGGAGGCACCCACGCCAATGGCAGGCAAACTTATGGCCACAGCATGATTATCGACCCGTGGGGGGAGGTGTTGGCTCAGCTTGGGAAAGACCCCGGGGTGTGCTTAGCGCGCCTTAAACCGCGCGTTTTGGAAGGGGTTCGCCGGACTTTTCCAGTTTTGACCCACCGCAAGTTTTACCAATCCTACATCTAGGCCAATGCCATGACCGATGAAGCGCTAAGTTTTGCCCAGCGTACTCTTCTGGAACCATTCGGACTCGATCCGTCCCACCTGCATCGGGTCCTTGGCCGCATCCTTACGGTACCCGTGGATCTCGCTGACATTTATCTTCAGTTTTCTCGTTTTGAGTCTTGGGTACTCGAAGACGGAATCGTCAAGGAAGGCGTGCACAGCATCGAACAGGGCTTCGGCGTGCGGGCGGTCTGTGGCGACAAGACCGGTTTTGCCTACAGCGACGTGATCGAATTCGACACTCTCATGGAAGCTGCCGCCAACGTGCGCGCGATCGCCCATCATGCCGCCTCCGCCCGCACAGCGATCGCCGCATCGCCAGGCCAAAGGCGACTGTATCCAAGCATCGATCCATTACCTAGCTTGACCACCCAAGCCAAGATCGATCTTCTGCAACGCCTGGATGCGCTCGCCCGCCAAAGTGATCCCCACGTAGAACAGGTGATCGTCAGCCTGGCTGGCAGCTATGAAATAATCCTGATTGCGACCCAGGACGGTGCGCTGCACGCCGACGTGCGCCCCTTGGTCCGACTCAACGTAAACGTGATCATGGCCAAAAACGGGCGCCGCGAACAAGGCAGCGCAGGTGGCGGTGGGCGCAGCGATTACCGTTTCTTTCTCGAACAACAACGCGCTGAGAGCTACGTGGAGGAGGCGGTACGCCAGGCCCAGATCAATCTGGAAGCGGTGGAAGCTCCAGCTGGCACCATGACCGTGGTCCTAGGTTCCGGTTGGCCCGGCGTGCTTTTACACGAAGCCGTAGGCCACGGTCTGGAAGGAGACTTCAACCGCAAGGGGACGTCGGCCTTTAGCGGTCGCATCGGCGAAAAGGTCGCCTCTCCTATGTGCACGGTGGTGGACGACGGCACCTTACCAGGCCGGCGCGGTTCCCTCAGTATCGACGATGAAGGCACTCCGACCCAGCAAACGGTGCTGATCGAGAACGGCGTCCTTAAAGGCTATCTGCAAGATCGGATGAACGCCAACTTGATGGGTACTTCCCCTACCGGTAACGGCCGTCGCGAATCCTATGCCTATGCTCCACTACCGCGGATGACCAATACCTACATGCTTGCCGGAAAGCACAGCCCGGAAGAAATCATCGCTTCGGTGGATAAAGGCCTGTACGCCAAAAACTTCGGCGGCGGCCAAGTGGACATTACCTCTGGCAAGTTCGTATTTTCTGCATCCGAAGCCTACTGGATCGAAAACGGTCGCATCACTCGGCCGGTCAAGGGGGCTATGCTGATCGGCAACGGCCCAGAGGTATTGACTCGGGTCAGCATGGTGGGCAATGATCTGAACTTAGATCCTGGAGTGGGCACCTGCGGTAAGGATGGCCAAAGCGTGCCGGTAGGAGTGGGCCAACCAACGCTGCGCGTGGATGGACTGACGGTAGGCGGAACCCATACCTAAGACGAGAGCATACCAGTGGAGCCGATAGAATCGCACCTTGAAATCTTACAGGGGAAAGTCGCCCTGGTATTGGACCAAGCCAGGAAATCTGGCGCCAGTGCTGCTGAAGCTTGGGCCAATTTCGACGAGGGGCTGGCGGTCAGCGCCCGGCTAGGGGAAGTAGAGAGCATCGAACACCACCGCGATCAAAATCTGGCCGTGACAGTATACTTTGGCCAGCGCAAGGGTTCTGCTAGTACTACTAATCTGGACGATACTTCGCTTAAGGAAACGGTCGAGGCAGCCTGCGCGATTGCAAGGTTCTCCAACGAAGACCCTTACACCGGACTGCCCGATCCGGACAAACTGGCGATCGAGATTCCAGACTTGGACTTATATCATCCATGGGAAATCAGTCCAGACCAAGCGATCGAGCGGGTAATCGAATGCGAAGCAGAGGCCCGCAGCTTTCATCCGGAAATCGTCAACTCCGAAGGGGCGAGCCTAACCAGCCATCGCGGTATCCGGGTCCTAGGTAACACCGAAGGATTTTTACACGGCTATCCGGCTTCACGCCATAGTTTGAGCTGTGCGGTGGTAGGCAAGCGCGGTGACCAAATGCAGCGCGACTACTGGTATACGGTAGCTCGCAATCCACAGGATCTGGACTCCCCCGCCAGCGTCGGACGTAAAGCCGCCGAACGCACGGTGGCCAGACTGGGAGCGCGTTCCTTGGCTACGCGCAAATGCCCAGTGATCTATGCAGCGGAGGTAGCTACCAGCCTGATCGGCCACTTTTTAGCTGCTATTCGGGGGGGCAACTTATACCGCAAGGCTTCGTTTTTATTAGACAGCTTGGGAAAACCGGTATTTCCGGAATTCGTCCGCATTCACGAAGAACCCCACATCAAGCGAGGTATCGGCAGTGCTCCTTACGACAGCGAAGGGGTAGCCACGCATCCCCACGACCTGATTCGGAATGGAATCGTCAAATCTTACATCTTAGACAGCTATTCAGCCCGCAAATTGGGGCTTGAAACCACCGGCAATGCCGGTGGCGTTCATAATGTCATCGTCGATCCAGGAAAGCTGACGCGCGAAGCCTTACTCCAGGAAATGGGAACCGGCTTATTGATTACTGAATTGATGGGGCACGGAGTAAACTTAGTCACCGGGGATTATTCTCGCGGAGCAGCCGGCTTCTGGGTAGAAAAAGGGGAAATCCAATATCCGGTAGAAGAAATCACCCTCGCTTCCAACCTCAAAGAAATGTTTAGCACGCTTGTGGCGATCGGCCAAGATATCGACCGGCGCGGCAACATCCAAACGGGTTCCATCTGGTTGGCGGACATGACCGTTGCAGGCAACTCACCTCGTTAGAGTACTAACAAGAATAAAGTACCCAAGTAGGTTTCTGCCGCATAGACACAAGCCACCCCAAAACCGAATGAGGAGGGCCGAGCCAACACTTGACGGAAAATATGCCCAAGCACTGCCAGCCCCCAGAGCAAAAATAGCATTAGGCTATAAAAAGCTGCCAGCAAAGCAGGGCCTTCAGCCACTCTCAGCCAAACTAGCCCCGGAATGGCAAGTAAACCTACTACGCCTTCTGCACCCATGATTAAGGTGGCAGCAGGAAAGAAAAAACCGCGACGCCTGGCCAAACACACCACGAAGAATACGAAGATCTGAGTCAAAATCAGCTCGCTGATTGCGGCGACGAATGCCTCAGCCGGCTCTCCCATGAGCAGGCTCTGGATGCTCCAGAACACAGCCAAGTAAAACAATGCAGTCTTCTCGTAATCCTTGAGCGAGATCGACCAATCCTGGGGCAATCTCCGGAAAAAGCATAAGGAGACAAACGTCTTGACCAACTGCATGACACGCTCCTTGGTGGTTTTCGAGTTTTACCCCCAATACAGCGGCACGCAGATATAAACCTTGATTTAAAAAACCGAGATTTGTGACCAGGATCGCAATTTAGCCTCTGATGAGCAAAGGCCGAATCGCAGGACAAACCATCCCTCTAATCCAGCCCTGCCTGATCTTACGCCATCGTGTTTGATGGAGAGGAACGGACTACTGATACGTAATGTACGCCTTACTTTGCGGGCGATAGGAGCGCCGATAGGAACAACTACCACCCGCATTTTTGGGATAGATTATTTTTTTTCTCCAGGCTCTGCCGTCACCCACTTATAAAAGAAATAGCCAACGATGACGATGAGGATAGTAACGACAATCCCGCCTGGAGTCCGCATCTTCTCAACTAAATCAAGTATAGCTCCCATTATTGAACCCTTTTCAACAATATATTCTAAGTTTATAGCATTCTACGCATGTTACCATGCAAAGACAGTATACGACAAATATCCTGTTCTGTGTCAAGAGAACGGTTCTATACATAGTGCGCTGTTTTTATACAATATTACTTTTGCCGCCATGAAATTCTTCCATGTATTCTACGAAAACGCGCTTTGCGCCCAGTCCCACCGGCTGGATTCATTTGGGAAACGCCCGCACTGCCATCTTCAACCGTCTGTATGGTCAAATATTCTTACTGCGCATCGAGGATACTGACCCGGCACGCAGCCGCCTTGAGTTCGTCGCCGCTCTTTTGGAAGACTTAAGCTGGCTAGGTTTGGAATGGGAGCATGGCCCCCATGCTGCTGTGCCGGACGAATATTTTCAATCTCAACGCACAGCTATTTATAACCATTATTATGCCCAGCTGGAGCAAGACGACCTCGCTTATCCTTGTTTTTGCACCCCTGAAGAACTGGCGCTTTCCCGAAAGGTGCAACTGAGTCAGGGCCAGCCGCCGCGTTATTCCGGCAAATGCGCCCATTTGAGCTATGAAGAAATCAAACAGCGCGTGGAGCAAGGTCTAAAACCGACATTGCGCTTTAGGGTACCGCCCGGGCAGACGGTTGTATTTGAAGATTTGGTTCGCGGGGAACAGCGTTTTGCCACCGATGCTATAGGCGACTTTATCATCCGCCGCGCCGACGGTACTCCTTCTTTCTTTTTTTGCAACGCCATAGACGACGCTTTGATGGGCATCACCCACGTTTTGCGGGGCGAGGATCATCTGGCCAATACTCCCCGTCAGCTGCTCATCCTCCAAGCGCTTGGGCTAAAGCCGCCGCGCTACGGACACATTTCGTTAATCCTAGGAGAAGACGGCGCTCCGCTTTCTAAGCGCAATGGCAGCCGCAGCATCCGGCAACTTAGGGAACAGGGTTATTTGCCTATGGCAGTGGTCAATTTTCTGGCCCGTCTGGGGCATACTTATGAAGACAGGCTTCTTTCTTTAAAGGAATTGGCTGAAGGATTTCGCTTAGAGAAACTGAGCCGAGCGCCTGCGCGTTTTGATCCCAAGCAATTGGATTTCTGGCAAACTCGGGCAGTTTGTGCCGCAGAGGACGCTACCTTATGGGCGTGGCTTACCGAAGCCACCCGCAGGCTGGTACCCCAGGCTTCTTGCAGCCAATTCCTCGCCTTGGTGCGCAGCAATTGGATTTTCCCCAAGCAGGCCGAGGCCTGGGCGGAAATCCTGTTCAGCGAAACCTATCCTATCACTGAAGAAGCGCGCCTTGTTCTTGCCCAAACCCAAGCTGGATTTTTCCGCACTGCCTTGGAAGCCGCCCGCCGCCATCCGGAAAACTACCGGGAATTTCTGGCAACGCTGAAAACAGTTAGCAACCTCCAGGGCAAACAGCTGTTTCAGCCGCTCAGGGCAGCCCTAACGGGCCGCCTGGACGGACCGGAGATTCAGCAGATTTATGTGATTCTTGGGCCACAACGCATTTTCCATCGATTCGCCCGCTTGGCCGACCATGCTGACAATCTACAATAGCCTGACCCGGAAAAAGGAACCTTTTCGGCCCATCACGCCCGGCAAGGTGCGTATGTACGTATGCGGCATGACGGTCTATGACTATTGTCATTTAGGTCATGCACGCGTCATGGTAGTGTTCGACTGCATCGTCCGCTATCTGCGCTGGCGTGGTTTCGACGTCACCTATGTACGCAACATCACCGATATTGACGACAAGATCATCCGCCGCGCCAACGAGCTGGGTATCCCCATCCAACAGCTCACCGCGAAGTTCATCCAGGCGATGCACGAAGACGAGCGCGCCTTAGGATGCCTGCCACCGGACATAGAACCAAAAGCCACCCAATCCATCCCCCAAATCATCGCCATGATTCAGACCTTATTGGAGCGGGGCTATGCCTACCTCGGGGACAATGGCGATGTTTACTATGCGGTGAGTAAATTTAAGGCTTACGGCAAGCTCTCAGGAAAAAATTTGGAGGAACTGCGCGCCGGCGCTCGGGTGGAAATCGCCGAGGCCAAACACGACCCGCTCGACTTCGTGCTGTGGAAACGGGCCAAACCCGGAGAGCCAGCCTGGGATTCGCCTTGGGGTCCGGGACGCCCTGGCTGGCACATCGAGTGCTCAGCGATGTCCACGAGTTGTTTAGGAGCGCACTTCGACATCCATGGCGGAGGAGCCGACCTTCAATTTCCCCACCACGAAAACGAAATCGCCCAATCCGAAGGGGCCACCGGTAAGCCGTTCGTCAACTACTGGCTGCACGTTGGTTTCGTCCGCATCGACCAGGAAAAAATGTCCAAATCGCTGGGCAATGTTTTTACCATCCGTGAACTGCTCAAAACCTACCCTGGGGAAGTCCTCAGGTTCTTCATCCTCACCACCCACTACCGCAGCCCCTTGGACTATTCCGAAGAATCCCTGGCCCAAACCCGCGCAGGCCTTCAGCGGCTTTACACTGCTCTGCGCGGCCTGCCCGAGGCAGGCGAAGGGGAAGCAGGCGAAAGCTTCCGCCAACGCTTTATCGACGCCATGGACGACGACTTCAACACCCCTGAGGCGCTTGCGGTGCTGTTCGACTTGGCCAAAGCGATCAACCGCCTCAAATCCGAGGATCTAAAGCAAGCCGCGGAATTCGGCGCTACCCTCAAAACTCTCGCCGGCGTGTTGGGGCTTCTTCAGGAAGCACCAGAGGCCTTTCTCAAAGGCAAGACGGAGCTTTCAGTCGAAGAAATCGAACGCCTGATCGAACAGCGCAACCAAGCCAGAAAGGCCAAGGACTGGGCTACCGCCGACCGGATCCGGGCGCAGCTTGGAACCCATGGCATCGTGCTCGAGGACACCCCTAAAGGGACGCTCTGGCGACGGGCTTAAACTTGAATCCGAATAGGCTCTGCGCCCCAGATCTTAGTCGCGTACTCACGAATCGCCCGGTCCGAGGAAAACCTTCCCATCCTGGCCACGTTGAGGATGCTCATTTGCGTCCAGCGCTTAGCGTCCCGAAAAGCCTTCTCCACCCTGGCCTGGCAGTCGGCATAGGCGCGAAAATCGGCGGCGAGGAAATATTCATCGCATGAGGTGAGCGAATCCAAAAGCGGTTTGAACAATTCCCGATCCCCCCTTGCGAATACCCCCTGGCGCAGCAGATCGATGACCGCCTTGAACTCCTCATCTGCCTCGATGAATTCCCAAGGCCTATAGCCGCGTGCGCGCAGGCTTGCAATCTCAGCCGCCGTCAGCCCAAACAGGAAGAAATTCTCCTCGCCTACCGCTTGCCGAATTTCGAGGTTAGCCCCGTCCGGCGTACCGATCGTGAGCGCCCCGTTGAACGCGAACTTCATGTTTCCCGTACCCGAAGCTTCTTTACCAGCAGTCGAGATCTGTTCGGACAGATCGGCTGCCGGATAGATCGTATGCCCAGTCTTGACGTTGAAATTGGGCAAAAAGACGACCTTCAGACGCCCGGCCACATCCGAGTCGTTATTTACCACCTCTGCCACCGCGTGGATGAGCTTGATGATCAGCTTGGCCAGAAAATAGCCAGGCGCCGCCTTGCCGCCGAAGATCACCGTTCGCGAGACGATGTCGAGTTTGGGATCGCTTTTGATGCGATGGTAAAGCGCGATGAGGTGCAAGAGATTAAGGTGCTGGCGCTTGTATTCGTGGATGCGCTTGACCTGGATGTCGAACAGCGAGTCGGGATCCACTATAATCCCGGTCGACTGGCGGATGGCTTGAGCAAGCTTTTCCTTGTTGGCGCGCTTGACGGCGCGAAATTGCTCCTTAAACGCCTCATCTTTGGCAAAGGTTTCAAGCCCTTGAAGCTGATCTGCATCGCAGATCCATCCCTCTCCCAGCACCGAACAGACCAGGTGGGAAAGCCTAGGATTGCACAGCGCCAGCCAACGCCTTACCGAAACGCCGTTGGTGACATTGTGGAACTTCTGTGGGAAGAGCGCGTAAAAATCGGCCAGCACATGGCGCTTTAAAAGTTCGGTGTGAAGCTCAGAAACGCCGTTGATGGCATAGCTTCCGACACAGGCCAAATTGGCCATGCGCACGTAGCGCTCGCCCGTTTCGTCGATCAAAGACAGGCGCGCGATCCTACCCTCGTCTGCCCGGTATCGTTGGCGGGCCTGTTCCAGAAACCTGCGGTTGATCTCGTAGACGATCTCGAGATGTCGCGGGAGCAGGCTGCTGAAAAGCGCAACTGACCATTTCTCCAGTGCCTCGGGAAGCAGGGTATGATTGGTATAGGCAAAGGTATTGCAGGTGACGTGCCAGGCAGTTTCCCAGTCCATGCCGTGCTCGTCCACGAGCAGGCGCATCAATTCGGCGATCGCGATCGAAGGATGGGTGTCGTTGAGCTGGATAGCGTAACTTTGGTGAAAGTCCTCCAGCGCTTTGCCCCGCATCCGGTGCACCCGGATCATGTCCTGCAAGGAACAGGAGACGAAGAAATACTGTTGTTTCAATCGGAGCTGCTTGCCGGCAAGCGGTTCGTCGTTCGGATACAGGACCTTGGTGAGATTCTCTGAAGCAACTTTCTCCTCGACCGCGCCGTAGTAATCTCCCAAGTTGAACGCCTTAAAATCGAACGCCTCGGTCGCCTCTGCCTTCCACAAGCGGAGCAGGTTGACGGTGCCCACGCGATAGCCGGGGATGGGAATGTCACAGGCCACCCCACGCACGGTTTGGGCGGGCAGCCAGCGGACTTGGAAGCGGCCAGACTCGTCCCAGAGCGTCTGGGTATACCCACCGAAGCCGACGACGAAGGCGATCTCAGGCCGCGATATTTCCCATGGGTTCCCCAGCCTAAGCCATTTGTCTGCTGCTTCCACCTGCCAGCCGTCGCGGATCTCCTGGTTGAAGATTCCGAATTCATAATGTATTCCATAGCCGACGCCTAGAATTTCCAAGGATGCAAGCGATTCGAGGAAACAGGCAGCCAAGCGTCCCAAGCCGCCGTTGCCCAAGCCCGGCTCCTCCTCCTGGGCCAAAAGCTGGTCAAGATCTTGGCCAAGCTCGGCCAGCGCCTGACGCATCGCTTCCTCGATCCCCAGGCTCAACAGGTGGCTGCCGAGCTGAGGTCCAATCAAGAACTCCGCTGAAAGATAACTGACCGATTTGGCCTGGCCTGAGAGGTATGTCTCTATGGTTTGCATCCAGCGCTTTAAGATCCGGTCGCGTACCGTATAAGCCACCGCCATGTACCAGTCGTTTAGGGTCGCCGTTTTCGGCACTCGACCCTGAAGGTAATAAAGATTGTCCATCGCCGCGCGCTTTAAGGCAGAAGGAGAAACGCCAGTTCGAACCTCCTCCTGGGCGAGGGTTTCAGATGCCTTCGGTGTTGCAGGTCTTGCGCGTTTCATCGCCGCCTCCCGGATGAGAATCAACCAAACCCATAGTAACTTAAAGCATTACTTCTCATCCAAATAAAAAACTCCCTCTTTCAGCCAGCCCTGGGCGCGCCAGCGCTGCAAAGTGGCCAGGTCTTTAGCATAGACTGAAGGGCAAACAATGATCGGCTCATCCCCCCGTTCGAACTCGGCCAGCCAGTTTTCCCAACCGCGCACGTTTTCGGCGGAAAAACGCTCTTCCCAACCCTCCCCCAGCGCAAACACTGCCGTCGGCATCGTCCGCCCTTTGACTGCAATCCGCCCCAGCCGGCGCCTGACTAAACCTACCTCCCCCGCTTTAGCGGCCAGTTCCTCGGAGACGATCAGGTGGCAGTTAAAAGCGCGCGTCAAGCTTTCCAAGCGCGCGGCCAAGTTCAAAGGATCGCCTAGGACGCCGAATTTTCTCACCCCTTTCCTAGGTCCTAAGTCTCCCATCACTACGGCACCTGAAGCCATGCCGATGCCGGCGTCGATCAGCGCAGCGATGCGTTCCAGAACCGGCTTTGGGAAACGCTTAGCGTAGCGCTCTTTGAGACCGGCGAAAAACCGCCTTTGCAGGCGCATCAGTTCCGCCGCCCCTAACAGGGCGTTGCGCCAGGCACCAAGGGAATCTTTCTCCCACAGCGGCCAATAGTAACAAACCAGATCTCCCACATAAGCCTCCAACCATCCCTGATATTTCTCCTGGAGGATGAGCGAGGTCTCCTCCAGATAATCGTTCATCAGTTCCAAAATGCTCGCAGGATCCTCCAAAACCTGGCTGACCGCAGTGTAACCCTTCAGGTCCGACATCAATACGATGGCCAGATGGCTGCGGTTGCGGAACCGTATCTCTCCTGGCGCGATAAGGAGGTCGTGGATTTGTCTTGGCATGTAACGGCGGATCAGCCTGCCCTCGCGCGAGCCGATCACCAAGTGCAAACCGGCGGTTTGGAGAATCCCGCAAAGATACACGGCAACGGTTGCAGTCACCGGCCAAAGCTCAAAAGGCGAAAGAAGACACAAACCGCCAAGCCCTAGGGCGAGCATCGGCAGCCCGATCAGGGGCAGCATCGGGCGCCCCCCTCTCCCGAGAAAGACGCTCACCGCTGCGACCGCAACAAACAACACGATTTTTGCCACCCAGGGTGGGGCGCGGGGGTGATCCAAAAGCAACAAGGTTTCGACCGCATCGGCCAAAAACTGCGCCCCGGGAGTTAGAAGATGCGGCCCTCCAAAGGCCACGGTCATCGGCGTGACGAGCATGTCGGTGGCCTCTGCCGGCGAGGTCAACTGCAAAATCACCGCCTTGTCCTTGAGTCCGGCGGCTACCTTAAGCGCGGCATCTTCATTGCAAGCTGCAAGCTGGCTCAGAGGAAAAATCGGCAGCTTGGCCTGTGGCTGGATTTGGTAGTGCGGATGACTCAGACGAACGCGGCGGCAACGGACCCCGCCGCAGCTCTCATCGTCCTGGGAGTGCACTAAGGCTTTGTGAGTGCGCTCAGGATCGACGAGGGAGGCCAGTTGGACCACGGCGTGGTCGGGGCTTAAGTCCATCCAGCGCACGACCGCTGGATCCCGACTCACCAGGCGATCGCTGGCGGTCAAGCCCGACTTGGGGATAAACGGCTCAGCTTCCAGGCCATACAGCAAGAAATCCGGCAGCAGCTCTTGGCCCTGCAGGTAAGGCGCGACCTTAAATTTCGGGAAAACTTCGCCTGCCATCGCCAACGGTGAGATTCCTACCCGGCTGCTGGTCAGCCGGCACCGGTCGGCCTCAGCTACGCACCGCGGCTTAGACCAGCGCACCACGCCCGGAGCTTCTAGGCACAGAGCATAAGGCATGGCGACCTCCATTTCCTTGCTCAGCCGCACGTCCAGAAAAACCCCTTTAGCCCCGGCGTAGACCAGCCGTTCAGTCGCCCGAGCCACCAGCGGCAACGCCTGCTTGCGGCCGAGCTGGAATGGCACGCCTTGGTCCAGCGCGACCAGGGCGACGTGTTGCCACCTCGTCCGTGCTCGATAAACCGAGACCGGATCGTGCACCCAATCGTCGATCGCGGTCCCCCAACCGGCGTCCAGCGCCACTCCCAGCGCAGCCGCCGCCAGCACGAACAAAGCCGCAATCCCTTTGCCGATCACAGGGTTCCAGACAGGGAAACGGTGCGCGAGGATTGCGGATAAGGATAAGACCGGATGGCGCTGGTCAGACAGTCGGCAAATTCAGGATCGATCCGCTCGATGGGCAGCGTCGGCGTGATTTCGATCACCTTGCCCGCCGCATCGACCTCCCATTCCACCTCAAACTGCCGGGTGACGCCATACAGAGCATGGCACAATCCAACCTCGCGTCGGACCGCCTCCAGCACAGCCTGACGGCGCGCTGGGTCCTCCATCCCGCCTAAGTCTCGACCGGCAGAGCGCAGCACGATAGAAGCTCCCCTTTCAGGCAAGGTTTCCACCCTGGGTTGATCGAACCTCCCGGCCACACAGAACAGGACATTCGGCTTCCCATCGGCGCTAGCGCAGGCTAGCCGGCTCCCATCCCAGGGAGCACAACGCAGAGCGGCAGAGCCGATCCACGGAGGGGCCTGGCTTTCCACAAGCAGCGCAAGCATACCCTCAGACCTGCTCTGGCAGACCATTTGGTATTGCCCCGGCTCGCCGACTTGGGAAATCTTAAGCCACAGCCGTGCCCCGGGGGCGAGGGTCAAGATCGCCCCTTGGGAGACCTCGGTCTTTCCTGGGCATAGATCGAGTTGGACTTCGACCCCCCGGCTCCTGTCCGACAAAAATTCGACCAGCCCGCATTGGGCAGCATATCCTACCGTACAGACCAACCCGACTCCGCCAAAACCCAGCCGGATCAGCCATCTTATGAGAGGGGCTTGCATCGTTCACCCGCTGTTTGCAAATCGCATCGCCAAATTTTATCCACGTGCATGACGCCCTCGATCGAGCTTTCAGACAGTCTTTGTTAACTCCCGGGCAAGCGCGTAAATTTCCTCGAGGTCAAAGACCTGATCGTTGCGTTCGAACAGCTTGGCGATGCAGGCGCGGTGGAGCGCAAGCTTCAAAATGCCAAAGCCGATCGCCCCGAAGCAGATTTTGCCATGGCGCACCGTCCCCCGGTCGGCCATCTCCACGCCGGCGATTCCCAAAGGGGGAGTTGCATTGGCATCGATCAATACTTCGAGCTGGGGATGATCCCGCCAGTGACGTTCTTCCAATAGCCGAACCCCGGCTGCCCCGGCAGCAAAGACGATTTGCGCTTCGGCGATTGCTCGTCCCCGAGCCTCGCAGTCGGCTGCCTCCAGCGGCGTGACTTCCACTCCAAAGCGCTCTTGCAGCACCTTACAGACCTGCCTGGCCCGCTCCAGTTTACGTGAGGTCAGCACCACTTCGGCGCCTTCCCGGGCCAACAGCACCGCAGCCTGCTGCCCGACCGGACCGGTTCCGGCCAACACCACCGCCCGTTTGCCGGAAATCTCCGTGCTCGTGGCAATGCGGGCTACTCCTGCGGCGGCGGTCGTATTGCTACCGTTGCTGTCGAGCATCACCGATACCCGAAAATCGGCAAAAAATCGGCTTTTGACCGCCTCTAGCAGCGCTTGTCCGGTCCAAAGATCCCGGCCGCCAATGAAGATCGCGGT
>JBKBMR010000049.1:0-7544 GCA_046295755.1 Methylohalobius sp.
GGAGGAGGGGATAGAGGGTAGATTCACCGCCAGCCTGAATGACGACCACGTTCTTAAAGTTAGCAGGCCAATGGGTCTTTAGTGTGACCGAGTTCACAAAAATTTTAAATTTCTTCCGCCAAACGTTGCGCCAAGCCGGTATAGGCCCTAGGAGTCAAGGCCATAAGCCTGGCCTTGGCTTCATCTGGAAGCGGCAGATTTGCGACGAAAGCCCGCAGGCAAGCCGCATCGATTCTGCGGCCTCGGGTCAGCTCCTTAAGTTTCTCATAGGGCTTATCGATTCCGTAGCGGCGCATCACCGTTTGGACCGCTTCGGCCAGAACCTCCCAGTTGGCCTCCAGGTCTTCGCCTAAGCGGGCTTCGTCTACCTCGAGTTTGGCCAGCCCTCTAAGCGTGCTATGCCAAGCAATCCTGGTGTGAGCGATGGCTACCCCCAAGTTGCGCAACACGGTAGAATCGCTCAAATCCCGCTGCCAACGGGAGATAGGAAGCTTCTCTGCAAAATGGCGAGCGAGCGCGTTGGCGATCCCCAAATTCCCCTCCGAGTTTTCAAAGTCGATTGGGTTTACCTTGTGGGGCATGGCGGATGATCCTACTTCCCCGGAGACGGTCTTTTGCTTAAAGTATCCTAAGCTAATATATCCCCACACGTCGCGGTCGAAGTCGATCAGGACGGTATTCAGTCGGCTTAGAGCGTCAAACCACTCGGCTAGCCAGTCGTGGGGATCGATCTGGGTGGTATAGCGGTTCCAGGAAAGGCCCAGCCCTTCTACAAACCTCCTGGCAAAAGCCTCCCAGTCCACTTCGGGGAAGGCTAAGCAATGGGCATTGTAGTTGCCCACTGCGCCGTTGATCTTGCCTAAGATTTCTACTTGCGCCAACTTTTCCCGGCCGCGCCGCAGGCGATAGACGAAGTTGGCCATCTCTTTGCCTAAGGTAGTGGGGCTGGCCGGCTGCCCATGAGTACGCGAAAGCATCGGCACCGCTGCGGTGCGATGGGCAAAAGCGGCGATTTCCTCGATGACCTCATCGATCAAAGGCAACAGGGCCAAGTTGCGTCCTTCCTTGAGCATCAAGCCATAGGCTAGGTTGTTGATGTCCTCGGAAGTGCAGGCAAAATGGATGAATTCCGAAACCTTTGCCAATTCCGGCAAGCTTGCCACTTTTTCCTTAAGGAAATACTCCACCGCTTTAACGTCGTGATTGGTCGTGCGCTCTATCTCCTTGACCCTTAGCGCGTCGGCTTCGTTGAAATTGGCAGCGATCTTTTCCAGAAAATGCCGAGCTTCTGCCGAAAATGGCGGCACCTCAGCAATCTTAGGCTCTGCTGAAAGCGCCTTAAGCCACTCAATTTCCACTAGGACCCGGTAGCGGATCAGGCCATATTCGCTAAAGATCGGGCGCAAAAGCTCGTTTTGGTCGGCGTACCGTCCATCTACAGGTGAAATTGCAGTCAGTGGGGCGTGCATATAACGGGTTCCTCGATTTGCGGTTTAGTACTGACAGCAGCGCCGACCGTCTCAATCACTCCGCCTCCCAAAGTCACTTCGCCAGCATAAAATACCACCGACTGGCCCGGGGTGATGGCGCGCTGGGGTTGATCGAAGATGACTCGGCAGCGGTCGGAACCGAGTTGTTCCACCCGACAGGATTGTGCAGGCTGGCGATAGCGGATTTTGGCCCAACAGCGGAAAGATTCGGCCGGCGGCATCCCGGCTAGCCATTCGATCTGCCCTGCTTCCAAGGTCGTGTGGAACAGCAAAGGATGATCGTGACCTTGAGCAACTATCAACAGGTTGCGTTCCAAATCTTTGCCTACTACGTACCAGGGCAGGTCTTTGGCACCGGCACGGCCGCCGATCCCAAGTCCTTGGCGTTGACCCAAAGTGTAGTACATCAACCCCTGGTGCTCGCCGATCACTTCCCCTTCAGGGGTAGCGATAGAACCTGGGCACGGCGGCAAGTAACGCATGAGAAACTCGCGGAATTTGCGCTCGCCGATGAAGCAGATGCCGGTGCTGTCTTTCTTGGCGTGGTTAGGAAAACCAGCTTTGGCGGCGATAGCGCGCACCTCGGATTTATAAAGCTCCCCTAAAGGAAACCAGGTGCGGGAGAGGGCTTCTTGCCCCATGGCATAGAGAAAATAGCTCTGATCTTTGGCTTTATCGCAGCCGCGCAGCAGCTCAAACCGACCCTGACGCTTTAGGACCCGAGCATAGTGACCGGTTGCGATGGCCGTAAAACCCAAATCCAAAGCATAGTCCAAAAAAGCCTTGAACTTGATATGCTTGTTGCACAGAATGTCTGGATTAGGCGTACGGCCGGCGCGGTATTCGGCAAGAAAATGGCTGAATACAGACTCCCAGTACTCGGCGGCAAAATTCACTGTGTACAGCTCGATGCCGAGGCGATCGCAGACCATCTGGGCATCTTCTAAATCGCGTAGCGCCGTGCAGTATTCGGTGCCATCGTCCTCGTCCCAGTTTTTCATGAACAGGCCGGCAACTTCATGGCCCTGCTCTAGAAGCTTGAGCGCGGCTACCGAGGAGTCTACTCCGCCCGACAGACCAACGAGGATTTTCATCCTAGAGCGAATGAAAAATATTTAAAGGGTACCTGCAGCCGCTTTCGTAAGCGGCAATCGATTCCAGGACCAAAGGGCTTCTTAATTTTTTCCGCTGCGCCTCGATTTCTGCCCGACTCAACCAATGGGTGGCAAGGATGCCTTCATCGAGGCGATGATTTTCTTGCCAGTAGATCCGACCGGTGAAGGCAAAGCGCAGGAAAGTCAACGCAGCCGTCGGCACCCGGTACAATTGGACCGCCACCAACATCTGCGGTTCAAAACGCCAGCCGGTCTCCTCCAGCACCTCCCGCACCACCGCCTGAGGCAAGGTCTCTCCTTCTTCTAAGTGTCCTGCAGGCTGATTCAGGACGGCTTGGCCGTCGATCATCTCTTCGACCAATAAGTAGCGCCCTGCCTGCTCGATCACTGCAGCGACGGTTACGTTCGGTTTCCAAACCATGGTGGCTCTTTGGGGAAAATCAACGGAATAATTTTACTGTATTTCCCTAGCGTGCATCTTGCCAAACGAGATATTTAGGGAAAATAATGATTTTCAAAGAAGCACGTCAGGACCAGGCGATGCCCTATGAATTGAAGAACCTGCCTTTTTCCGCCAAAGTTTTGTTTTCCTCTTATCTAATCATCATTGCCATCGGGTATTTCGTCGCTTTGTTGCAAATCCTGTTTACCCACGGCATGGCCGACAGCAAATTCGGCCTGTCAATTGAAGACATCGTCTACAGCTATTACGGCAATCGTTCAGGATCTAAGTTGGAAACCATGCTCAACGGCCCGATGCAGCCGTATGCCTCACCCGAAGAGCGGTTTCAGATCATTCAATGGGTACGCGACGGCGCCCCCCAAGCCGAGTATGAGAAGACGATCAAACCCATCATTGAAAGCCGCTGCGTGATGTGCCACGGCCCTAACTCTTCCCAGCCCGATTTTACCCGCTTTGAGGAGGTGCAGAAACGCGCCCAGACCGACACCGGTGTCACGGTGCAGTCGCTGGTCCAAGTCACTCATGTGCACTTGTTCGGCATCGCCTTTATTTTCATGTTCGTCGGCATCATCTTCTGTTTCGCTACCAGTGCGCCCGAGTCCCTGAAAGCCCTAGCTGTGGCTATGCCTTTCATTTTTCAACTAACCGACATCGCTTCCTGGTGGCTGACCAAGCTTTCACCGCATTTCGCCTGGCTGGTCATCGCCGGTGGGGCAGGGATGGCAACAGCATTCGTATTCATGTGGATCGTTTCCATGTACGAGATGTGGATTCTGCCGTTTAAGCATCGACCCTTGGACATCCAGACCGAGTCTTATCTGCGCCGCTTGCGCCCAAAGAAAGGTTGAACCTGTAGCTGAGAAATCGGTCGAATGGCAAAATTTCACATGAATTTAAGCAGCTTCGCGGAGCGCTCGATGTCGCAATATAATGATGAACAGACAAGCGACAGCGGCACTGGCACAGCGGTCCAAGAGGCCAGGCCCAGACTCAAGCAGCCGCCGCTGTACAAAGTGATCTTGCTCAACGATGATTTTACCCCGATGGATTTTGTGGTCGAGGTGTTGATGCGGTTTTTTGGCATGAGTGAGGACAAGGCTACCCAAATCATGCTCCACGTGCACACCCGTGGAGTTGGGGTGTGTGGAGTGTTTTCCAAAGACGTGGCTGAGACCAAAGTGCAGCAGGTCAATGAATATTCCAGGCGCCATCAACACCCTTTATTGTGTACCATGGAAGAAGCTTAAACTAAGAGCTAAAAGAGTTCCGCCATGCTGAGCAAAGAATTGGAATACTCCCTCAATGCGGCGTTTAAATATGCCCATGACAAACGCCACGAATATATCACCGTGGAACACCTGCTGCTGGCGATGCTGGACAATCCCTCGGCAGTGGAGGTGCTCAAGGCATGTGGCGGCAATCTAGACCAACTGCGCCGGGAGTTGGTGCACTTCCTGGACGAGACCACTCCCCTGCTTGCTCCCGGGATGAACCGCGAAACCCAACCCACCCTAGGCTTCCAGCGGGTTTTGCAGCGGGCAGTATTCCACGTTCAGTCTTCCGGTAAGAAGGAGGTCACCGGCGCCAATATTTTGGTCGCCATTTTCAGTGAGCAGGACTCCCACGCCGTGTATCTGCTACACAAGCAAGACATCACCCGCCTGGATGTCGTGAATTTTATCGCGCACGGCATCTCTAAAGCGAAAGACGATTCAAGAACCAATGCTTCTTCTCAGGATATGGGCGACTTGGGCGAAGACTCGCAGAGTAGTAATACCGCCGATCCCCTGGAGAAATATGCCACTAACCTCAATGAAGCGGCGCGGGCTGGTCGCATTGACCCGTTGATCGGCCGCGAAGCGGAGATCGAGCGCACGATTCAAGTGCTATGCCGACGGCGCAAAAACAATCCCCTTCTGGTGGGCGAAGCCGGGGTCGGTAAGACCGCTATCGCTGAGGGGCTAGCCAAGAAAATCGTCGAGGAGGAAGTCCCCGATATCCTTAAAGACGCGGTGATCTACGCGCTCGACTTGGGGGCATTGGTGGCTGGTACCAAGTACCGCGGCGACTTTGAAAAACGCTTGAAATCCCTTCTGGCCCAGCTCAAGCGGCAGCCGGAGGCGATTTTGTTCATCGACGAGATTCACACCATCATCGGTGCCGGCTCAGCCTCAGGGGGGGTCATGGACGCTTCCAACCTGATCAAACCGATGTTAGCCTCTGGGGAACTGAGGTGTATCGGTTCGACCACCTATCAGGAATATCGCGGAATTTTTGAAAAAGATCGGGCTTTAGCGCGCAGGTTCCAGAAGATCGATATCCACGAACCGAGCGTAGCCGAGACTTTCGAGATCCTCAAAGGGCTAAAGACGCGATTTGAAGAACACCATCAGGTCAAATACACCGAACAGGCGCTCAAAGCTGCAGCAGAGCTTTCCGCCCGCTACATCACTGACCGTCATCTGCCCGACAAAGCCATCGACGTGATCGATGAGGCAGGAGCTCGGCAAAGGCTTTTGCGCGAAGATCAGCGCAAAACCGTGGTCGATACCGAAGAAATCGAGTATATCGTCGCCAAGATTGCCCGTATCCCACCCAAGACAGTGTCGGCCAGTGACAAGGAAAAACTTAAGGATCTGGAGAAAAATTTGAAGATGCTGGTGTACGGTCAGGACGAGGCGATCGAGGCGCTCGCTTCGGCGATCAAACTAGCGCGCGCCGGTCTTCGCAGCGAGTCTAAGCCCATCGGCTGCTTCCTCTTAGCAGGCCCGACGGGAGTCGGCAAAACCGAAGTTACGCGCCAGTTGGCAAGGCTTTTGGGGGTGGAGTTGATCCGTTTCGATATGTCCGAATACATGGAGCGGCATACCGTCTCGCGGCTGATCGGCGCTCCGCCAGGGTACGTGGGTTATGACCAAGGAGGGTTGCTCACCGAGGAAGTCAATAAGCATCCTCATGCAGTACTGCTTCTGGATGAAATCGAAAAAGCCCATCCAGACGTGTTTAACCTACTGCTCCAGGTGATGGATCACGGTACCTTGACCGACAACAACGGGCGCAAGGCAGATTTCCGCAACATCATCTTGGTGATGACCACTAATGCCGGCGCCATGGAGGCGAGCCGGGCATCGATCGGGTTCACTCCACAGGATCACGGCCTGGATAGCATGAAAGTGATCGAAAAGACCTTCACCCCGGAATTTCGCAATCGGCTCGACGCCATCATCCAGTTCCGGCCGCTGGATCGCAAGATCATTGCCCAGGTGGTAGACAAATTCATTTTTGAACTGGAGTCTCAGCTCGCCGAGCGCGGCGTGACCTTACAGTTGACTCCGCAGGCGCGGGAATGGCTCGCCGAACGTGGCTACGATCCAGCCATGGGGGCGCGACCAATGGCGCGGGTGATCCAAGAATACGTCAAAAAACCGCTGGCGGAGGACTTGTTGTTTGGCCGCCTGACCGAAGGCGGGCACGTGAAGTTCTACGTCCAGGACGGAGAACTCAAACTTATGATAGAAGAAAAAAAGCCGGTAGCACCAGCTTGAGGAAACAGTAGATCACTTCAAACGAAAAGTGATTCGGCCTTTGCTGAGGTCATATGGGGTCATTTCCACTTTGACCCGATCACCGGTCAAAATGCGGATGTAATGCTTGCGCATCTTACCGGAAATATGCGCGGTGATAATATGCCCGTTGTCTAATCTTACTCGGAACATGGTGTTGGGCAAGGTCTCGATCACCGTGCCTTCCATTTCGATGACGTCTTCTTTGGCCATAAGAGATTTGATGGCGTTGTACTCGCCCCAAAATAACAAAACATCGCTAATAGTATCATAAAGTCTGCCTCTTCAGCCAGCTCGCCTGAGGTTGTCTCTTTTCCTCCCTGCTTGCTGCCAGGTCGACTTGGCGCCAGATAGATTCGATCCAGTCCGGCCGTATTTTCCAGACGCCTGCCTTCAGCCAAGCCGCGATCGGTCCTGCCACATCCGGATAAGTGACTTGCACGGCCTGAGACTTTCCCAGCCAAGCGGCGACCTGCTTGGAATCAAGGCTGGTCATCACTTCACCCCAACCCAATTTCACCAAGGCCTTAGCATTGCAGCATTGCTCCCACTGGCCGGAGAGCGGTTTGACCAGGATCTTTTTGCCTGCAGCAAGCGCCTCTGAGATCAGCTCGAAGCCGGCGTTGCACAGAACCCCGCTGCAAACGGCCAAGGACTTTTGAAACCCTTGGCGCGACAGCGGATTCAAGTGGATGTTTCTTAAGATTTTCTGGGTTTTTATCTCGCCGCTGTAGACTTCGAAGCGATACTCGGGAAACTGGTCAAGCAACTTGCAGACGGCTTGTAGGGATTCAAACGGCAAATACACTAGGATCATCCGAGGATCGGCATCGCCTGAAGGCAGTGTTTCCACCAAAGGCGGCAGTACAGGCTGGCCGAACGGATGCCAATGTAGGCCCAGGCTAACAGGCGC
>JBKBMR010000049.1:7640-13008 GCA_046295755.1 Methylohalobius sp.
CGCAGGAGCATACCAACGCAGCAAGACGCGCGCGATCCACCCGCCGCGGCACTTTGGAATCGCATATTGAAAAGCGTATTGATGGCCCAACCCGATGAGAGGTTTTCCGCGGAGGAGAGCAGCCCAAGCGCTGATCGGCTCAAAATCGGTCAAGACCAGGTCAAAAGGGGCCAAGTCCAGTTCGCCTACCGCGCGGATGAACGGCGCCGCATCTGGGATTTTGGCCAAAGTTTTAAGATAACTTATTTTGCCATTTTGGGTAGCAAAGGTCAGACCCGGATACCACCAAAAGTTCCCAAAGACCTCCATGTCGAAAAAGCTTTCTTTAGGGCGTCCAGAAAATAGATATTGCACATCGACGCCAACCTCAGCCAAAGCTTTGGCCATAATCCTAGCCCGAGTCAGGTGGCCGTTGCCGGTCCCTTGGACGCCGTACAGGATCCTCACAGCGCAGCCAGCTGGATTCCAACCAAGGCACAGGCGCTGCCCATCAAAGCGCCGATGACCACGTCGGCTGGATAATGAACCCCAAGGAAAATCCGCGAGATCCCAACCAAGGGCGCCCATAGAAACGCCCACAAAGTCATAGCGGGATAAAACCAGGCACACAAAACGGCGACTAGAAAGGCTGCTGAAGTATGACCTGAAGGAAAGCTAAACTCGTCGGCGGGGACGATATGGCTGTGGAAGCCTGAAATTTTGGTCTGCGGTCGACCGCGCTTGAGGCTGTTTTTGAGCACAAAATACAGCGGTCGTTCCAAGGCAAAAGCAGCCATTCCGCTGGCCAGGAACGAGGGTCCCTGAGCCGGTTCCAACCAATAGAGCGCAGCTCCCAGGATCACATACCAGACGCCATCGCCGGTTTTGGAAACCCAATAGCTCATAGCCACTAGCCGGGCATAGTATTTTCGCTGTAATACCCAGACAAACAGGCTCTGATCGTAATAAAGTATCGACTGGATCAGGCGCATCTTGGATCACCTTTGAGGTTTCATCGTCTGGTCTCAAAAATAGGCTGTTTGGATGACGCGACTATGACCGTTCGATTAAAGTTTGTTGACAGGAGAAACCATGAGGGACTGGCGAGACTCAAGGAGCGTTTGGCATGGATAGTCCCGTTCTGGAAATATTTCTGGCGCCGCTTCAACGAAAGCCACTGTGCCGATAGCGCCGCGGCGCTCTCCTATACCACTCTTCTGGCGCTAGTACCCCTGCTTGCAGTCTCGCTAGGAATCTTTGCTGCCTTCCCGGCATTTCAGGAAATCAGCGATCAACTCCTGAACCTAGTTTTTGAAAACCTCGTGCCCGCCGCCCGCGAGACAATCCAAGAATACATAAGCACCTTTACTGAGAAGGCCAAGAAGCTCACAGGTCCTGGAGTCTTGTTTTTGGTCATCACTGCCTTGATGCTGATGATCACCATCGAAACCTCTCTCAACGAAATCTGGCGGGCTCCACCATATCGCGCCCTCCATCGCCGCCTGTTGGTGTATTGGGCAGTATTGACTTTGGGACCTTTGCTGATCGGTGCCGGAATCGCGGTCACCTCAAAGTGGATCGCCATGGCCCACCTCGAGGCGCAAACCGAAACTGAAGGATTCGGCTTTGTCTTCAAGCTGGCCTCGTTCTTGCTGGAAGCTGCAGCTTTCACCCTGCTTTATCACCTAGTTCCCAACGCTCAGGTCAAATTCAGACTGGCAGCTTGGGGTGGACTCCTAAGTGCGGCTCTATTTGAAATAGCCAAAGCAGGGTTTGCTTTTTATATCACTCGGTTTCCCAGCTATGAAGCCGTGTATGGAGCCTTAGCGGCAGTGCCGATTTTTTTGGTGTGGCTATATCTCTCCTGGATGGTAACCTTAGTCGGCGCTCAGTTCACCTACTGCCTTCATGCGTTTCACTATGGCGCCCATCCTCCCAGTCCGGTGGTTCCTGAACACGATTTGGTCCTGGCTTACACCGTGCTCCAGTACATTTGGCAGGGACAAAACAGCGACGATCTCTTGGGAGATGCAGATCTCGCTCGCCTGTTGCCCGAAATCAGCCCAGCCGAGCTAGATACGGTTTTGGCGGTTCTGCGCCGCAACGGCTGGATCGCGCGCGATGAAGCAAACCACTGGCTGCTGCGCCGCGATCCCCATCTGGCTACGGTGTTGGATCTCTACCGCAGTCACCCTTATGCTTTGCCTCAAGCCGATACTGCCGGCCCACTTGCTTCCCGGTTTTCCCAAGTGGAAGAGGCGATCAACCAAAGCTTTAACGTGCCTTTGGCGGAGTTGTTCGCCGCGAAGGAGACCAGTCTTAAGAGTTAAGCCAAATCGGCAAGCAGCTGCTGCACCGGCGCAGGCATAGCGAGTTCGGAGAAATCCTTTGGCTTGAGCCAACAAGAGGGACGATCATGGAGAAAAACCAACGATTCTGGGACTTGTGCCAAAGCAGGAGTATAGCGCAGAAGATAATGGCTGAACGCATGGCGCCGGGTGGGTAACCAAGTCAAGCTTTCGGGCCAAATGCCCACCTTGCAGCAATGCTCTTCCAACGCTTCACGAGAATCCCACTGGGGAGGCGCCCAAAGTCCCGCCCAGATTCCGGTGTGGGGCTGTTGTTCCAGATAAACGCGACCCTCCCCGTCGCGAAGGAGCAACCAGTAACTCGCTTTGATCGGTTTAGTCAGACGCGGGCGGAAGGCAGGAAGCACCGCCACGCGCCCAGTGCGATAGGCTAGGCAGTAGTTTTGGAACGCGCAGTCTGAACAGCGTGGGCGAGCACGCGTGCATACGCTGGCACCGAAGTCCATCAATGCCTGGGTATAGTCGGCGGCGCGCTCAGTAGGAAGATAATACTCGCTCAAGTCCCACAGTCGCCGTTCGGCAGCCTGGGTATCTAGGCTGTCTTCGACGCCGTGCAGGCGGCTCCACAGGCGTTTGACGTTGCCGTCCAGAATCGGCGCAGGTTGATCAAAAGCAAGGCTTACGATGGCCCCGGCCGTGGAGCGCCCGATACCGGGTAGGCGCATGAGTGCTTCCAGGTCGGCGGGAATTTCCCCTTCGTATCTGGTAACCAGCATGGCTGCCGTTCGATGGAGATTTCTGGCGCGTGCATAATAGCCTAAACCTGCCCAGTGCTTGAGGACCTGGTCGAGTTGAGCAGCAGCCAATGCCTGGACCGTCGGGAATGCCTCCATAAATCTCTGAAAATAGGGAATGACAGTGCCGACCTGGGTCTGCTGGAGCATGATTTCCGACACCCACACCCGATAAGGGGTACGCGGCTGTTGCCACGGCAAGTCTTTGCGCCCGAACCGCTCGTACCAGGCTAGCAGAATGGATTGAAACGCTTGGGGGCCAATCACTTTAAAGCAAATGGAATTTCAAAGCGCTGCAATTAGGTTTTATGATGTAATTCCCGACGTGCAAATTAAAAAATCTAAGAGGAGGTTAGCTTATGATCGGTGGGCTTATTGCAGTCGCCATAGCGATATGGTTTTACCGCACAGCGATCCAAATCCACGACCCTAAACCTTTTGTTTGGGTGTTCAACGGCGTAGCGGCTTATTATGTGGTCGTGTTTTTATGGTGGTTTCTGGCACTTAAACCTATCAGTGCTGCTTTCCATCACAAAAGTCAATTCAGCATCCTAATCGCGATCACAGAACTTGCTGGCTATGTATTGGCGGCGCTTGTCGTCTGGTTCATTCACAAACGCTGGGTGGCCAGTGTATCGAGCAAAGCGTCTTGATTAAAAAAGCTGTCAGGCGCTATGCCTGACAGCTTTATCGCTACACTTAAAATCAAAGTTCTCTGGCATGGGCTTCCAGGAAGTGCGCCACCCCTTCCGGACTCGGCTTCATCCCCTCTTGACCAGGCTTCCAATTGGCCGGGCAGACTTCTCCATGCTTTTCAAAAAACTGGAGGGCATCGACCATTCGGATCAGTTCATCCATGTTGCGTCCCAGCGGCAAATCATTGACCACCTGATGACGCACGATGCCTTCTTTATCGATGAGGAAACTACCGCGGTAGGCTACGCATACCCCTTCAGCCTCCACATCATAGGCACGGACGACTTTATGACCGATGTCCGCTGCCAAGGTATAACGGACCGGTCCGATTCCTCCTTTCTCCACTGGAGTATTGCGCCAGGCATTGTGCGTAAACTGCGAGTCGATCGACACCGCGATCACCTCGACATTGCGCTTGGCAAACTCTTCCACCCGATGATCCAAAGCGATCAACTCGGTCGGGCAAACAAAGGTGAAATCCAAAGGATAAAACACCAAAACGGCATACTTGCCCTTGGTGGCCGAGGAGAAATTGAATTCATCTACGATCTGGCCATCGGCCAATACTGCCGGCACCGTAAAATCGGGTGCTTTTTTACCAACTAATACGCTCATAGAATCCCTCCTGATGCTAACTTGTGGTTGTCTCAGCCTCCCCGATAGGGAAGACATACACCAGGTTAATTCTACACAAAATTGATCTGAATTACTCTAAAACAAACTTGCCTTTGAGAATCAGCCTCTTACAAGACCTTACCCGATTTTGTAACATTTTCAAAAGCTTTGTAAGATGTAAGCGATGCTTTGCACTCCTGCTTAAAACTAAAAATAACTCGGATTTCAGGTTGAAAGGATATGGCAGAACACAAACACATCACCGAACCAGACCCATTCGGTTTCCAGGTGCGTATCGTCCGCCGCGGCGTCGAACACAGCCGATACTTCTCTCATAAGCTCTGGGGTGGTAAAAAAAAGTCCCTTAAGGCTGCTATCCAGTGGCGGGATCAGATGTTAGTCATTCTCAAGGGCAGCCGCACCCGTTTCATGAAAACCCCCTCTAACAAGGTTTCCACTGGCGTTACAGGGGTATCGCGCACGATCAAATATGACAAGCGTAAGGATAAGAGTTATCTATGTTATACCGTCTTTTGGATCAAAGACGGCAAGCCGTGCAATAAGACCTTCCAGGTCGGCAACGTCAAAACGGTAACCGCTGACCAGGAACTACATGCCTTCCGAACGGCGGTCCTGTTCCGCAAGTCCTACGAATATGCGATAGATAACGATCGCAGCTTCGATGACAGCTTATTCACCAACTGGAGAAATCAGCGGCTATATGAACTTCTGGATTCGCCAGAGGCGACCAACAGTGAATTCCCCTTGGCTCGCTTGAAAGCCGAGTCTGCCCGGCTTTATCTTGACCCTCGGTAAAAAGAAATCCCCGACTCCTACCTCGTGGAGTCGGGGATTTTCGCTTACCAGTTAGTTAGCGTACTTAGCAGATGAGGATTATTCCGGCCAGGTCGCCGCGTCGCCGCCACGATAGACGGCCTCCCCACACAGCTCCCGACCCATCAGGTTGGCAAAGCT
>JBKBMR010000050.1:0-12999 GCA_046295755.1 Methylohalobius sp.
CGCCCGTGGCATCCGCTTGCGAATCGAGCGTTTTTTAAAGCAGAACCACCAGCTTAAAGTCATCGCGCCGTGACCTCCTTCGACTGGCAATCCCAGATCAAGAAAAAAATCCGCACTATTCCCGATTTCCCGGGACCGGGAATTCAGTTCAAGGACATCACCCCTCTGGTCAAGGACCCAGCCACGCTCAGGCTTGCCGTCCACCACCTGATCCACCCGTTCGTCGGGACGCCGATCACCGCCGTCGCTGGGATGGAAGCGCGGGGGTTCATTTTCGGCAGCCTTGCGGCCTGGGAACTCGGCGTGGGGTTCGTGCCGCTGCGCAAACCCGGTAAACTCCCTTACGACGTCCAAAGCGTCTCCTACACTTTAGAATACGGCGAAAATACTTTAGAGGCCCACGTCGATGCCGTAGGTCCAGGCGATCTCGTGCTGCTGGTGGACGATCTTTTAGCTACCGGCGGCACCGCGCGAGCCAGCTGCGAGTTGGTGGAACGCTTAGGCGCCGAAGTCTTCGCCCTCGCTTTCGTGATCGAACTTACAGCCCTCAAAGGCCGCCAAGCGCTCGCCGGCTATTCGGTCCACAGCCTGCTCGCTCTCTAGACTCGCCGCATAAGCCGTCGCCTCCCGGCCATACACCCGCCCTTTCCAGCGGCTGCGCTCGCCACGAAAGTAACGCAGCGCCGAATCCCAGGTCATTGCAAGATACAGCGTGCCGACGACGGGCAAGGCCAGGCCAAATGCCCACGGCAGACGGTAGAAACCCAATATAGGTCGGTAAGAAAGCATCATCGCCCCCAGGCTCACCGCGCCGAGCCACCAAAATTTTGGCACAAAAAGCGCGATCGGCGGCACCCAGGCCATCAGCCCCAATATCCAGGTGCACAAGGCCAGGAGCAAAATCGAGTAGCGCAGCTGAGTAAAAGCAGTGCGCGCGACCATATCCCAGATCGCAGTCAGATCGTTATAGTTTCGCTGGCTGACTACTCCATGCGAAAGCCCGATCCAAGTGCGATAACCTGAGCGCTTGACTTGTTTGGCTAAGGTGCAATCGTCGATTAGGGCGTCCTTTAGGCTGGAAAATGCCCCGCACTTCCTAAGCACCTCGGTTTTGGTCAAAATGCAACCACCGGCCGCAGCCGCCACCTGGCTCGTCCTGGAATTGGCCAGAGCAAACGGGTAAAGCAGCTTGAAGAAATAGACAAACGCCGGCAAAAGCAGTTTTTCCCAGAAGCTTTCGGTCTTGAGCTTGGCCATGACAGAGACGAAATCCAAGCGCTCGCGCGTCAGTTTGTCGAGCAACGCAGCCAGCATCCCAGGTTCAAGCCGGATGTCGGCATCGAGCAGCAAGACTTTATCCGTCTTGACTTGCTTTAGCCCCTGCTCCAAAGCCCAAAGCTTGCCGCTCCAGCCAGAAGGAAGCGGCTTTCCAGATAGGACAGTCAAGGCAAGCTGCTGCACCTTTCGCGCAACAGCGGCGGTGTCGTCTTCGGAATTATCATCTACTACGATGACCTTGAGGCCCGGCGCCTGCCTAGCAAGGGACTTTAGAGTTTCGGCGATGACCTCAGCCTCGTTGCGGGCCGGGATCAGGACGGTCAGATCGCGATAGGGGAAACCCGCCTGGTTGGCGGCCGGTTCCAAGACTTCGCGATTACGCCAAGCTTGCCACGGCAGAGCCAATAAAATACCCCATAGCACAGCAGCTCCCGTAGCCAATACGCCAAACCAATCCATGGATAGGGTTTTAAGCTATTTGACGACTTCAGCTGGCTCGGATAAGGGCTGCGCGCTTTCCAGATAAGCGGGTACCGGCTCCGGCGCCATCGGCCCAGAGGTACGCGGTCCAAACAATGCTACCCAGGCCGCCTCCAGCGGATGGGCCAGAATATCGGCTACTGCGGTAGGCTCGTAGCCGCAGTGGGCCATGCAATTGGCGCACTTGGGGTGGTTGGCGGTGCCGTATTTTTCCCACGGCGTAGTTTCCATCAACTCCTTGAAGCTTCTAGCGTATCCTTCGTCGGCAAGAAAATAGCAAGGCTTCTGCCAGCCGAACACGTTGCGGGTGGGATTGCCCCAAGGCGTGCACGCATAGGACCGATTGCCGGCCAGAAAATCCAGATAGAAAGCAGAGTGGTTGAGCCGCCATTTCTTGCCCGACCGCTTGCCTAATTGAAACAAACGCCGGAACAAATTTTTGGTCTCTGGATTGCGGATGAAGACATCCTGGCGCGGCGCTCGTTCGTATTGGAACCCCGGGGAGATGGTCACAGCTTCTACGCCAAGGTCCATGCAGAAATCCAAAAACTCGGCGACTTCCTCGGCGCTTTCGCCTTGGAACAAGGTACAATTGACCGTCACCCGAAAACCTCGGGCCAACGCCTCGCGGATCGCTTCCACCGCGCGCTCGAAAACCCCTTCCTGGCAGACCGAGGCATCGTGGCGCGCTTTCAGGCCGTCCAGATGAATGGAAAAGGTCAAATAAGGAGAAGGCGTGTAATCCTTTATGCGCTTTTTCAAAAGCAGCGCATTGGTGCACAGATAAACGAATTTTTTGCGCTGAACGATCCCCTCCACGATTTTGGGCATGTCCTTGTGGAGCAGCGGCTCGCCGCCGGGAATGGAAACTACCGGCGCACCGCATTCATCCACCGCCTGCAAGCACTCCTCCACGCTCAGCCGCCGCCTTAAGACCTCGTCTGGGTGCTCGATCTTGCCGCATCCAGCGCAGGCCAGGTTGCACTGGAACAAGGGCTCTAGCATTAGCACCAACGGGTAGCGGCGCTCCCCTTTGAGTTTTTTGATCAGAAGGTAGCGAGCAATAGCCAGCTTTTGCCTGAGAGGAATGCTCATCGTGCTTTCTCCTTATAAGAAGTCTTTGGTATCGTCCAGCGTATTCCTGACTATTTAGCTATGTTTAGCCGCTGAAAGCAACTGCTTTTTAGCAAAAGTTTTGATCAGGCAATCCATTCGTTGTCAAAAAGCCACAAAACTTAAGGGCCTTCTGCCAGAAGATTTGGAACGCCAAGTATAGCCTGATTAGGCAAAAATACAACAATAACTTGACGATAGAACCAAAATCCATAGAATGGAGGTCAATTTCCATCCAATCATAACAACAGCTACCCAAGCACATTTTCTTCGTGGGGAAAAGCCTTTTTAGTTCTATGAGAAGCCCAACTTCCGCCATCCGCGAAGACTTTCATACGCTTACTGACTCGGCTTTTCAAGCTTATTTCCTCGCTGGCGTCTCGCGCACCTTTGCCTTGACCATTCCTCAGCTACCCGAATCCGTTCATCAGGTAATCGCTAACGGCTATCTCTTGTGCCGGATCGTCGATACCATCGAAGATGAGGCCACCCTGGACCGAAACACTAAACGCCATTTCTGCGAGCGCTTCGTGGCGGTAGTGCAAGGCAGAGAGGATGCAAGCTTATTCTCTCGGGATTTCGCCGCCTGCCTCTCCGACCGCACTCCCTTGGCTGAACAAGAACTGATCCGGGCCATCCCCAGGGTCATCGCCATTACCCATGGGTTTCCCCACGCCGATATTGAGGCCCTGGCCCGTTGCGTGGCGATCATGAGCCATGGCATGGCCGAGTTTCAAGATCGGGATTTGCGTTGCGGGCTTGCGACTCTAGCGGATCTGAACCGCTACTGCTATTACGTGGCGGGAGTCGTAGGGGAAATGCTGACCCAGGTATTCTGTAATCACTTCGAGCCCCTGGCGAGGCTCAAGGAACGCATGCTCGAGCTTGCGGTCTCGTTCGGGCAAGGACTGCAGATGACCAACATCCTCAAGGACGTTTGGGATGATCTCGAGCGCGGAGTGTGCTGGCTGCCCCGCGACATCTTCGAGGCCCATGGCTACGATCTCGGCAATCTCCATCCTGGCCACCAAAACCCGGCCTTTGCCGCCGGGCTGCGCGATCTGATCGCCATCGCCCATGGACACTTGCACAACGCCTTGGAATACACTTTGCTGATCCCAAAATACGAAACTGGGTTACGCGATTTCTGCTTGTGGGCACTGGGGATGGCGATCCTGACCCTGCGCAAGATCGACCGCCATCCCTACTTCAGTCGCTCCGCCGAAGTTAAGATCTCGCGCCGCAGCGTCAAAGTCACCGTGCTTACCACCCGTTTGGGTCATCGTCACGATGGCTTGCTGCGGTGGTTATTCAACCTCGCCAGCCGCGGCCTGCCCGGACCGGCACCGATAGAACAGCTTGCGAGCCGCCCGCCGCAAACCGCCGCTCAATCCTTATCTTTGTAGACAACCATCAAGAGGCCAAATCGATGACTCAGCCATCCGCAGTGAAGAGTTTGCCGGAAACCAACTTAGACCGCAAAGCGGCCCCCACAGGGGCAAACCTCGGGGAAGAGGCGAGCAAACGAGACCTCACTCCCCACCAAGACCGGTTGGACCGCGCCATCGCCAAGGCCCGTAGCGCCCTGCTCGAATGCCAGCATCCAGAAGGCTATTGGATATTCGAGCTGGAGGCCGATTGCACCATTCCGGCTGAATACATCCTGATGATGCACCACATGAACGAAGTGGATGAGATCCTTCAAGCCAGGCTGGCCAACTACCTGCGCGCCAAGCAACAGGAAGACGGCAGCTGGCCGCTATATCTCGGGGGGTGCGGCAACTTAAGCTGCTCGGTCAAGGCTTATTACGCGCTCAAGCTGGCCGGCGATTCCCCATCGGCACCGCACATGCAAAAAGCCAGGCAGTTCATCCTCTCCCAGGGAGGAGCCGCCAAAGCCAACGTCTTTACCCGCATCATGCTCGCCCTGTTCCAGCAGATCCCGTGGCGCGGCGTGCCGTTTATCCCGGTGGAGATAATGCTGCTTCCCCGCTGGTTCCCATTCCACTTGGACAAAGTGGCCTATTGGTCGCGCACGGTGATGGTTCCTTTAGCCATTTTGTGTTCGCTCAAGGTTAAGGCAAAAAACCCTAAGAATATCGATGTCCGAGAATTGTTCGTCACCCCCCCGGAACAAGAGAAAGGCTATTTCTCCCACGTCAAAACCCCGCTTGGCAAGTTCGTGCTGGCCCTGGAGCGCATTGGATTGAAACTGGAGCCTTGGATTCCTGCCCGGATTCGCCAGCGCGCCCTGGAGAAGGCGCTCGCCTGGTTTCTAGAGCGGCTCAATGGTGAAGACGGACTAGGGGGTATCTTCCCAGCCATGGTCAACGCCTACGAAGCCATGGATGCCCTGGGGATTCCTCCCGAAGACCCACGCCGCCAGACAGTCAAAAAAGCCCTGCAGAAGCTTTTATTGCACCGGGATCACGAATCCTATTGCCAACCTTGCCTGTCGCCGGTATGGGACACCGGATTGAGCCTTTTAGCTTTACAAGAAACCCAGCGCGGAGAAAACGATACAGAAACCGCCTCCGCCATCAGCCGCGCCTTGGATTGGTTGGTGCGCAAGCAGCTGCGCGATGAGCCTGGCGATTGGCGGGTGCGCAGGCCGCATCTGGAAGGCGGTGGTTGGGCGTTCCAGTTCAACAATTCCTATTATCCAGACGTGGATGATACCGCCGTGGTCGCCTATGCCCTCCTGAAAAGCGATCAGCCGCACCACCGCGAAGCGGCTTTCCGGGCGGCGCGCTGGATTGCCGGCATGCAGTCCAAAAACGGCGGCTGGGGCGCCTTCGACCCCGACAACACTTATCATTATTTAAATCACATCCCCTTCGCCGACCACGGCGCCCTGCTCGATCCACCCGAAGCCGACGTCAGCGCCCGTTGCGTCATGCTGCTCAACGCCGCTGGAGATGAGGTTCCCTATTTCCATCAGGTGGCAAAACGCGGACTGGATTTTCTCTGGCGCGAACAGGAAGAAGATGGCAGTTGGTTCGGGCGATGGGGAAGCAACTACATTTACGGCACCTGGTCGGTGCTGATGGGGCTGGAGCGCTGCGGGGTCCCTAAAGACGACCCGCGGATCCGCAAGGCGGTGGCCTGGCTCAAGAGCGTCCAGCGCGACGACGGCGGTTGGGGGGAGAGCAACGACAGCTACGAAAACCGCCGCGATCCCTCCATCCGCGGCCGCTTCCATACCAGCCTAGCATGCCAGACCGCCTGGGCGCTTTTGGCCCTAATGGCAGCCGGCGAAACGGCAAGCGACGCCGTCCGCCGGGGCATAGACTATCTGCTGCGCACACAGCAAGAAAACGGTTTCTGGGAGGATAAATATTTCAACGCTCCCGGGTTCCCTCGGGTTTTCTATTTGAAGTATCACGGCTACGACAAGTTCTTCCCACTATGGGCCTTGGCCCGCTACCGCAACGAAACGGGGCTCAAGTGCTAGGAATCGTAGTTGCCCTCCCTAACGAATGCCGGAGCTTGAGCCGCAGGCGAGCGCAAGTTGCAGAATCGCTGCGGCGCCGGATGCCTGCGATTGTCATTTCGACGAACGAAGTGAGGAGAAATCTTGGAGGATTTTTCGCTACGCTCAAGATTTCTCGCTACGCTCGAAATGACAGGGCTATGCTCTTAGTACCTGAAGTCTTGGTTCGGGTAGCAGGCATGGGGCCATCCCGGGCGCTCAAAGCGGCCGAATTTTTATATCAAGCTGGCGCCCGCGCTATCCTCAGCTGGGGGTGTGCGGCAGCGCTACAGCCTGGTTTAATGCCGGGAACCTTGCTTTTGCCGCAAAACTTCCTTTTCCAGGGAAGTTCCCCGATTGCCGCAGATCCAGCCTGGTGGTCGAGTTTGCACCGACTTTTGACTAACCTAAAACCTTTTACCGGACCCCTAGCTGGCAGTGAGCAGATACTCGCGACACCGGCCTGCAAACGAGCGCTCCATTTGGCAACCGGCGCTTTCGCCGCAGACATGGAGAGCGCTTTTCTGGCCCGTTGGGCCGCCGAGCGGCGGCTGCCCTTTGCAGCCTTGCGGGCGATTGCAGATACTGCTACTACCGTCGTTCCCGATGCGGTTTTGGCCGCCGACGACGGGCGGGGAGGAATCTCATTGCCACGCTTGCTGAACCGGCTGCTGCGCCACCCCAGCCAGCTTAAGGAGCTGATCGCCTTAAGTCGTCAATTTCATGCCGCTCACACCTGCCTGAGCCAGGCAGCAGAACGCCTTCTTCCCCAATGCTTTGGCCTGCCTCGAGGTGCATCATGATTTTCCCCTACCTGCGCCGCTGGGGCGTGCTTGCCACGCTGGATGCCTGCGATTGTCATTTCGACGAACGAAGTGAGGAGAAATCTTGTAAGATTTCTCGCTACGCTCAAGATTTCTCGCTACGCTCGAAATGACAGGGCTATACTCTTTGTTGGAATGGCTTGCGTCTAAGCTTTTGGCTTACCCGCTGTGGGTCTTGACCTTCTTGGCCTTGGGAGCTGCGGCAAGCGCTTATTACGCTGTAACTCATCTTGAGCTTGAGACCAGCACGGAAAAGATGCTCGACCCATCCCTGCCCTTTATCCAAAGGCGCCATCAAGTCGAAAAACTATTCCCCCAGGATAAGGACGCGATCGTGCTCTTGGTGAGTTCTTCTGTGCCGGAAGCGAGCGAGGCCGCCGCTCGCCGCCTCCAGGCGGCGCTTGCCACCCATCCCCAAGCCATACGCTCGGTATATCTTCCCACCGTCCACCCGTTTTTTGACCGCCAAGGGCTTTTGTATCTAGAAACCGAAGACTTAGAACGCCTGACGAGCGATCTGGCCCGGGCCCAACCTTTCATCGCCAAGCTCTACGAGGACTTTCGGCTGGGCAGCCTGCTTTCTTTGCTCGCCAAAGCGCTGCATTACGAGGAAAGGCTGCCGGTCGCTTTAGACCCTATCGCCTCCCGGATCAGCCAGGCGTTTGAGGCGAGCCTCGCCGGTCAACCCTATATCTTGTCTTGGCAAGACCTGATGTTTTCCCCTAAGCAGGCGGTCGGGCACACGCTCCATTTCGTGATCGTCTCGCCGATACTCGATTTCACTCAGGTTTTCCCGGCGGAAAAAGCGATTTTGGCCATCCGCCAGGCCATCGCCCAGGCCAAAGAAGTTTTTAACATTCCGGTCGAAATCCGGATGACCGGCGAGCCGGTCTTAGAACACGAGGAATTGCTTAGCATTATCTACGGCACTGAGTTCGCCGGAGCCCTTTCTTTGGCTTTGGTATGCCTGTCCCTTTGGCTCGGCTTTCGCTCTTTCAAGCTGACCTTAGCCACCCTGTTTGCCCTAGGCATAGGGCTTTCCTATTCGGTGGGCTTTGCCGCGCTGGCGGTTGGGCGGCTCAATCTCCTCTCGATCGCTTTTGCCGTGCTCTACATCGGCATGGGGGTGGATTACGCCACCTATCTGACCCTGCGCTACCGAGAACACCTGCTCGAACGACTGCCGCCTCTTGTCGCCCTGCGCCAGAGTCTTGGCAGCGTGGCGCCGACTTTGTTCCTGTGCGCTTTGACTACAGCCCTTGGAATGTTCGGTTTTACCTTTACTCCTTACGAAGGGGTGGCAGAGCTTGGAATCGTCGCCGGTTCGAGCATGTTCATCGTAGTCTTTGTCACCCTGACTGCGATGCCGGCGCTTTTGCGTTTCATTCATCTTAAGCCCCCATCTGCGTGGATCAGGCGCCAGAGCATGTTTCTCCCATTCGCGGCCGCTGTTTTCCCAGAGCGCCAGGCAAAATGGATCAAACGGACAAGCTTTTTTGCCGTGCTCGCGGCCTTGGGAGGGCTATGTGCGGTGGAGGTCGATTTCAATCCGATCAACCTGCGCGACCCAAACTCAGAGTCAGTGCGCACCTTCAAAGAGCTGCTGGCGACCAAGGAAACCTCGCCCATGTTCTTGACCAGTGTGGCTGCCGGGGAGGAACAGACGCTTGCGCTCAAACGGCAGCTAGAAAGCTTGCCAGAAGTGGAAGCGGCGGTTTCGGTCTTTGACCTAGTCCCCAAGAATCAGGAGGAAAAGCTGTCTTTAATTGAAGAACTGGCCTTGTTGCTCGGCCCTCAGTTCGAGCGGCCGCTTTCGCTCAAGCCAGGCGCTACCGCGCTATCTGAGCTTGAACAGTTCCGCCGCGAACTGGCTTTAAAGCCTAAAACCATAGCGCTCAGCGCCAAGGTACAAGGCGAGCTTATCAGCGCCCTCGACCGCTTCATCGATAAGTGTCAAAAGCTTGGCGAGCCATGCGGCGATCTCTTAGACCGCCTCCAGTTCAGCTTGCTTGCGACTTTCCCCCAAGTGATGGAAAAGCTTCGCCTTGGGCTTTTGGCCCAGCCTTTTGGCGCCGAAGACCTGCCGCAAGACTTGCGCAATCGCTGGGTGGTAGATGGAATCTACCGCATCGACTCGTTTCCAGCCAAGGACATGAACGTGCTTAAGAACATGCGCGAGTTTGTCCAAAAAGTGCGCTCAGTAGATCCCGAAGCAATAGGCCTTCCGGTAATTTACCTCGAATCCATGCGCGTGATCTTAGGAGCCTTTTTTAAGGCGTTTGCCATCGCCGTAGCGCTGATCACCTTGCTGCTTTGCTTGCTCCTTAAAAACGTTACCGATGTGTTTTTGGTGCTGTTACCTTTGGTTTTGGCATCGATCTTTACCGGCGCGCTCACTTCTTTGATCGGGCTGCCTTTCAACTATGCCAACGTCATCGCTTTGCCGCTTCTGTTTGGGCTTGGAGTAAACTACGGCATCTACATGGTGGGCCGTATGCACGTGCTCCCGCCGGATCGTCCGATCTTGACCACCAGCACCGCGCGAGGGATATTTTTCAGCGCCTTGACCACTTTGGCTAGCTTTGCCAGCCTGGCTTTGGTGTCCCATGCCGGAATCGCTAGCATGGGCAAGCTTTTGGGTTTGGGTCTGACGTTGACGATCGCCTGCACTTTCTTTATTTTGCCCGCGTTTGCTATCGGTCTACTCAAGAGGAACACGCCATGACGCCCTCTATCGCTGAAATATTCAAAACCCGACGCCGAGACAATTTTGCCCTCCACGACCGGTTTTTAAACCCACAGATGGTCAAAGTCTTAAAGACCATAGGCTACGACCGGGTATACACCAAAGCCGAAGGACCTTATCTGTATGACGACCAAGGCAACCAGTATTTAGATCTTCTAAGCGGCTTTGGCGTGTTCGCCTTAGGACGCAACCATCCCACCGTCAAAGCTGCCCTTGAGGAGGTGATCGCTTCCGACTTGCCTGACCTGGTGCAGATGGATGTCTCCTTATTGGCCGGTCTGCTCGCCGAAAAGCTAGTCAAAGCCACGCCTGAGCCGCTTACTCGGGTATTTTTCTGCAATTCCGGCGCCGAGGCGGTGGAAGCGGCGATCAAATTCGCCCGCTACACCACCCAAAGAAGCCGCATCCTTTACTGCGAGCATGCTTTCCATGGCCTGACGATGGGGGCGCTTTCCTTAAATGGGGAAGAAATCTTCCGCCAGGGCTTTGGCCCTTTGCTTCCTGATTGTGTTCCTATCCCTTTCAACGACTTAGCGGCCTTAGAACGGGCGCTTGCCCAGCAGCCGACTGCCGCCTTCATCGTCGAGCCGATCCAGGGCAAAGGGGTCAATTTGCCGGACGACGATTACCTCCCCGAAGCCGCGCGCCTGTGCCGCAAATACGGCGCGCTCTTGGTCGTCGACGAGATTCAGACCGGCCTAGGAAGGACAGGGAAACTTTGGGCCATCGAGCACTGGGGAGTAGAGCCGGACATGCTGCTCATCGCCAAAGCCCTCTCAGGGGGCTTTGTCCCAGTAGGGGCGGTGGTGATGACCGCTCACATCATGGACAAAGTCTTCAACCGCATGGACCGCGCGGTGGTGCACGGCTCGACCTTCTCCAAAAACAACCTGGCGATGGCCGCGGGGCTTGCTACTTTGACTGTGCTCGAAGAAGAAAACCTGATCGCCAACGCCGCCCGCCAGGGAGAGGCCTTGCTTTCCGGCTTGAATGCCTTGGTGGATAAATACGAATTCTTCCAGGAAGTTCGCGGCAAGGGACTGATGCTGGCTTTGGAGTTCGGCAAGCCCCAAAGCTTCAAGCTGAAGACCGCCTGGAATTTGTTGGAGACGGCCAACAAAGGCTTGTTCAGCCAGATGGTCACCATCCCCTTGTTCAAGCGCCACCGAATCTTAAGCCAGGTAGCTGGACACGGCATAAACGTGGTCAAATTCCTGCCGCCCTTGGTGATCGGTGCCAAAGACGTAGATTGGATTCTTCGCGCGTGCGATGAAGTGCTGGCCGACTGCCACCAGGTTCCAGGCGCTATCTGGGACTTGGGAAAAACCTTAGCCAGCCATGCCCTGAAAGCTAAAAGAACCGCTTAAAGGCGCTGCAATGCGTTACCCATCTTTCGTAACTGCCCTAGCGTTAACCCTAATCCTGGTAACTCGCGTTTATGCCCACGCGGTGATCGTCCGCTCCTCCCTGAATACCCATCCTCCGTTACCCAACCAAGCAAGCGAGGTTGCCTTGAATTTTAACTCCGCCATCGAACCAGGTCTTTCGCAAGTCCTGCTGGTGAGCAAAGGCGACCGCAAGCAAGCAGTGCCCTCGCGACCTGGCAAGGCGCGAGGTGAAATCGTGGTGGACCTTCCTCCTCTTCCCCCCGGTGAATACGCGCTCCAGCTGAAAGTCTTCGCCGCAGACGGCCATCTGACTGAAGAAGTACTCAAATTCTCCGTCCGAGAGGAGAAATAGCCATGCCTACTCTAGCTGTCGGAGGTCTTCAGGGACTGGCCAATTTCCTCGATGCCCTCATGGGAGGGATAGGGCTGATCTGCTTCTCCTTAGCCTTGGGGGCGCTGGTCTTTGCCTACTTCGTGCTCAAGCCGCTAGCAAAAGAAAACGGGACTTCCTATCTAGTAGCTTATAGCCTGCGCTGGTTGTATTTGGGGGCTTTAGGGCTGGCCGCCAGCCACGCCGTCGCCTTGCTTACCAAGGCTTGGATCCTCAAGGAAACCTTAGGTCACCTGCCGCTTGTCCCTTATTTTGGGACGACCCAGTTCCAAGCTGGCGTTGCCAGGATGGTTTTGAGCTTTGGACTGGCAGTGGCCAGCAAGAACCTGTTGGCCGACCCGGAGAATCTGATCCACAAGCGCTGGGTCTTTGGCCTGATGGCCGCCGTCATCGTCTGTGGGGCTTGGCTCACCCACGCCGTAGGCCGGTTTGAGCATCGGGAAATGCTGATGCTGTCCACCCTGGTCCATCAAGCGGCCGGAGCGATCTGGTTTGGAGGTGTGGTGCAGTTGGTCGTGCTCTGGCAGATTGCGCGCCGTCACCCTCAAGTGCGTGCGCTATGGCCTAAGGCGCTCAGCCGATTTTCTGCCTTGGGAATCAGCGCAGTCGCGGCTCTTGGTCTCACCGGCCTACCTTTAGCCCTAAACTATGTAGACGATTTCAACGCCCTGATCGGGACCGGCTACGGCAGCTTGCTTTTGACCAAGGGGGCGCTTTTGGCTGTGGCTTTGGGCCTGGCTTGGGTCAACTACCGCACGGCACAACGCGCTCGTTCAGGGCAAGCCGATCCCAATCTCTATCGGACGGTTCCGCATCTTATCGAAGCGGAATCTTTCATTTTGATTAGCCTTTTGTTTGTGGCGGTAACTCTCTCTAGTCAGCCGCCGGCCGTCGATATCCCGCAGCTTGTCGCTTCGCCTGGCGAGGTTTGGGCGATGTTTAAGCCCAAATGGCCGCAATTGACCTCTCCTACCCACCAGGAGCTTTTGCTCGGCGAAGCCCAGCGCGCCACCATCGTCGGCAAACAGCCGCCTGTGGCCGCCTCCCAATGGTCTAACTTCAACCACAACGTGGCCGGGCTGTTTTTGCTCGTCATGGCGGGAGTAGCATTGATTGGCTATTTCTGGCGCCTTAAGTGGCCTTCCTACTGGCCAGCGGGATTCATCGGCCTGGCGATTTTCCTGTTCTTCCGCTCCGACGCCCAAGCCTGGCCGCTAGGTCCTATAGGCTTTTGGGAGAGCACTTTAGGCGATGGCGAAATCCTTCAGCACCGGATTGCAACCCTGTTGGCCTTCGTCTTAGGAACC
>JBKBMR010000051.1:0-12910 GCA_046295755.1 Methylohalobius sp.
CAGTTCATCCGCTTTTGCTAATGGTGGTGGCGGAGGCACTGTTGGAGGTGGGTGCCGTCTCTCGGTCGGGGATTTTGCTTTGATGTTTTCTGCCTACCAGCCGCAGTTGACGGGGGATGCGAAATTTTGCACTGAGATTCCCGGCTTGGGACAAACGAATTTGGTGTTTGATTACGAGTCCCTAGAAGGGTCTACGGCTAAAAAAGCAAGTCTAGACTTAGACAGGCAGATTAAGGAGATGACAATCGAAATTGAAATCAAGAAAGGAGATCAAAGTATCTTTAAACGTCCTCCTGAAAAGTTTAAGACTGGAATCTTGGAATCCGTGGTCAACTTCCAGGAGGCAGGCGATTACGTAGTTGAGGTCAAGCTTACCGATCCGAGCGGTAAAACCGTAGAGAATCATTTGCCTCTCAAAGTCGGTACAGGCGGTACTTCACTGCGAAACCTGATTATTGCCGCCGTGCTAATTGTAGCAGCAGTTTATCTATTTTATCTGTCCAGCGCCGGTTTTCGGAAAAAAGTGGACGATATGCTGGTAAAAATAAAAAGATAACTCAATGCAGGTTTGCCTTTTATCTATCGCTGGCGCCTTGATGCTGGGTGGGTTCGTTTCAGTGATGGCGGCGGATGCCAAACCGCCGTCTTCCTTTGAAGTAGAAAAAGGTGAAGCTGAGCTGTTTTGCCCTAAGGGGCGGCCGCCCGAATGGCGTCATGCCCAAGTAGTAGAAGGCATCGAGATTCAGGAGGAGCGGGTTTGCTTGCCGGACGACCCTTACACGATTGCCGCTTTCGTCAAGGGGACCAACAACATTACTGTGCCTACCTTGATGAAAACTCCTCTGGCCGCCGACGCGGTGATCAAGAAAAATGATCGCGACGGCGACGGTGATCCGGATGAAATCATCATCAAATTGGAGATCGCCGAATTGAATGGCGCTTCCTTAGGGCAGGGGGAAAGTCTTGAGTTTAGCATTGCTCCCGGGATTAAGCCGGCGTTTTGGGTATTTTCCCCCAAGCTGCGCCTGTTGGCCTCTCAGAATGAGGCGCTTGAGTTGCGTTTTCCATCCCCAGTGATTCGGGTCGAGGCCGGAGACACAGTCCAGCTCGTTTTGGAAAACACCCACTATTTGCCGCACACCTTGGCCTTGTTCGGGGTCGATCACCCATTTGCCAGCAAGGAAAGACCTGCCCCTCCGGGACAAACTCTGGTGTATGAGTTTACCCCAAGGCAGCCAGGAACGATGTTTTACCAAGCCGATGGCTCGGCTGAAGTGAGTTTGGGTCTGATCGGCATGTTTGTAGTAGAGGAAAATCGACCCAATAACTGGGTGCAAACTTTTAACATAGGAGCAGGCAAAGTTCGCCATCCGGCCAAGGGAGTCCTGGAAAAATACGATCAGGAATACGACATTCAATACCAGGCCGTCGATAAAGAATTACATCAGCTCGTGCAGCATGCCGCCACCCCGGAACAAGTCGCCCAAAGTTTGGCAGGGTACTCTGGCAGAATAGACGAAGACTACTTTTTGCTCAACGGTCGTTTGTTCCCCTATGTCTTGCGCGACTCTCCCATCATAGTCAAGCCAGATCAGGCGATCAAACTGCGCCTGTTCAATGCCCAAAGCGATGCGGTTGCAATCGCTTTTCAAGGTCACAGAGTGAACATCACCCACTACGACGGCATAGAACATCATCCGCTGGCCCAAGTGATGCGCGACGTTCTCGATCTGGCCCCAGGGCAGCGCTTAGATCTCAGCCTGGTTACCAGCGACGATGGCTTGCACGGCTTTGGTCCTGGCGTCTGGACGATTTCCGGGCGAAACCTAGGAGGGAGTCCAGCGTGGAGGCAGTTAGCTGCGATCGTGTACGAATCTTCCCTCAGCCCAGAGGATGTCCCGGACATCGACCTCGGCCAGTTTTCTAGCTCAGCCGGTGAGACGCCGGATTCCAGTGAAAAGCAGGCTAGGCAAACCAAGCCGACAAAGCTCGTTTACGATCTGCTCGTGGGTTTGTTTCTAGGATTTTTAGCGTATGTGTTGTTTGCCAACCAAAAGCGCGCCCGCGAACTGATTCATCGCTGCTTGGCCAAGGGTTAAAATGACACTAGCTGCAGCGGTAAATATGCCGGCAGTCGATTCAGGCTTGCTGATGGACTCGCGCGGACGCACGGTGATCGGCCAAAATGACAACCGACTGCCTGAAGGATGCACCAAACTCTCCGAGGATGTGCAGCTTACCGTCCACGCTGGAAGGGGGTTTGCCAAGTTTCCGGGCGTTGTCTATGGATACAGCGACTCTGAATGGCACGTCAAGCCGTGCACCCGCTTGACGGTGACTTTGATCAACGACGATCAGGTCAGACACCAATGGGTAGTCAGCGGATTGCCTAAAGAGCTTTATCCTAAAGGGGTGTTTGCCTTGGAGGCTTCGGGCGGCGAGGAAGTGACAGGGACGTTTATTTTACCTCCACAAGATAGGAGCTATCCGGTTAGTTCCGAGGTCCATCAGCAAGCTCAAGCGATTACCTCGCAGTTGATCGTCGGCGAAGGGGACGCCTTCCTTCCTGGTTTTCCAGGTCCCAATTCCCAGCCTCTGTTCTCAGGAATGTTCGTATTGGGATTTGTGGCCGGGGTCTTAGGGGCACCTTACCTGTTGGAATGGCTTGGCAGGCGTTTCTTCGGCATGAAAGGGAGGGAGCTGAGTGGCTACTTGTTTAACCGTTTGGTGGATCTGACTTGTCTGTTTGTCCAGGCGGTTGCCTCGGTCTTGCAACTCTTTGGATTGAGGAAAAAGCCTTCTAGCTGAGAGGCCGTCCCTGGCCGACGGTCTAGTGGTATAAGGCTTTGGCTCCAAAGCGCATCAGATGAGGTCGCCCCAATTTTTCCTGGATGAAATCGACGGCAAATAAAGGAATCAGCTGTTTGCCGTCGAAGCGGAAGGCTTTGACGAACTGCTCGTTGTCTTTCCCCCGTTTGTCCCATTTAGATAGCAGCGAGGAGCTGAAATAAACCCTCTCTCCGTCCCAACTTTGGGACACCATGTTGACCTGGGCGCCGATTTTTGTGCGGTAAACTTCTTTGGGCGCAAACGGGTTGGAGATGTCAAACAGATGGGCGCTGCCATCGGCGAAGGTAGTGACCCAGAGCCTTTTGTCTTGGCTGTCGATGGAAATGTCCACCGGCAGCGGCGTCTTCTCGGGATCGCCGATGTCGGCGACGGCTTTGGCCTGCCAGTTCCCTTGTGGGTCCAGATAGATCAGCCACAGCTTGGCGGTCAAAGCGGTGCTGGTGAAGCAGTAATTGTGATCTGGCTGCCAAGCGCAGCGGATTTCCAAAGGCGCGCCCGGAACGTCGAAGATCAGCTTGGGGCGGCGGTCGCTCAAGTTCCACACCACCATGGTGTTGCCAAATTCCTGCATCGCTTGGGTGTCCTTGATCAGTTCGCCGAAATCGCGCATGTAGTTCTTGTGGCCGGTAAAAGATGAAGTCAACAGGATGCCCAGGCGCGGAAGGGAGCGCACGTCATAGCCATAGCCATCGGCGTACTTGCCGGTTTTGCGCGCGCCGCGCAGATTGTCATCGGTTGGCATCCAATAGGTGGCCAGGTACTGGCCGTCGTGGGTATACTCTACCAGCGCGGTGCGGCCGCCTAAGTCCTTGCTATTGGACAGGCCGCTGATGAGCATACGGCCGGGGAGTGGATAAAAGGTATGAGGCCCGACCACTCCACCGCTTTTTTCTACAAAATCATCGATAGTCTTGACCAGCTTCGGTTTGGCCGGATCGGTATGGACGTCAAAAATGAAAATCTTGTTGGTGTCAAGTCCCCCTGCCCACAGGTATTTGCGATCCTCGGTAAAATCGGCGTGATGGGCCTCGTGACGGCCGCCGACCGAGACCGTGTGAATTACCTTGCCGAAGTTTTGCGATTTGGGGTTGGCGTCTATGGTGACCAGCTTGTCCGATTCGTCTCCTAATCCTTCCATACCTAAGGTCCAGACATAGACGAAATCCTCTTGTCCGGTGATTTTGGCCAGATAGGGAGGAAGCGGAGTTTCATCGCTCCAAACCGTGGAGAACCACGAGATGAGCAAGAAATATACCAATCTCATGACATAACCTCTTGATTAATCGATGATTCCCTAAGCTGCAGGGCGCCAGAAGGGCAGCGGGCGACCACTGCCATGATTGCCTGTGGCTCGGCTGCACCGGGATCGATCTGCAGTCGCCCGTTTTCGACGCGGAATACCTCGGGCAAGCTATTTACGCAAATTCCAGCATGACAGCAGAGAGCCTCGTTCCACTCGACTTCTAGCATGGCTTACCCTCAGCGGTAGTTGGATCGATGATGGCTTTAACTTCGCTGATCCGATCGGCTGGGAAACCTCCTTGCTTGGCATGTTCGCGGATCGCTTCCTCGTCGGGAGCGATATAGATGCAGTAGACCTTGTCTTGAGTGACGAAACTTTCCACCCACTGGATCTGAGGTCCCATCTGGTTGAGAATCCCACAAGACTTCTGCGAAATGGCTTTGAGTTCCTCTGGAGAGAGCTTACCGGCACCAGGGATTTCACGTTCGATCACATATTTAGGCATGATGACCTCCTTTGGGGTTGATTAAAACGACTGGTCATTTTTCAGCTGAGCCAAAAATTAACCGGGCAAAGTCTGTTCAAAAATATGGCGTACAAAGGCATAAAGCGGCTTTGGCGAGCGTTCCACCTTCATCCGCAATAAAGCGCCTTGCCAGTAGTCCACCATCAGGTCGGCCAGTTCCAGGGCACTTAAGTCGTTGCGCACCTTGCCTTGGCTTTGGGCCTGCTCTAGGCCCTGTCGAATCTTGTCCCGGTAGCGATCCACCGCTTGTTTAAGTGCCTGGCGGCAGGTTTCGCTGGTGTCGCCGATTTCTCCCATCAGATTGCCCAGCAAACAGCCGCCTTTGAAGTCATTGCGGATCGCTTCCTGGATCAAGGCTTCGAAATAATTGCGCAAGCCGACCACCGGATCCGATCCAGGAGATAGGAAATTCTCCAGTTGCGTAATGAACGGTTCGATGTAGTGGCGGATGACCGCAGCGCCGAAGGACTCCTTGTTGGGGAAATAATTGTAAAAAGACCCCTTGGGGATGTTCACCGAAGCCGAAATTTCCTGGATGCCGGTGCCGTGATAGCCGCGTTCCATGAGCAAGCGTACGCCCTGATCGAGCAGTTTTTTTAGATTGTGGCGTTTGCGAAGGTCGCGCTGCATGATAAAAAATCATATGACCGGTCGTTTTGAATTGCAAGCAAGATATTTTATCTGTTCTCATAGGGGACTTCAGTTTTCCGCACGACCCGAACCCACGCTGGCAGGGTTAATGCGCTTCGAATCCGCGCCGGCAAGGCACGAATGCCGTTCCATTGGTCGATCAGCCAGCTGGCACCGCCCATAGCCACCGCATCGACCAAACAGTACCAGGCAGCTACACCGCTTGGCGGATTGCCTTGGGGCAAGGACAAGACCGGATCCACCTCGACCCATCTCCAAGTCCCAAGGGCGGTCCCGATGAGCTCTAGATACGTGGTGACAAAAAACGCGCCCAAATAAACCAAAGGCGCCCGCCCCCATAGGACGCAAGGTAAGTAGGCCAGAAATAGCAGCATTCCAATCCAATCGCTGCGTTCGGCAAAAGTCACTCCCCACAAGGACCATAAACCCATCGTCGTCAGGACTCCCCACAGAATCGGGCGCTGTAGCGCTTGAAAGATCGGTGAACGGGCCAGGGCGACTGCAGTCAAATAAACCATGCCGTGTCCAGGAGGGACATAGGCGGGGAGATTGTGAAAATGGTAGATATAGCCTTCCATTAGCCCGGAAGCAAAATGCTCGCCCAAGGTGGCAAACAAAACCGCGATTAAGACCTGCAAGCGAACTAGACCAGTCTCCCAAATCAGTAAGCCGATCAGAACCACCCAAGCGCATTTCCCCAAGGCATTTTGTAATGCCAGATCGTGTAGCGAGTCGAGGTATAAGCACAAGGCGATCCCGACGAAAGTGATCCCAGCGATGATTAGGTCGTGGAGGCTGGTTTTGATGGAATGTCGTAATATCATGCAGGCTTCTTACCAAAATTAGCTGACTGGTTGTGGTCAAAATAAAAGCGAATCGGTATGCTTGCTCTTACGGGGCATGAAAAACTTTGGAGGGTTGATTCAGCTATGTTGCAGAAGTTATTGAAAAACAAATACTCATTGCTGCTTTGGGCGGTTTATGTCATCGCTTTGTACGTGATTCTCAATAAGGCAATCGTGCCGTTTGCGCTCAGCATAGTCAACACCGAGCCGTTTGTGGGTGATGCTTCTCAGGGAGGTGAGCCGACCCAAGTGTACGACGACCGTACCGCGATAGCGTTATTACAATGCAACCGTTTTGTCCAGGATAAATTCGACGAAAAGGCAACGCTCGCTTTCGAGAACGCAAATTATCAGGCCTGGGACATCGGTTTTGGTCGATTTTTGATCAAGTCCCAGGTAACTGTGAACGAGCCCGACGCAGCCGCAGTCCGTAAGAACTACGTATGTGAACTAAAGCACACTGGCGGGGATCTGGCCGAGCATGACAATTGGAAGCTGCATGGTCTGTCTTTAACTGATATCAACGTTGCCGCAGCTCCTTGATTTTTGAGAAAGTGCCGCAGGAGTGCGGCACTTTTTTTCTAGCCTTCGATCTGCTGAATTCCGTCTAACCGCCAACTGGAATTGAAGCCAAACTTTGCGCGGACGAAGTGCCAAATTTCCTCGATTTGTTCTGGATCTTGTTGATCTTCCCTAATCAAGGCGGTGAACAGAACTGCCGCAGTCTGAGCATCTGAGGTTTCTTGGTAATCTAAAAGCTGAGCTTCAAGCGCTAATACCTCAACCGAACCGACCCCATCGGTTTCCTTTTGGGTTTTGATTTCCATGAAGGCTTCATCGGTAGTCAGGCCGCGAATATCGGCTAACTCTCCTTGACTCCAGGCAGCTTGCAATTGTCGAAAGATTTTTTTGGCTTGTTCGAGAAACCCTTCTAAGTCGAAATCGGCAGGTGTATCCGCCAGTGCTGAAGAAGCCTGGTTGGGGTTGCTTCGGTTGAACAATAGATCGGTATCGAAAGGGCGGGTGGCAGATTCCTTCGCCCCGGAGGTAGTTACTCCCGCAGAATAATAAGGTGCTTCCTCCACTGGTCGAGAACGGTGCGCCAGTAATTTAAATAGAAGAAAAGCCAAGCTGCCGAAGACCAAAAGGTCTGCCAGATTCAGATGCTCGAAGGCGCCGCCTAGGAGCAGCGAACCCAGAAGTCCTCCGGCCAGAAGCGGGGCCAGCCAGCCTAATAGACCGGTGCGATTGGGCAAGGCCTGGTGGTCGGCCTGCCGGGTCGGTGCTGCCTTGGCCGGGATTGTGGCGCGCCTGGGTTGAATCTGTGAGCGTTGATAGGGGCTGCTGTAAGAGGGTTTGCTCCCGAAAGAGCGACCGCCACCTAAGCGTTTGGCTTCAGCGTCTCCGAAAGGCGTAATAATCAGGGCTGCGATCAGCAAGATCAATAAAGTAAGATAGGATTTAGGCATGGTGAGGACTCCTGTAAGTGGTTGATTTACTATCATGGTCGTTGCCACAAGCCGCTTCGACCCCCGCTTTTCTCGAGCAGGCGAATGGTGTGCAGAGTCATGCTTCGGTCTACGCCTTTGCACATATCGTAGATCGTAAGCAAGGCGATCTGGACTGCGGTCAAGGCCTCCATCTCCACCCCAGTGGGGGCGATGGTCTCCACGACCGCAACGCAGCGGACGCACGAAGTTTCAGGCTGAGGGATCAAATCCAGTTCCACCTTGGTCAAGTGGATGGGATGACACAGAGGGATTAACTCCGCTGTCTTCTTGCTCGCCATGATCCCCGCGATGCGGGCAATGCCCAATACATCGCCTTTCTTGTGGCCGCCTGTAAGGATCAGCTCTAGGGTCTTAGCTTGCATGTCGATGTAACCTTCAGCCACGGCTCGGCGTTTAGTGGCGGGTTTATCGCTTATGTCCACCATGTGAGCCTGGCCTTGGGCGTCGAAATGAGTCAGTTGCGTCATTGGCGATTTAGTCTTAGGCAATTTGATTATATGATATGTCAATCTTCTGGTCTGAGGCAGGGTTAAAGTTATGCCAATCCGGGTACGAATGTTTGCGAGCTTGCGCGAACGCTGGCGCATCGATCAAATCGAATTGCCGGCAGACGAGGCCCATACCGTCGCCGAGGTGTGGCGAGTATTAACCGGCGAGCCGCTGCCGGATAAGGTGCTGGCAGCGGTCAATAGGGAATATGCACACCCTACGGCGCCGGTCGGAGAAGGCGATGAGGTGGCCTTTTTCCCGCCGGTTACCGGAGGATGAGTCATGCTGGTCAAGCTGGTCGATCACTCGTTTGACCCGTGGGCAGAGCTGTGTGCCTATCAAGAGCATCTGGCACCTGGCCGGTATGGAGCTGCAGCCAGTTTCGTCGGTACCATGCGCAACTTCAACCAAGGCGAGCGGGTAGAAGCCATGTTTCTTGAGCATTATCCGGGGATGACCGAACGTGAACTGGAGCGGATCGTCGCCGAAGCAGGATCGCGCTGGGATTTTTTGGATGCCTTGGTAATCCACCGGGTAGGAGAAGTCCGGCCCGGCGATCCCATCGTCTTGGTGGCGGTATGGTCTGTCCACCGTGGACCGGCTTTCGATGCTTGCCGATTTGTCCTGGAAGCGCTCAAAACCCGGGCACCCTTTTGGAAGCAGGAGAGATTGCCGGGCGGCGCGCGCTGGGTAGAGAAAAATACCCCGGCCTGAAATTAAGGCCGAGGGAAACATCAGAATTTGGGTTTTTTCTTGGCCTGATTGTAACGCTGGATGCAAGCGACGATCTCCGCCTTGGCTTCCTCCGGTCCCAGCCAGCCTTCCACTTTTACCCACTTGCCAGGCTCTAGGTCTTTGTAGTGCTCGAAAAAGTGGGCGATCTGGGCCAGTTGAGGTTCTGGGATGTCGCGGAAAGTATTGACGTTTTTGTAGAGCGGGGTCAGCTTGTCTATCGGTACCGCCAGGATCTTGGTGTCGACGCCAGCATCGTCGGTCATTTGCAACATGCCGATGGGCCGGCAGCGGACCACCGAGCCGGGAATCAAGCGCCACGGCGCAATCACCAGCACATCCACAGGGTCTCCATCCTCCGACAGGGAATGGGGCAGGTAGCCGTAATTGCACGGATACTGCATCGCAGTGCCCATGAAACGGTCCACGAACAGCGCACCGGTTTCCTTGTCGACCTCGTACTTGACTGGATCGCTGTAAGCTGGAATTTCGATGATTACGTTGATGTCGTGAGGGACATTGTTTCCAGAGGAAACCAGCATCAAGGCCATTGGCATTCTCCATAAACTGATTGCAAAAAATCAAATTATGAATTACTGCGGCGCATTGCGCAAAATGCAGGTGGCTTTGACGGCCGATGGCATGGCGGAATACCGGCTGCCTTTGGGAGATAATCTGCTGCCTATGGACAGCTGGCTAGGGAAATCGCTCACTTTGACTTACCAGGGTCAAATTTACTGCATCCATTGTGGCCGCAAGACCCAAAAGAGTTTCAATCAGGGTTATTGTTTCCCTTGTTTCCGCAAGCTCGCCTGCTGCGATCAGTGCATCATCAAGCCAGAGCTGTGCCATTACGCTCAGGGTACCTGCCGGGAGCCAGAATGGGCCAAGCTCAATTGCTTTGAACCCCACGTGGTCTATCTGGCCAACTCTTCCGGTCTGAAAGTCGGGATCACTCGTAAAAGCCAGATTCCAACCCGCTGGATCGACCAAGGGGCTAGCCAAGCCTTGCCAGTCTTAGAAACTTCATCCCGCTATTTGGCAGGACTTTTGGAGGTGGTTTTAAAACGCCAGGTCTGTGACCGAACTCAGTGGCAAAAAATGCTTAAATCCGAAAGCCCCTCTTTGGACTTGCTCGCCGAGCGAGAGCGCTTGTTGGCTTTGTACCGGCGAGATATCCAGCTGGAGGCAGAGCGCCTTGGCGTAGAGGTAAGTACGCTGGGCGTTGCCGAAACGGTGGCGATCCGCTATCCGATTCTGACCTATCCTACGGCAATCCGAGTTTTTGATTTCAATAAGCAGCCAGAAGCCGGTGGGATCCTACTCGGGATCAAAGGGCAATATCTGATTTTCGACCGGGGAGTGATCAACATCCGAAAGTTTGCTGGCTACGAAGTCAAGCTTAAGGACTAACCGGATGGCCGAGGGGTTTGCGGTCCAGGCGCCGGTAGCCAATTGCTTCGCTGAGATGTTTGGCCGTGATGGTAGGACTGGTTTCCAGGTCAGCGATGGTACGCGCTACTTTGAGAATCCGGTGTAGGGCGCGGTGGGATAGGCCCAGTTTGGCGATCGCCTGGGCGAGCAGCTCCCGAGCAGTGGCGTCCGGTTGGCAGAAGCGCTCGATCTCGCCCACATTCAGGTGAGCGTTGAGCTTGCCCGCGCGCGCCAGAGCGCATTCGCGGGCGGCCAGAACACAGGCGCGCATCTCGGCGCTGGATCGCTGCGCAATAGGGCTGCCGAGCAATTCGTCCGTATGGCAATTGACCTCCAGATGGATGTCGATTCGATCCAGCAACGGGCCGGAGATGCGCTCGCGGTAGCGGGCGATCTGCAGCGGAGAGCAACGGCAACGGCCGGACGGGTCGCCGTAGTACCCGCAAGGGCAGGGATTCATCGCGGCGACGAGCTGAAACCTGGCGGGAAAAGTCGATTTGCGAATGGCGCGTGAGATTGTGATGCGCCCGGTTTCCATCGGCTCGCGCAGGACTTCTAGTACCTTGCGCTGAAACTCGGGCAACTCGTCCAAGAACAGCACGCCCAAATGGGCCAGAGAAATTTCTCCAGGGCGAATCTGACCGCCGATCCCGCCGCCCACCAGCGCAGGCGCCGAGGCAGTATGGTGGGGAGCGCGAAAAGGAGGCACTCTGAAGCGGGCTGGGTCGAAGGGCTGGCCACTGATGGAGGCGATGGTAGCGGCTTCCAAAGCCTCGGCCTCGCTTAATGGAGGCAGGATGGTGGGCAGCCTTTCGGCCAGCATCGACTTGCCCGATCCCGGCGGACCGATCATCAGCAAATTGTGACCGCCGGCGGCGGCCACTTCGATCGCCCGTTTGGCTTGGTAATGCCCGCGCACTTCGGCGTAGTCCAGACCCAAAGCAGGCGGGGCCGTAAGAGGAGGCGGCGCCACGGGGGTCAAGGGCCGGTGGCCTGTGAGATGAGCGCAGACCTCGAGTAAGTGTTCGGCGCCGAATACGCTTAAGCCTTCCACGAGCGCCGCCTCAGCAGCGTTGGCTTTCGGCACCAGTAAAGTTCGGTCAGCCCTACGGCAGTGTAAGGCGGCAGGCAGAGCGCCGCAAATGGAGCGCAGCTCGCCGCTCAAGGACAATTCCCCGAGGAACTCATGGTGAATCAACGGCTCGCTGGGAATCTGCGCGGAAGCGGCCAAAATCCCCAGAGCGATCGCCAGATCGAAGCGCCCGCCTTCTTTGGGCAGGTCCGCAGGCGCTAGATTGACCGTGATGCGCTGGGTCGGGTACGCAAAGCCGCAGTTAACCAGCGCCGCCCGGACTCGATCCTTGCTTTCTTTGACTGCGGCTTCCGGCAGCCCGACAATGGTCAGGCTAGGTAGGCCGTTGGCCAGATGCACTTCTACGCTGACCTCTGGCGCGTCGATACCGGCCTGACCGCGGCTGTAGACCCGCGCCAACGCCATATTAACTTCTGAGCTTCTGTTCTAATTCCCGGATCTGCGCCTCCAGGGCATCTAGTTTTTCCCGAGTACGTTTTAGAAGCGCGGCCTGGACTTCGAATTCCTCGCGGCTGACCAGATTCATCTGGGAAAAAGCACTCTGGAGGACGGCGCGAAAGTTCTTTTCCAGGTCTTCGCGCAGCTGTTTGAGCCCTTCGGGTAAGACGCCGGCTAAGCGTTGGGCCAGATCATCAAGCTGTCTGGGGTCGAACATGAATTAAGTTCCTCGGCTGAAAACGATACTTCAAGCATAGCGGATTCACTTTACGCGGCCAAATTGTGTTTTGCTGCATTTTTCGGCATAGTTTGGCAACTTGATAAGGCATTCTTTAAGGAGTCGTCTATGAAGCTGATCGTCGCGATCATTAAACCTTTTAAGCTCGACGAGGTGCGCCAAGCCCTCTCAGGGCTTGGGATCTCTGGGATGACCGTGACCGAAGTCAAAGGGTACGGTCGCCAGAAAGGTCATACCGAGCTATACCGCGGGGCAGAGTATGTGGTGGATTTTCTGCCTAAAGTGAAGATCGAGGTAGCAGTAAGCGATGAGTTTTTGGAACGCGCTGTCGAAGCGATTGCCAATGCCGCTCGCACTGGCAAAATCGGCGATGGCAAAATTTTCGTCTTGCCTTTGAATGAGGTGATCCGGATCCGCACCGGCGAGACCGGAACGGAAGCGTTGTGATCCGCCTCAGCTTAGCGTGCGTCTTGGGCGATTTGGCTGTGAGCTTCAGGGGATAGGTGTTCGCGGCAGATGAGTTCGAGTTCTTCTACGGTCAGAGGTAGCTGGGTCAAACCGCAGCGATGCCCTGCTTCTGTCCGCTGTAAGTGTCTGCAGGTCTTGCAAACGCCAAAGGCTCTTTGTTGGCTTGCCTCCTGCATAGCTTTGAGCAAGATCGCTAGGTTTTCTGCCAATTGCTGTTGCCGGTTCGGTGACAATTGACCAATTGCCAACTTCAGGAGGAGCGGAGGCATGTTCGCCGCTATCAATGCCCTCCCTTTGGCCGTCAAATGTAAATGGACGACGCGTTTGTCCTTTGGGTCTGGAGTCTTTTCGATGTAGCCTTTGCTTTCCAGAACGCTCAGCGTCTGGGAGAC
>JBKBMR010000052.1:0-12882 GCA_046295755.1 Methylohalobius sp.
GCTTGCCTGGCGCTGGGACAAGCTTTGGCGCGACGGATTTTACAAACAAGCAAGCGGCTATGCGCTTTTAGGGCTGGTTTTGGCAGCACTTTTGCTCTCCCTGCGCAAGCGGTTGCGTAAGCTGCAAACACTAGGCTCATTCGATACCTGGCGAATCGCGCACGTTCTGTTCGGGCTTTTGGCACCCTTGGGGCTTTTGCTCCACACCGGAGGACGCTTAGGCAGCGGTTTGGACCTAGCGCTTGCGCTCTGTTTTGCTCTGACTTTGGGCCTAGGTAGCGCCTGCGGCTTGGTCACCGGCCATGGGCACCGAATCGGCGGCGCTTTGGCCACAAGCCTAAAGCATAGGTTTACTTGGTGGCACCTTTTGGCCTTCTGGCCGCTGCCGGTGCTGCTCGGCTTTCACATCCTTAAAGTGTATTGGTACTGAATGGGCAAAGGGGCGCTTTGGAGCCTGTGGCTGATGTTAAGCTTCGTCTTAAGCGGCGGGCTTGCCTTTGGCTTCCTGAAAGCTAAAGACAAGGCTTTATTTATGCCCGGGCCGCTTAGCTTTGGCCACCACCAACTGGCCGAGGCGTGTGACACCTGCCATAGCGATCCTTTCGCGGGTGCCGAGGCCTTAGAACAGGCCTGCCTGCGCTGCCACGGACAAGAGCGGATCAAGCCGCTTGACTCCCACCCCAAAAGCAAATTTGAGGACCCGCGCAACGCCGAACACTTAGCCAAGATCGACGCCGTGCACTGCGTGACTTGCCACAGCGAGCACCGGCCACAAATCACTCAAAAAGACGGACTGACCCAACCGCGCGACGTGTGTTTCCATTGCCATCAAGACATCGCTAAAGAACGTCCCTCGCACGCCGGCATGGCGTTTTCCAGCTGCAAGGATTCCGGCTGCCATAACTTCCACGACAACCAGGCGCTTTATACCGATTTTCTCATCAAACACTTAGACGAGCCAGAAACCTTAGCCAGCGCCACCGTTCCGCCGCGCCAGTTCAGCCAGATTCTGGCCGAGTTGGGCGACTACCCCCACCAGCGCTTTCCAGTCAGGCCTTTGACTCTGGCCGAGGCCGATTTTCCCGCCGGCCAAGGCGGCGACGCCCAGATCCAGCGGGACTGGGCGGAAACCGCCCACACCCGGTCGGGCGTAAACTGCAGCGCCTGCCACGGCCAGGGGCAAAGCTGGAACGAGCACCCGGATCACAACGCCTGTGCCCAATGCCATGGGATCGAGACCAAGGCCTTCGGCCAAGGACGCCACGGCATGCGCCTGGCGGCCGGGCTTTCCCCCATGACTCCGGCCAAGGCGCGCTTGCCTATGCGCCCAGAAGCTCAAGACAACCCCTTGACCTGCACCGCCTGTCATACGGCGCACCGCTTCGACACCGTCCAGGCGGCTGCAAAGGCCTGCCTTGGCTGCCACGCCGACGATCACAGCTTGGCGTGGAAGGATTCCGCTCACGCTGAGCTTTGGCGCCGAGAGTTGGCAGGGGAACTTCCTCCCGGCAGCGGGGTTACGTGCGCCACCTGCCACATGCCCAGGATCGCCCAGGAAATTAACGATTGGCAAAGCCGGATCGTGGTTCAGCACAACCAAAGCGCGGTGCATTCGCCCAACAGCAAGATGCTGCGCCCGGTTTGCTTGCAGTGTCATGGCCTGGCTTTCAGCCTGGATGCCTTAGCCGACGCTGAACTGATCCGTCGCAATTTTAAAGGCCGACCGAAGGTTCACGTCCAAAGCTTGGAGTTGGCGCGCGCCGAGCGCGAGCGGCGTGCACGTACCGGCCAGGGGGATACTCATTTGTTCGGTTTTTAACCCACCAAAGGAGGAAATGCAATGAAGCCTTATATCTTGCTTTTAACTTGGGTGCTTTCGACCCAATTGGCGCTTGCCCAAGACGCAAACGAAGCGATGATCTCAGCCAAAGCTACGGCCGACGCCCTGCACCTGGTGATCGAGTCGGACCGCACCGTTTATACCCAGCAGGTGGTCAACCGCCTGGTGCAGCAAGAAAAAGTCATCAAGGCCAGTGAACACTTCAAGGACGACAAGGCTCTGCCGCTGCCGGCGCAAATGCTACGCATGGGCGCCGAACACGCCCAAAAACGCGCCAAGGAGCAAGGATTAAACTTCGCCTACTCGCTCCAGTCGCTTTGGCCCATCAACAAGCAAAACGCCCCTAAGACCCCAGCCGAAAAAGAGGGCCTCCAATACGTGGCCGCTCACCCGGAAGAGAATTTCTACACTACTGAAGTTTTAGGCGGGGTTCCCTATTTCACCGCGGTCTACGCCGACAAGGCGGTAGCTCCGGTGTGCATCGCCTGCCACAACGCCCACCCAGACTCACCGCGGCGCGATTTCAAGCTCGGCGAGGTGATGGGCGGGGTAGTGGTGCGGATTCCCGTTCAACAGCCCAAAGGAGGTAAACCATGAGCCTTTCTCCGGATACCATCGCTACCGTCAAAACGACCATTCCCATTCTTCAAGAGAAGGGAATAAAGATCACTGAACGCATGTACGAGCTTTTGTTTGAAAGGCATCCTGAGCTCAAACCCTTGTTTAAGGATGCTCCAAAGGAGCAACCCAACAAGCTGGCGGCGGCGGTGTGCGCCTACGCCCTCCACATCGACCGCCTAGAAGCTTTATCTGAGGCCGTAGAGACCATGGCTAAGGCGCACGTGCGCGCCGGGGTCAAACCCGAGCACTACCCTTTAGTCGGGAAGGCCTTGCTTTCTGCTATGCAAGAGGTTTTGGGGGAGGCAGCTACCCCTGAGGTCCTTAAAGCTTGGGAAGAAGCGTTTTCGTTTCTGGCTGAGGTCTTGATCGCTAAGGAAAAGGCGCTGTATGCCCAAGCAGCTTGATCCAACGTGGTGCTTTGGTGCACCAAAAAAGTACTGTAAACGAGCTTTAAACCTGAATCTCCCATAGCTTCTCTTAAGGATTTTATCTGGCATGGAAGCTGCAAAAAACCTTAAGGACAACGGCGTCCATAGTCCCAACCGAAAGACGAGTTGGGAGGATGGGCGCCTTTTATTTTTCGCGGCACTACAACAAAACGGGGAAAGCAAATGGGGTTTTTGAAACTCTTAAGAATTTTGCCTGCTTTTATTTTGGTCAGCGGGCTTTGGCCTTGGGCTTTAAGCTCAGCTGAGCTTGGCCCGCCGGAAAAGGAGGAGCTGAAATTCGGCTTTATCAAGCTCACCGACATGGCCCCTTTGGCGATTGCCTACGAGAAGGGGTTTTTCGAGGACGAGGGCCTTTACGTGACGCTTGAAGCCCAATCCAACTGGAAGGTGCTGCTCGACGGGGTGATCGAGGGGCGGCTGGACGGAGCCCACATGCTCGCCGGCCAGCCTTTGGCGGCGACCATCGGCTTTGGCACGAAAGCCGAGGTCGTCACCCCGTTCAGCATGGACCTAAACGGCAATGGGATCACGGTCTCTAACGCCGTCTGGCAAAAGATGAAGCCCCATATCCCCAAGCAGGCAGATGGAAAACCCAAGCATCCCATCTCCGCCCAAGCGCTCAAGCCGATCATAGAAGAACGCAAAGCGCAAGGAAAAACCTTCAACTTCGGCGTGGTTTTTCCGGTTTCGACCCACAACTACGAACTTCGTTATTGGCTGGCGGCCGGCGGCATCCACCCCGGCTACTACGCCCCCCACAAGGGCGACATCTCAGGCACTTTAGAGGCCGAGGTCCTCATCTCGGTCACACCGCCGCCGCAGATGCCGGCGACCCTAGCCTCCGGCACCATAGACGGCTACTGCGTGGGCGAGCCTTGGAACCAGCAAGCGGTGTTTAAGGGAATCGGGGTGCCGGTGATCACCGATTATGAAATCTGGAAAAACAACCCAGAAAAGGTCTTCGGGATGACCGAGGAGTTTGTCGAAAAATACCCAAATACCGCAGTGCGCATCGTCAAAGCTTTGATCCGCGCCGGCAAGTGGTTGGATGAACCGCAAAACCGCCTCGAGGCGGTAAAAATCCTATCCCAGCCCAACTACGTAGGGGCCGACTTTGAGGTGATCGCCAACTCCATGACCGGCACCTACGAATACGAAAAAGGCGACAAGCGGAAAATTCCAGATTTTAACGTGTTCTTCCGCTACCACGCCACTTACCCCTACTACTCAGACGCCATCTGGTACCTGACCCAGATGCGGCGCTGGGGCCAGATCCCCGAATACAAACCGGACGAGTGGTACTTTGAAATCGCCAAGAAAGTCTATCGACCCGATATTTACCAAAAGGCGGCCGAAGCCTTAATCGCCGAAGGCAAGATGAAAAAAGAAGACTTCCCGGATTTTGCCAAAGAGACCGGATTTAAACCGCCTCAGGCCGAGTTCATCGACGGGGTGGTGTTCGACGCAAGATACCCGAACGCCTATCTGGAAAAGTTGGCCATCGGCCTTAAAGGCCAAGACAAGATTTAAGGAGGTCCTATGGGTAGGAAAGTCGAAACTTCCAAAGCGATTCAGGCTGTATCCCACAGCGCGGCAGAAAAGCTCATCGTCCCGTTCCTGGCGGGTTTGATCTTTCTGGGGCTATGGGCAGCGATCGCTCAGAACGTGCACACCCAGCTTGGGGTCTTGCCCGGACCTTCTCAGGTCTTAGCGCAAGCCTTGGCGCTTTTTGAAGAACACCAGGCCGAGCGGGAAAAAGAAAAGGCCTTCTACCAAAGGCTTAAAGAGCGCCTCGCTAAAGCCCAAGCAGAAGGGATGCCAGAAGCTGAAATCGAGCGCTTAAAAGCGCGAAAGTACGCAGGCCGGCCGACTTTCATCGACCAAATCCAAACCAGCCTCAAGACGGTGGCGACCGGATTTATCCTCGCCTCGCTGATCGCCATTCCCCTAGGAGTCATGATCGGTCAAAGCCGCCTCCTCTACTGGGCGCTCAACCCCTTGATCCAGGTCTTCAAACCGGTCTCCCCGCTCGCCTGGTTGCCGCTGGTGACTTTGATCGTCTCGGCCCTATACGTTTCCGAAGACCCCTTGTTTTCCAAGGCGTATCTTACTTCGGCCATCACCGTGGCGCTTTGTTGCCTGTGGCCTACCCTCATCAACACTGCCGTCGGAGTCTCTTCGGTCAGCCGCGATTTGATCAACGTCAGCCGGGTGCTGCGTTTGAACGCTTGGACGAAAACGACCAAGATCGTCTTGCCTTGGGCGATCCCGATGATCTTTACCGGTCTTCGCCTGTCTTTAGGGGTCGGCTGGATGGTGCTGATCGCCGCCGAGATGCTGGCGCAAAACCCAGGGCTTGGCAAATTCGTCTGGGACGAATTCCAAAACGGCAGCTCCCAATCGCTTTCCAGGATCATGGTCGCCGTCCTCACTATCGGCCTGATCGGCTTGATGTTAGATCGCGGCATGTTGCTGTTGCAGAAAAAGGTGAACTGGGACAAAAACGCCGTATTGCGTTAAGGAGGAATCGCCATGAGCTTTCTGATCATCGACCACGTCAGCTGCGAGTTTGCGACTAAAAACGGACCGCTTAAGGTGCTAGACCGAATCCACCTAAAGGTAGAGCAAGGGGAGTTTGTCTCTCTCATCGGCCACTCTGGGTGCGGCAAATCGACCGTGCTCAATATAGTCGCAGGGCTGCTTGAGCCGAGCGAGGGGGGTGTGATCTTAGAGGGAAAGCAGGTGACCGAACCCGGTCCGGACCGGGCGGTAGTGTTTCAGAACCACTCGCTGCTTCCGTGGCTGTCGGTGTACGCCAACGTTCGCTTGGCGGTGGATCAAGTATTTAAACACAAACCCAAAGCCTGGCGCCATCAGTGGACCCTCCACAACCTGGAACTAGTCAAGATGGCCCACGCGTTAGAGCGCAAGCCAGACGAGATCTCAGGCGGGATGAAGCAGCGCGTCGGCATCGCCCGGGCGCTGGCGATGGAACCTAAGGTGCTGCTTTTGGACGAGCCGTTCGGCGCGCTGGATTCTTTAACGCGCTCTCATCTGCAGGATTCCTTAATGGAGATCCAGGCGCGCCTTAAAAACACCGTGATCATGATCACCCACGACGTAGACGAGGCCGTGCTACTTTCCGACCGCGTGGTGATGATGACTCAAGGCCCATCTGCCCGGATCGGTGAAATCCTCACGATCGACCTTCCGCGCCCGCGCAACCGCTTGGCATTGACCGAAGACCCTACCTTCAACCACTATCGGGCGGAAATCGTCCGCTTTCTGCACCACCGGCCAGAAGCCGAAAAAGACAAAGCGACCAGGTTGCGCTTGATCGCTTAAGGCTTTTAACCACAACAACCGGAGAAATCGGCTATGTGCAAAAAGGGGATTTGTGTTGGGTTTTATGTCTTGGGGCTCACGCTTGCTTTGGCTCATGCTGAAGAACCTTGGAAATTGCAAACGGAAGGGCCTTACGCCACCCAATGGCGCCTGGAACTCTTCAACCGAATTCGAGGCGAGTTTGTCGATTGGTTTGACTCAAAGACGCGCGAGAGCACCTACAACTTTACCGCCAACAAATTCCAGCTTGGCCTTAGAGTTCTGCACCCTAAGCTGGAGAGTTTTGTCCAGTTCCAGGACACGTTCCTGACCGGGCTTCCCAAAAACGGGGTCGGGATAGGGGCCAACTATTTTCTAAATACTCCTGAGACTACGGGCAACCGCGCTTTCCTGCGCCAAGGCTGGGCAAGGTTCAAACACGGCCCCTTCTACCTTCAGGGCGGACGCCAGCTGTATTCGGACTCTGCCCAGGGAGCAGCCTCTCATCCGGCGCTGAAATGGATTCAGGACTTTCGCTTTGCGCAGCGCTTGATCGGTCCTTTCGACTACACCCACACCGGCAGGAGCTTTGACGGAGGCACTTTGGGGGTGCTCACCGAGGATTTTGAGCTTTCTGGCTTTGCCTTCATGCCAACCTTCGGCGGCTTCGAGATCGCCGGCCAAAGCACCATCACCGATATCCACGTCGCCGGCCTCAGCTTGAACCTACGCGATTCAAAGACGTTTGGTAATAGCTTAGGCCGGCTGTTTTGGATCTACTACGACGATAACCGAGAGCTGGTGGCCACCGACAACCGCCCTTTAGCGGTTCGCCGGGCCGATCGCGGTGAGGAGATCCGCATCCACACTTTAGGCACTTCGGCGGCTAAGCTTTTGGCTTTGGGACCTGGGCTGGCAGACGGCCTGTTTTTTTTCTACGGCCAGTTCGGCGACTGGCAGACGCAAGACCATCGCGCCTTCGCGTATGGAGTCGAGGCCGGCTATCAGCTGCCCGATTTTTGGGGGACGCCTTGGCTTAGAGCCGGGATCAACGTAGGTTCGGGCGACTCCAGCCCCAACGACGGCACCCACAAGACCTTTTTCCAAATGCTGTCGACCCCCTGGCTGTATGCCATGTTTCCGTTTTACAACATGATGAACAACCAGGACGTGTTCGCCCAGCTGATCCTAAAGCCGCATCCTACAGTAACGGTACGCGCCGACTTCCACTGGCTCAAGCTCAAAGAATCCAAAGACTTAGTTTATGCCGGCGCCGGGGCGACCTCCGACCGCGTGTTCGGTATTGCCGGCTCTCCTAGCGGCGGATCCAGGGAACTGGCTTATCTTGCCCACGTCATGCTCAGCTTCAAACCGATCCCCTATCTTGCCTTCAACCTGCTGTATGCCCACGCCTTTGGCCAAGAAGCGCTCGATCCTCAGTTCTCAGGCCGGCAAGCTAATTACGGCTTCGCTGAGGCGATCGTTTCGTTTTGACCAAAGAGCGCTTGGCGACCTTAGGGCGAGCGGTAGTTCGAGGGCGCGCTTTGACGAGGGGCTTTGCCAAAGCGGCAAGCTGTACCGGAGGAAGCTCTGCCGCTTTAGCTTTAGCAAAGCGCAGGTCAAGGTCTGGGAAGAACCTTTCGGGCTGACCGGCTACCTCGCACGCGGCTAGAAACTCGGCGTAGTAATTGCGCGAGGCAAAGCCAAACCGAGGATGGTCGTATTCGCGCACGATTTTAATAAAGTCGTCGCCGTGTTGTTCTTTAGCGCGCTTGATGCCGCCAATTCCATGGTTATAGGAGGTAATCGCCAGCGGCCAGCTTCCTAAGCGCTCATAAGCAGCTTTTAGATAGCGCGCCGCGCCGTGAGCAGAAAGCACGGGATTGAGGCGGGCCTCTATACTGTCGTCGCCGATAAAGGTTTTGGCCGCAGCCGGGGTAAACTGCCACATTCCCACCGCTCCGGCGGGAGAGCGCGCGGTGAGCTGGAAGGAAGATTCCACGTGGGGGAGATAGGCCAGTTCTTCCGGCAATCCGTACTGGCGGAAAATCCCGCGGAACAGAGGCTCATAGCGCTGGCTGATCTCTAACCCTTTGCGGAAGCGCTCGCGCAGACCCCGCTGCGAGCGTATCCGATCGGCTGCCCCAAACACGGCTTTTTCTCCTGCCCGCTTGGCGATATAGCGGGCGAGCTTTTCCTCCCAGGGGGAAAGCGCTTCGTTTTTAACTAGCTTAGCCTCCAAATCCCGCAAGCGCTGGCGCCAATGTTCTAAGCGGCGATCGATGAAGGCCTTTTGCTCCGGGGTATAAGTGCCGTCTTCGACCGGCTCCGGCAGGCGCAGCACTTGATAGACTAGGTTCAGGTAACGGTTGTCGTGGATGACGACTTTGTCTATTCCCCACTTGGCATATACTTTACGCCAGAAAGCCACCTGGGGTTCTAGTTCTGCCGGCTTGGGGAAGACGCCGGCGATAAAGGCAAGCTTGGGCTGTTTGCGCGAAGGCGCAGGCTTAGCCGCAGGTGGAGAAGGCGGAACTTCCGAGCCGATACTCACCGCCGGTAGTTCTGGCGCCGGATCGGCTAACTGCGGTGGCGAGGAGGCGCAGGCAGTTACAAGCAGAAATGGCAACATAGCGGTGAGGCGAAACCTAATTAGCATGACCTTCCTCCTCTTTTTTTTCACGCCACCAGTCGAGCAAAGAGTGTCATTTCGAGCAAAGCGAGAAATCTTTTAAAGGATTTCTCCTCGCTACCGCTCGTCGAAATGACAATTTCGGGCAATCCCTGCCACTTAAACTTCAGCTGACAGGTTCAGCTGGCATTAAAGTTAGAACAGAAACCGACTCGATGCAAGCGCTTATCCAAATAGCCGGATGCTGCGGTTTTGCCCAGTTGACATCTTCCCAGGCCTTATGGCCGAAGGTTCCTATGGCGACAAGGCGCGGCATTGAGCCGCCCTGAACGGTGGGGCTTCGCACACCGGGTCACGCGCACAGCGGGTCATTTCGAGCGAAGCGAGAAATCTTTTTAAGATTTCTCCTCGCTAACGCTCGTCGAAATGACATCCTCACGAGCGCTCGTCGAAATGACAATTCACGGACAAGTCGCTTCGGTGGATTCCTATTTTTTTCGACCGCCAATGCGCTTTAATCCACAGGCCATCCGAAAGGAAATTCCAGGGATCAGTTTTTCAGATGGCCGGATAAAACTTGATCTTGATAGATAATTCGATTATTTTAAAAACATGGAATCGTCTCAAGTCCTTGAGGCGCTAAGCGCCCTAGCCCAAGCAACTCGGCTTTCGGTCTTTCGCCTTTTGGTCCAGGCTGGCCCCTGTGGCTTTACCGCTGGCGAGATCGCCCGCCGGCTTGGAATCCCCAATGCCACTTTATCCTTCCACCTGAAAGAACTGGCCCAAGCTGGCCTGATTCGCGCCCGGCAGAGGGGGCGCTTTTTTTACTATGCCGCAGATTTTGACGCGATGCAGGCGTTAATCGCTTTTCTCACTGAAAACTGCTGCCGGGGCAAACCGTGTTTCACTCAAGAGGAATGCGCAAATGACCAAACCCACCTATAAGGTCCTATTTTTGTGTACCGGAAACTCCGCCAGAAGCATCATGGCCGAGGCGTTGCTTAACGCCTTGGGGGAGGGAAGGTTTTGCGCTTTTTCCGCCGGAAGCCATCCGACCGGATTCGTCCATCCTTTGGCCTTAGAGAAGCTTGCCAAAGAGGGAATTCCAACGGCAGGGTTGCGCAGCAAGAGTTGGGAGGAATTTGCCCAGGCTGAGGCGCCAGAACTCGATTTCGTCATCACCGTGTGCGACCAAGCCGCCGGTGAACCGTGCCCGATCCTCCCCGGCCAGCCGATCACCGCCCACTGGGGGGTTCCAGACCCGGCGGCCGTCGAAGGTTCCGAGGGGGAAAAGCGGCTGGCTTTCGCCAAGGCCTATGCCCTGCTCAAGCGGCGGATTTCGCTGTTCGTCAACCTGCACCCGGAGAGCTTAGAGCGCCTGGCGTTAGAACAAAAGGTACGCGCGATCGGGCAGGTGGGACTATGAGCCCTCTACCTCCCGCTTTCTCCAAAGGGCGTAGATGGCCGGGTAAACAGCAAGCTCCAAAAGCGCCGAAGTAACTACGCCGCCGAGCATAGGAGCGGCGATGCGCTTCATCACGTCAGCGCCGGTGCCGGTGCTCCACAGGATGGGCAACAGCCCGATCAGGATGGTCGCCACCGTCATCAGCTTGGGGCGGATGCGCCTGACCGCCCCCTCCATCACCGCCTCCTTAAGATCAGCGAACGTCCGCATTCGCCCCTCCTGCTGGCGTTTGGCAAAAGCCAGGTCCAGATAAAGCAGCATCACTACCCCGGTCTCCGCATCCAGCCCGGCTAAGGCGATAAGCCCCACCCACACCGCCACGCTCAGGTGGTAGTCCAAAAGATACAGCAGCCACACTGCTCCGACCAGAGAAAAAGGCACCGCAAGCAGTACGATCAAAGTCTTAGCCACCGAGCCGGTGTTGAGGTAAATCAACACGAACACCAACGCCAGGGTAAGGGGGACGATAAACAAAAGCTTAGCTTGCGCCCGCTTAAGGTATTCAAACTGCCCAGACCAGCTCAAGTGCACGCCGGGCGGAAGGGTTACCTCCTTGGCTATTGCCTGTTTAGCTTCTGCCACATACCCCCCAAGGTCTCGTCCGGCGACGTCCACGTATACATAGCCTACGAGCATCCCGTCCTCGTTACGGATCATAGGCGGCCCTAGGGAGTAGCGGATATCCACCAGTTGCCCTAAGGGCAAAAGCAGCCCTTGCGGGGTAGAAACAGGCAGCGCTTTAAGTTTCTCCACCTCGTCGCGAAGCTCCCTGGGGTAGCGCACGATCACGGAATAGCGCTCTCGCCCCTCCACGGTCCAGGTGATGGATTTGCCGCCGATCGCTGCCTCGATGACGTCTTGGACATCGCCGACCGTCAACCCGTAGCGCGCCGCCTCCAGGCGGTTTACCTCAAGATCCAGATAATAGCCGCCGCTTAAGCGGTCGTAGAAGACGCTGCGGGTACCGCGCAGGGGGGATAAAACCTGTTCGATCCGGCTGCCTGCTTGCTCTATGCTCTCTAAGTCCGGGCCGAAGACCTTGACTCCCAAAACGCTGCGGATTCCAGTAGCCAGCATTTCGGTGCGGGTTTGGACGGGCATCCAGAAGATATTGGGCATGCCGGGAAAGCGAAGCTTTTTGTCCATCTCGTCGAGCAGCTCGTCGTAGCTTAAAGGGCGTTCTTCCGGCCAAAGGCGCTTTAGTCCGGGTTTGAGCCAGGACGGCGCCCAGTCCGAATACCAGCGCTTTACTGGGACTTTGCGCCAGGCCGAAGGGGCTTTAAGCTCTACCACCGTCTCGACCATGTTGAGCGGGGCAGGATCGGTTGGCGTATTGGCGCGCCCGATCTTGCCAAAGACCGTCTCTACCTCAGGAAAGCTTTTCAGCATCAGATCCTGGGCCTGTAGGACCTGCCGCGCCTGGGTCGCAGACATACCCGGCAGCGAAGTCGGCATGTAGAGGATCGTCCCTTCGTTGAGGGGAGGCATAAATTCCGAGCCGAGCTTAAAAAACAAAGGCAAGCTCAAACCCACCGCCGCCAGCGCCCCGAGCACTACGCCTGCGCGAAAGCGCACGGCGAAATCGACCACGGGCCGATAAAGGGCGATGAGCGCTTGGCTCAGCGGGTGGCGCTCTTCTGGGTGGATGCGCCCGCGGATGAACAAACCGGCCAAAGCAGGCGTTAAGGTCACGGCCAGGACAGCTGCAAACGCCATAGAAAAAGTCTTGGTATAGGCCAAAGGCTTAAACAACCTGCCCTCCTGCGCCTCCAGCGCAAAGATCGGCAAAAAAGACACGGTGATCACAAGTAGGGCAAAAAAGATCGAAGGGCCGACTTCTTTTAGGGCATTGAGGATCACCTGCTCGCGCGCTACTAGTTTTCCCTGGCTTTGCCATTCCTCTAGCCGTTTGTGGGCGTTTTCTACCATGATGATCGAAGCGTCTACCATGGCGCCGATGGCGATGGCGATCCCACCCAAAGACATGATGTTGGCCGTCACCCCAAGGTAAACCATAGGGAGAAAGGAAAGCAGCACCGCCACCGGCAAAGCGATGATAGGGATCAGCGCGCTGCGCAGGTGCCAAAGAAAGACGACGATGACCAGGCTGACGATGGCCATCTCTTCCAGCAAGGTGGTCTTCAAAGTCTCGATAGCGCGCAATATCAGGCTCGAGCGGTCGTAGGTCACCACGATCTCTACGCCGATTGGAAGAGCGCTCTGGATCTCTTTCAGTTTTTCCTTGACCGCCCTGATCACCTCAAGGGCGTTTTCTCCATAGCGCATCACCACTATCCCTCCCACCGCCTCGCCCTCGCCGTTGAGTTCGGCGATCCCGCGGCGCAGGTCTGGACCGAGCTGCACCTGCCCCAGGTCGCGCACCAAAATAGGGACGCCCCGGCTATCGGTGGCCACCGGAATGTTTTTTATGTCTTCAAGCGAACGGAAATATCCCAGCCCGCGAACGTAGTGCTCGGTCCCGCTGACCTCCAGCACCCGGCCGCCCACCTCGTTATTGCTGCGGGCGATCGCTTCGACCACGCGCTGGATG